>JAESPE010000020.1 GCA_016756835.1 gamma proteobacterium endosymbiont of Lamellibrachia anaximandri | reverse complement strand
TCGCGTAGTGCCAGTGACCGGGACGGCCGGGGCACAAACAGGCTGTCGAAGGCCGAGTCGATTTTGGGGACTGGGATGTCCCAAAATCTTTCACGAGGTCGAAGACTCACTTGAATCCCTTTAACGTGGGTGGATACGTCGGTGGTTTTGAAACAGGTTATTACTACCAAAAATATGGCAAAGCACCAGGTGCGAGCAGTTTTGTCGATAGCATCATGCCGACTCAGATGGTGGTGGAAAACCTGCTTGGCCCAAAATTGATAGGCGCAAAGGACTACGAGAGCCCCGTACCCTATACCTACCATCTGCACGCCCACGACTTTTCCAGGCAGGTCGCAAATATTGCGAAAAAAAGGGGGGTCGTGCATATCCTGGACGAGATGGTGGACGCGGAACAGGATGAGAACGGCTATATCACGGCACTCAACCTGAAAGAGAAGGGGCGTGTGCCGGTAAAACTGGTGATCGATTGTACCGGTTTCAGCGGGCGTATATTGCAGCAGGTGTTGAAAGAGCCCTATAACGAATTTGGTAACCACTTGCTGTGTGACAGGGCCATCCCTATCCCTCATCCCCATGAAGATCCTAAGAGACTTGCTCCCTGCACCACCGCAACGGCGATGAAGGCGGGTTGGACTTTCGATGTACCACTCTACAGCAGAATGGGCACGGGTTATGTTTACTCAAGCCGTTTCATCTCCGATGATGAGGCATTGGATGAACTTATCAGACACATCGGCGATGAATCCCTGCGGGAAAGGACGCCACCGGTGATCAAGATGCGGGTAGGCCGCGTACGCAACACTTGGGTTAAAAACTGTATCGCCACCGGTCTCTCCGCCGGTTTTGTGGAACCGTTGGAGGCATCTGCGATCTACACCATAGAGATGACGGCGCGCATGTTGTTGACCTACTTTCCTGAGCAGGGCATCGAGCAGAAGACAGTAGACCGCTTCAATGAAGTCATGAACCGGATGTATAATGAGATTCTCTCTTTCATCGTCATGACCTACTACACTTCCAACCGTACCGAGCCTTTCTGGGTAGCCGCCCGTGAGGATATAGATCTGCCGGACAAACTGCGGGAAAATCTTGAGATGTGGCAATCATTCATGCCGTCACCTCATGATGTCGAGGGCAAATTTCTTTTCAGCCACTGGAACTATATCTATGTCCTGCTTGGTAAAGGTTATTTCGAGGGACGCCATTTTCCGGCTGAACGTTTCCTTGTAAAAAGTGACTGGATGCGTTTTTCCAACCATATAGCAGAGATCAAACGCCAACTGAAACAGAAACTGCCTTCGCATTATGATCTGCTTACAGCGATTCGGAGTGGGCGGTAACGGTCCTGCATACTTGGAGCAGCCTGCTTTTACAGAGTAATCAGATAGAGGAAATATATCGGTGTTACCCGTTGACTATGCAATACGGCCGGAGGCCGGGGAACCTTTTCTACAGGCGGATAGATCGACTCCCTGTCTTCTGGTCATCTTCGGTGCGGCTGGAGATCTGACTCGCCGTAAACTGATACCGGCGCTCTACAATCTCCTTTGTGAACGCGTGATTGATGAACAGTTTGCGGTCATCGGCTACAGCCGAACCGAGCAGGAGAGTGAAGCGTTTCGGGCAATATTGGAGAGCGCGGTCAGGGAATACTCCCGTACGCAGCCCGTCGACCCGCTGATCTGGCAGAGCTTTTCGAAACGCATAGAATATGTGCGCGGGTCGTTTGAGGATCCTGAAGGCTACAATGCATTACGGGAACGAATCGATGTTCTGGAGCAGGGTTTTGGTACAGGTGGCAACCGGCTCTTCTATCTGGCTACACCACCCGCGGCGGCACCGCAGATACTGCATCGTCTGCAGGAGACGGGACTGCTTTACGATAGTAGTGATGAAACCCCCTGGTCACGGGTGATCATGGAGAAGCCCTACGGCAGGGATTTGACCTCGGCTCAGGAGCTCAACCGTATTGTTGGCGAAGTGCTGGATGAGAGTCAGGTCTACCGTATCGACCATTATCTCGGTAAGGAGACAGTGCAGAATATCCTGGTGACCCGTTTCGGCAACACCATCTTCGAACCTCTCTGGAACCGAAAATATATCGACCATATCCAGATTACTGCGGCGGAGTCGATTGGTGTCGAGGGAAGGGGGCGCTTCTATGACCAGACCGGGGTGGTTCGGGACATGGTGCAGAGCCATCTGTTGCAGGTGCTGTCGCTCTGCGTCATGGAGACGCCGATCTCTTTTGCGGCGGACGATATTCGTGATAAACGGGTTGAAGTGCTGCGTTCCCTGCGTCCCATATCCGGTGATGATATTGAAAAAAATGTCGTGTTTGGTCAGTACCGGGGTTACCGTGATGAGGAGAATGTCGACAAGGACTCCCGCACCCCCACCTATGTAGCACTCAAGTGTTTTATCGACAACTGGCGCTGGCAGGGGGTGCCCTTCATGTTACGGGTCGGTAAGCATCTCAAAGCGCGGATGACGGAGATCTCTGTCGTTTTCCGTCCTGTGCCGCACTGTCTTTTTGGGCGTGACGATGTCTGCCAGACACTCGACTCCAATGTGTTGACGATCCGTATCCAGCCGGATGAGGGGATCGATCTCAAAATCATAAGTAAACAGCCGGGGGATTCACTGCAGGTGGGTACAGTGGAGATGGATTTCAGCTACTCAGATGCCTATAACCATCCGATCAAAGATGCCTATGAGCGCTTGCTGCTTGATGCCATGCGCGGCGATGCCACCCTGTTTGCCCGCCGTGACGAGGTGGAGCATGCCTGGCGATTCGTAACACCGATTCTGCAGGCCTGGGAACGGGTGACAGATCGCTATCCGGCTTTCTATGCTGAAGGCAGCGCGGGTCCTGTGGAGGCCGATAAACTTATGCACCGATACGAACGAAAATGGCGGGAGATCGTTTAGGTGGCGGGAGAGAGAATCATTGTTGACGGTGCGCGTTTTGTTCTCACTGCATCACAGTGGATTCTGGATACCATTGAAACAGTGTTACAGCATAACGAACGTTGTCATCTGATGTTGGCAGGGGGTGGAACACCGATGCCGGTTTATCGAAAACTCTCTCAGCAGGAGATTCCCTGGGAGAAGATGACGATCTTCTTCGGCGATGAACGCTGTGTGCCTCCAACCCATGAGGCCAGCAACTATCGGGCGGCGGTTGAGGCACTCTTTCCCCGTGGTCTGCCGGATGACCTGATACTACATCGCATGCATGGCGAAGATGATCCTGAAACCGCTGCCGAAGCATACGAGGCGATTCTGCCGGAACAGATCGACATCCTACTGTTGGGCTTGGGAGAGGATGGACATACGGCCTCTCTGTTTCCCGATTCGGATGCATTGGAAGAGTGGCAGCGACGGATCATTCCGGTGGTCGGCAGTAAACCGCCACCGCAACGCTTGACCATTACCCCTGCCGTTGTCAGGTCGGTGAAACATACCCTGATGATGGTGGAGGGTGACGGTAAAGCCGATGCGGTGCGGCGGGCGCTTGAAGTTGGTGGTGTGCCGGCTACCTTGGCCGACGAAGCTACCTGGTTGATGGACAGGGCAGCTGCATTGGCTCTGTCAGAATAAGAGGCTGACAGCACGCCTCTATTCCATTGTAAAAATGAAGTGTGCGTAGGCCTGATCAAGCGCATCGGATCGGGCAACATCAAGTGCCGAAGCAGAAGTGGTTGCCGGTTCCGCTGCGCTTGAACCGGCCTACTTTAGCGGCGGCGTATCAATAAAGGACAATGCTTCCATCGGCTTGGTATTGGATGTAAGCGAGGTTGCTCTGCAAGCCCAGATGATCTCCACTGTTGAGGAAACTGCTCAACACAATGTCGCTGCTGCCGAGATCGCCTTGTGCGCCATCCACTTCGATGAAGACGATACAGCCCTCTTCCCAGTTTCCCGCATCGTTACAGGTTTCCCCGTCGCCCGATGCGCAGACAGTGACAGGAAGCCCACGGCGAATCGCTTCCTGATGTGCGAACTGAAGGTGGTCTGTCATGGAGCCGACCTCTTTGGCCGTGGTTTCATTTTCGTTCAGCTGACTAAAAGCCGGGACACCGGCAACGAACAAAAAAAGAAATACTGCCGCCGCCATCAGCAGCATTGTGGATCCTGTGCCATTACATCGGCTGATTCTATCAATACCCATTACGTTACTGACTCCATAATTGACCTTGTTTCTCATTATCGGAAAGTCGTGCGATTTCTTCATGCGAAAATGGAATCTAGTTCACTGAATGACAGGGATTGACTCCAAAAAACCTAATCTGAGTAATAGAAATCCCAACCTGGGGAACGGTTTTCCGATTCCATGCCAGTTTCTGTTTTGTTGCTGACAGACATTTATCTGCATAATTCTGAAAAGCAGTGGGTAGAGCAAAAGTTTGAGAGGGTGGGGGATTACCGCTGCACCGGTATGAATTGTGTTATATGCTAAGATTTATTATCCCATCGCCAATTGTTACGCAATAAATATGGACATCAATAAGATGAAGAAAGAGATGCTGCGTTTGCCCACGATTTTCCTTACTACAGTTGTGTTTATCTCTCTGTCAGGCTGTGCGCAGAAGGAAGCCCCAACGACGGAGGCAACCGCACGGCCGGTCAAGTCTCTGGTTGTTGCAGCACCGGCACGGGGAGGGGTACGAAACTTTCCCGGACGGATTGATGCGGAACACAAGGCGGAACTCTCGTTCCGGGTACCCGGCAAAGTAATTAAGCTGGAAGTTGCAGAGGGCGAGCGGGTCAAGAAGGGGCAGCTATTGGCGAAACTCGATGCCACAGACTACCAAGTGGTCGTGAAGGACCGTCAGGCGACTTATGACAATACGAAAAAAGATTTTGATCGTGCCAAGGGATTGGTGGAGAAGGGACATATCTCCCGGCGTGACTACGACAAGATCGAAGCCTCATTCAAAAGCGCTTCTGCTGGGCTGGAAAAGGCGCGCCTTGATCTGCGCTACACACAGTTGAAGGCGCCCTTTGATGGCAGCGTCGCCAGGCGTTATATACAGCAGTTCGAAGAGGTGCAGGCCAAGCAGACAGTCTTTTCCCTGATGGACAATACCCAATTGGAGGTCAAGTTCGACGTGCCGGAAAATCTGATCTTGCGACTCACCCCCGCCAAAACAGATGCGAAGAAGGCTGGCAAAGTGTCTGTCTGGGCCGCTTTCGATACGGTGCCGGACAAACGCTTCGATCTGGCGTTCAAGGAGATTGCTACCAAAGCAGATGCCAAAACCCAGACTTTTCAGGTGACCTATACCATGCCGGCACCGGTCGAGCTTGTCGTGTTGCCGGGTATGACCGCCAACGTCACTGCAGATCTCACCAAGGCGCTGGAAGAGAAAGTGGTCCACTTCGTGCCCGTCAACGCGGTTTCCGCTAATGGCAAGCTCGACTCCCGGGTCTGGGTTGTGGATGAGACCTCGATGACGGTTACAGCGCGAAAGGTCTCGTTGGGACGTATGAGGGGTGCCGAGATCGAGGTGACGGATGGGGTAGAGCCGGGATTGCGGATCGTTACCGCAGGTTCAGCCTATCTTGCCGAAAACATGAAAGTGACGCTGATGAAACAGACCGAGCAGGCTGAGCCCAGGGCGGAGGATATTCCCGTCATGGACAAACAGTAGCAGCGGCCCGACGGACTGACAGGAATCAGCTAATGAACATCGGTGAATATTCGATAGAGAAGAAAGTCGTCTCCTGGCTGCTGGTCATCATCATGGTGGCGGGTGGATTCTACGGCTTCGAGAAGATGGGCAAACTGGAAGACCCCAACTTCACCATCAAACAGGCCAAGATCATCACCTTCTATCCCGGCGCCACCGCCCAAGAGGTGCAGGATGAGGTGACCTATCATATTGAGGAGGCACTTCAGCTGATGGGGCAGCTGAAACGCATCAAGATGTCTATTGCGCGGCCGGGCATGTCCGATCTCAATGTCGAGTTTAAGGACGAGTATAAGGCGAAGGATTTTCCCGACATCTACGATGAGCTGCGGCGCAAGATCGCCGACATGAAACACAAGTTGCCGCCGGGGGTCCAGGGTCCGATCATCATCGATGATTTCGGTGATGTTTATGGTATCTACCTTGCCCTGCAGGGGGAGGGTTATACCTATCGCGATCTCAAGGATGTGGCGGACGATCTAAAGAAGCAACTGGTGCTGGTGGAGGGGGTCAAGAAGATCGTCATCGGTGGTGAGCAGCCGGAAGTGGTTTATGTGGAGATCTCCCGCACCCGTATGGGCGAACTGGGTATCTCCCTGGAACAGATCGGCAGCGTCCTGCAGTCTCAGAATGTGGTCGAGGATGCAGGCAAGGTGCGGGTGGGTCCCGACTATATCCGCATCCACCCGACGGGTGAGTTTGACTCAGTGCAGGCGATCGGCGATCTGCTCATCAGCTCGGATAACAGGAAACTGATCTATCTGAAGGATATCGCCACTATCCATCGTGCCTATGAGGAAGTCCCCGGTAAACTGATTTATTTCAATGGAAGGCCTGCACTTACCATGGGTATATCCATGCGTGGTGGCGAAAATGTCGTTGCGGTGGGTGAGACGTTGGTGCAACGGTTCCATGAGCTGCAATCGATTATTCCTGTCGGTATGGATCTGAATATTATTTATGATCAGCCCACCGAAGTTAACAATTCCGTTAACGGTTTTATCGTCAGTGTGGGCCAGGCAATCGGCATAGTGATTGCAGTCCTGCTGCTTTTCATGGGACTGACATCGGGGCTGATAATTGGAGCGGTACTTCTGATCACCGTTGCGGGCACGCTGCTTGTGATGGAGTTGTACGGTATCGAACTGCAGAGAATCTCGCTCGGTGCACTGGTTATCGCGCTGGGTATGCTGGTGGATAATGCCATTGTGGTGGCGGAGGGCATGCTGGTCCGTATCCAGTCGGGTATGCCGGCAACCCAGGCGGCAAAAGAGGCGGTGGGAAAGACCATCTGGGCGCTGCTGGGGGGCACCGTTATCGGTATTCTTGCATTTTCCGCGATAGGTCTCTCCAGCGATAATACCGGTGAGTTTGCCAGCTCACTCTTCTATGTGATCCTGATCTCCCTGACGCTCTCCTGGGTGACGGCAATCAGTACGACGCCGCTTTTGTGTGCGCTCTTCATGCGTCCGAAAAAAGGTGGGGATGGCGCTGCAGACAATCCCTATGATAAAGGCTTCTTCAAACTCTTCAGAACCCTTCTGAAAGCGGTCATCAAGGCGCGCTGGCTGGCGGTTATTGTCGTGATTAGCCTATTTGTGAGCGCAGTGCTGGGATTCGGTTATATCAAAAACGCCTTTTTCCCCAGCGCCAATACACCGATGTTTTTCGTCGATGTCTGGGAACCAGAGGGAACCGACATTCGGGAGACTCGTGATGATGCCCTGAAGATTGCTGAATTTCTTCGCAGTCAGGCGGGTGTGGTCAAGACAACCACGCTGGTGGGCGGTGGCGATGCCCGGTTTGCGTTGACCTATGAGCCCAAAGAGGCAAGTCCGGCCTATGCGCAGATCATCGTGCAGACAGAAGAACTGGAACAGATCTCCCGTGTCTGGCCGGCTGTCGCAGCCTATATGCGCGACAATTTTCCCGAGCTCGATCCTATTATCAAACCTTTCCGCATCGGTCCAGGCCGTGATGGCAAGATCGAGGCGCGTTTCCACGGACCGGATGCAGCAGTCCTGCGTGACTTGGCCGAACAGGCAAAGGCGATCATGCGGCAGGATGCAGAGGCCAAAGAGATCAACGACGATTGGCGCCAGCCGGTGGAACTCATCCGTCCGCTCTTCAATGAAAAGGTGGGGCGACAGTTGGGTATCACTCGCCATGATCTTGCTATCGCACTGAAGTCTGCGTTTGAAGGCAAAAACGTGGGTGTCTATCGGGATGGTATCCGGATGTTGCCGATCAAGCTTCGACCACCGGTCGATGAGCGTGCGGACGTGGCCAATATTCAGGATATCCAGGTTTGGAGTCCTGCGTTACAGAAGGCGGTGCCTGTGGCACAGGTTGTGAGTGGTTTCGAGACGGTTTTCGAGAACACAGTGATCCGAGGGCGCAACCGGATTCAGACCATCATTGCGGCTTGTAATCCAACGGGTGAATTGGCGACGCCGCTGTTCAACCGTCTGCGGGCAAAGATTGAAACGATAGAATTGCCGTCAGGTTACGAACTCTCCTGGGGTGGTGAATATGAAGACTCCGCGAATGCCCAAGCGGGACTCTCCAAAGTGCTGCCGGCGGGTTTCATCATGATGATTCTGGTCAGTATCCTGCTGTTTGCCAAGGTGCGTCAGCCGCTGATCATCTGGTTGACAGTGCCACTGGCCATTGTCGGCATCACAGCCGGACTGCTTGGTTTCGACGGTGCCTTTGATTTTATGTCTCTGCTCGGCGCATTGAGTCTCATCGGTCTGCTGATCAAAAATGCCATAGTTTTGATCGATGAGATCGACCAGCAGATCGATGATGGCAAAGAGCATTTGGCGGCAATTCTGGACGCCACGGTCAGTCGGTTGCGTCCGGTATTGATGGCAGCCGCCACCACCATTCTGGGGTTGATCCCGCTGCTCTCTGATGTCTTCTTCGTCAATATGTCGATTACCATCATGGCAGGACTGGGTTTTGCGACGCTGCTGACACTGCTCTTTGTCCCGGTTCTGTACGCGGTTTTCTTCCGGGTGCCTTATTCCAAGGATGCTTGATCGGCTGCGCTTGATCATGCCTACGAATCCAACATGCCATTGGGTGTTGATCGGCAGTAACAATTGCCCTGTCAATAGCAGGGTAACTGTTGGCTGTCAGGGACAGGTGCTGATCTATACTTCCTCTCATAACATCAAAGGAGGAGATGAGCATGTCGGATATACTGCAGCACATACGTAGCCCTGCCTCGATTCAGAATGACCCGGATGGCAACCTGCTGGAATTGGCTCCCTGGTCAGAAGATGCGGCAGTTGCAAGAGCCCAGGAGCTGGGTATCGCATTGAGTAATGATCATTGGGATGTTGTCCTCTTCGTACGTGATTACTATCGCGGACGAGGGGAGAAAGCCAAGGCGCGGGAGATTACAAAGGCGTTGATGGAAGAGTTTGCAGAGGATGGCGGGAAAAAATGGCTCTATCAACTGTTTCCCGGTGGCCCGGTTAACCAGGCCAGCCATATTGCCGGTATACAGGTACCAGGTGATGCAAACGATCCATCCTTTGGCAGTACCCATTAGGCAGTCAAAAACTGCCGGTTTTCAGCATTACCAGGGTGCAGCCCTCCAGCCACTCGATGCCTGCCTTGTCCAGACGTGACATGAGGTCTTGGGATTCGGTGCCCGGATTGAAGATCACCCTGCCGGGTGCTGCGTTGACGATCTCATCGAACATGGGCGCCAGACGCTGTGGCCCGACATAGAGGGTCAGAGTGTCGATGGTTTTTGAGATCTTCCCTAATGATGGAAATACTTGCAGACCTTCGACGCTCTCCAGTTTCGGGTGTACAGGTGTGACTTCATAGCCGAGTTCGTTCAGCAGTTTAACCGCCTGATTGGCGTAACGGTGTGGTTTTGAACTGGCGCCAAGCACCGCGACATGGTGTTCTGACGGCTTCATAACGCCTGAATCTTTTCTGCCTGTGCCTGCAAATCCTCAAGTGCCTTACGGGCGACCTCCATCTTGTCCTTCTCTTTCTGCACTACGGCCGCCGGTGCCTTGTCTACAAAGTTGGGGTTGGAGAGTTTTTTTCCGGTGCGTTCCACTTCCCCCTGCAGTTTGCCGATCTCTTTCTCCAGGCGTTTGATCTCCGCGTCTTTGTCGATCAGACCGGCAAGGGGGATCAACACTTTCATTTCGCCCACCAGCGCAGTGGCGGACTCCGGCCCGGCCTCTCCGGCAGGCAGGACTTCCACCGACTCTGTGCGGGCAAGGAAATCGAGGTAACGCCGGTTGGAGGTGAGCCAGGTCTGATCCTGTTCGGTGGCATTCGCCAACAGCACTGGAACTGGCTTGCCGGGCGAGATGTTCATCTCACCCTTGATCTTGCGAATGCCGAGAATGAACTGCATGGTCCACTCCATTTCGGCGACAGCACTCTCGTCGATTTGTGATTGATCAGCCACCGGATAGCCCTGCAGCATGATGGTGTCACCCTGTGCGTCGGTCATTGGCGCGACCCTCTGCCAGATCTCCTCGGTGATGAAGGGCATGATCGGATGAATGAGGCGAAGCAGGGTCTCCAGAACCTGAACCAGGGTGCGGCGGGTACCGCGTTTGGTCGCTTCCAACTTCCTGTCTTCCGCGACACTCGCACTTCCCTGTGCATCGGCGGCATCCGAGGAGGTATCGCTCGTCAATACCGGCTTACAGAGTTCAAGGTACCAGTCACAGTAGTTGTTCCAGGTAAACTCGTAGATCGCCTGGGCAGCGTGGTCGAAACGGTAGTTGTCGATCGATTGGGTTACCGCAGAAATGGTGGACTGCAGTTGGGTGGTGATCCAGCGGTCGGCGACTGAAAGTTCGATCTCCGATGAACCTTTGCCGGTATCTTCGCCTTCGGTGTTCATCAACACGTAGCGGGTGGCGTTCCACAGCTTGTTGCAGAAGTTGCGGTAGCCTTCGACGCGTCCCAGGTCGAACTTGATGTCGCGGCCACGGGAGGCCAGTGCGGCAAAGGTGAAGCGTATGGCGTCAGTGCCGAAACTGGGGATGCCGTCAGGGAAGTCCTTGCGGGTTGCCTGTTCGATCTTCTTCGCCAGTTGCGGCTGCATCATGCCGCTGGTGCGTTTCTCCACCAGTGGCTCCAGCTCGATGCCGTCGATCAGATCGATGGGGTCGAGCACGTTGCCCTTCGATTTCGACATCTTGTCGCCGTGGGAGTCGCGCACCAGACCGTGTATGTAGACCTCTTTGAAAGGCACATCGTCCATGAACTTTATGCCCATCATGATCATGCGGGCGACCCAGAAGAAGATGATGTCAAATCCGGTGACCAGCACCGAGGTGGGGTAGAAAGCCTTTACCCTCTCGGTATCCTCGGGCCAGCCCAGGGTGGAGAAGGGCCAGAGGGCGGAGCTGAACCAGGTATCGAGCACATCCTCATCCTGGCGCAACGGGTAGTCGTCCGCCAGATTGTGCTGTTTGCGGACCTCTGACTCGGAGCGGCCGACATAGACATTGCCGGCATCGTCGTACCAGGCTGGAATACGGTGGCCCCACCAGATCTGGCGGCTGATGCACCAGTCCTGGATGTTGCGCATCCATTCGAAATAGGTGTTTTTCCAGTTGTCTGGCACGAATTTGATGTCGCCGTTCTCCACCGCCTCGATGGCCGGTTTCGCCAGTGGAGCTACCTTGACGTACCACTGGTCGGTGAGAAAGGGTTCGATAACCGCGTCGGAACGATCGCCCCTGGGTACCATCAGCTTGTGATCGTCGATCTTCTCCAGCAGTCCCTGGGCCTTCAGGTCAGTCACGATCTGCTTGCGCGCAGCGTAGCGGTCCATGCCGATGTAGGCTGCCGGGATCAGGTTGTCCTCATCCTCCTCATTGTCACGGATGGCCGCATCGACGGTGAAGATATTGATCAGGCCGCCGTGGGGCTCTTCGGAGATAATCTTCTCATCCCGGTGGCGCTGCCAGACCGCGTAGTCGTTGAAGTCGTGGGCCGGTGTAATCTTCACGCAGCCTGTGCCGAACTCGGGATCGACATGCTCTTCGTCAGCGATGATGGGGATCCTGCGGCCGGTCAGCGGCAGCTCCAACAGTTCGCCGATCATGTGCTTGTAGCGCTCGTCACTGGGATTGACCGCCACCGCGCAGTCGCCGAGCAGGGTCTCCGGCCGGGTGGTGGCGACGACCAAGTGGCCCTGGCCGTTGGAGAGGGGATAGCGCATGTGCCACATGTGGCCGCTCTCCTCCTCGGAGAGCACCTCCAGATCGGAGACGGCGGTATGCAATACCGGATCCCAGTTGACCAGACGTTTGCCGCGGTAGATCAGTCCCTCTTCATAGAGGCGGACAAAGACCTCTTTTACCGCATCCGAGAGACCATCATCCATGGTGAAGCGCTCGTGCTTCCAGTCGAGGGACGAACCCATGCGCCGCAGTTGGCGGGTAATGGTATTGCCTGAGTGCTCCTTCCAGTCCCAGATCCGCTCGATGAATTTTTCCCGCCCATAGTCGTGACGGGTCTCACCTTCGGCATTGATCAGACGTTCCACCACCATCTGTGTGGCGATGCCCGCATGATCAGAACCCGCCTGCCAGAGGGTGCGTTCCCCCTTCATGCGGTGGAAACGGGTCAGGGCATCCATGATGGTGTCCTGAAAGGCGTGACCCATGTGCAGTCTGCCGGTGACATTGGGTGGCGGGATCATGATGCAGTAGGCATCATTCCCTTCGTCTTTGGGCGCAAAGTAGCCGCGCTCCTCCCAGGTTTGGTACCAGTGTTGTTCTATGGCGTGGGGATCGTAGGTCTTGTCCATGGGTTTCGTGATGGTTGGTCGCAAAAACCACCTATTATAACCGGATGGTTCAGATAAGGTGGAGGGTGTTTTTTCACCGATTCAGCACAATATAGAATAAGGATCAGACTTCAGTTTCAGTTTCAGTTTTTACTGCCGTTAGATAGATATGGATTCGCCCGGTTATGGCGAGATCTGTGCTGGGATGGGGATAGCATGATGGAATCACTGGGTACTTTTAAATACTAATGGATGCGTCTGTAGACATACTTGCGATAGATGACGACAAGATAAGTCGCAAGATTATCCTCAGTACCCTGGAATCGGCAGGTATGGTGCCGAGGTTCGCAGAAAACGGCGAGGAGGGGCTTGCCGAGGCACAGCGCCAAATTCCCGATATTGTTCTTCTTGACGTTGAGATGCCAGGCCTCAATGGTTACGAGGTATGCGATCATCTGCGCCATACAGAAGCAACCAAGAATGTCCCGATTATCTTCCTCTCCTCCCACAGCTCTCTGAGGGAACGGATGCTGGGCTACGAGATGGGCGGAGACGACTATCTCGTAAAGCCTTTTGAAGCGGAGAATCTGATTGCCCGCATCGGTGTGCTGATTAAATACAGGGAAGATCAGCTGGCGTTGCAGGCGCAGTACGAGTTGGCGCAGAAAACCGCCTATATTGCGATGACTGGGACCAGCGATCTGGGCATGACTGTGCAGTTTGTTGAGAAAAGTTACACCTACAAAACCTACGAGGAGCTGGCCGAGGGGCTTTTGGGGGTGACCGCTCATCTGCAGTTGGAGTGCTGTCTGATGATCATGGATGGCGGTTCCAGTTTTTGGTTCTCATCGGAGGGCAGTATCAGTCCGCTGGAGAAGGAACTGATCGAGATGGCGGACAGGGAGAAGCGGTTTTTTGACTTTGGGATCAATACCATCGTCAACTACCCCACGCTCAGTCTGCTGGTAAAAAACATGCCGCTTGATGATCCTGAGCGCTATGGACGAATCAAGGATCTCCTGCCGATAGTACTATCTACGGTTAATACGAAAAACAGCACCATAAGTGTCGAGTTGGCCCTGGTGGAGCAGAGCCGGGATCTGTTGAAGGCCTTTGGCGATATCCGGACAAAACTCTACTATCTTGCCCGAGGTATGCTGGACAAACAGAAAGAGAGTAGTGAACTGCTACGAAAGATGGCGGAGCGAATTAACTACGACCTATTGGGCATGGGGCTTGAGGAAGACCAGGAAGAGTATCTACTGACGCAGATCGATACAGCGATCGAGGATGCGATGGAACGTATTGACTCAGGTGAGAGCATTTACTACGCCCTGACCAATGTGCTATCGAACATCAAAGGGGTCCGGGAGAAACAGGAGCATCTGGTCGAGGCGTTCACCCTCAGTCAGACAGCGGATAGTGATGCTGAGGTTGAAAATTATGAAGGGGATATAGAACTCTTTTAAACGCTGAAAAGCCGCTACAAAAACCGCATAAAAGTCTACTCTTCATTGCTGAATCTGTCTTCAGTTCCTCTTAGAATAAAGCGCCATGACCATGACCCGATAATAGGGTCATCCCGCTGTGTTCCGGGTGAATTCGGTAATGGTTCGGCAACAAAAAAGGGCTATCATACCCGGATGATTCAATTAGGGTGGAGCAGGTTCCGCCTCCCGACAAAGGAAGGAAGTAAATGAGTGGAAAAAGACAGGTTTTCTCTTTCGAAGAAGGTGACGGCAAGAACAAACAGCTGTTGGGCGGCAAAGGTGCGAATCTGTGCGAGATGACCCAGTTCGGTCTCAATGTGCCGCCCGGCTTCGTCATCTCCACCGAGGCCTGTCTCGACTATCTCGCAAACGAAACCCGGCAGCTGCCTGACGGCCTGATGGACGATGTGAGAGAACACATGAAGCGGGTCGAAGCGGCCACCGGCAAGGGCTTCGGCGACGCAAATAACCCACTGCTGGTTTCTGTGCGTTCCGGCTCTGCGATGTCGATGCCGGGCATGATGGACACCATCCTTAACCTGGGGCTTAACTCCGAGACCCTGCTGGGTGAAATCGAACAGACCGGTGACGCCCGTTTCGGGTATGACGCCTATCGCCGCTTCATCCAGCTCTTCGGCAAGGTCGCCCTCAATGTGCCCGACGAACTCTTCGATGCGGAGTTTGAGCAGGTAAAACAGAAGGCTCATGTTACAGAAGATGTGGGGCTCTCCGGAGATGACCTGAAAGAGATTTGCGAACGTTTTCTGACGGTCTTTGAAAATCATACCGGACGACCCTTTCCGGAAGACCCATACGATCAGCTGGAGATTGCCATCAAAGCGGTATTCGGCTCCTGGGGTGGCAAGCGGGCGGTGGACTACCGTCGTGAATTCAATATCACACCTGATATGGCCAACGGTACTGCGGTCAACGTCTGCACCATGGTCTTCGGCAATCGGGGTGACGACTCCGCCACCGGCGTTGGTTTCACCCGTAACCCCGGTACCGGTGAGAACAAGTTGTATGGCGAGTATCTAATCAATGCTCAGGGTGAGGATGTGGTGGCGGGTATCCGTACGCCGAAACCCATCGACCATCTTACGGAAGAGATGCCGGAGATGGCGCGGCAGCTTGCGGAGCTGCGCGAAAAACTGGAGACCCACTATAAAGAGATACAGGATTTCGAGTTTACCATCGAGCGAGGCACTCTCTACTGCCTGCAAACCCGCAACGGAAAGATGAATGCAATTGCCATGGTGCGCACCTCCGTGGAGATGGTGGAGGAGGGGCTGATCGATAAGGAGCAGGCTCTGCTGCGCATCGATCCCGCCCATCTTGAACAGATGCTCTACCCTCGTCTCGATCCCGACGCCAAGGCGGATGCGGTGGCCCAAGGCTTGCCCGCATCCCCAGGTGCCGCCAGTGGCCGGGTCGTTTTCGATGCAGATCGAGCGGAGATCTTCGGCAAAGAGCAGGGGCAGAAAGTGATCTTGATGCGCGAAGAGACCAAGCCCGAAGATATCCACGGCTTTTTCGCTTCGGAAGGTATCCTCACCAGCCGTGGCGGCAAGACTTCTCACGCTGCTGTGGTAGCCCGCGGCATGGGTAAGCCCTGTGTGGCAGGCGCGGAGGGTATCTCTGTGGATGTCCAGCGCCGTGAAGCGCACATCGGCGGTTTGGTGATCCGGGAAGGCGATGTGGTCACCATCGACGGCAGTAGCGGCAATGTCTATCTGGGTGAGATATCGATGGTGGAGCCGGACTTCACCGAGGAGCTGAACCGCTTGCTGCGCTGGGCCGATGATGAGGCCTACCTGCGAGTGGTGGCCAATGCCGATACCGGACCGGATGCCACACGGGCGCTCAAATATGGTGCCAAGGGTATAGGTCTCTGTCGTACCGAACGCATGTTCAATGATGTCGACCGTCTGCCGGTAGTCATCGAAATGATCGTGTCGGAGACCGATGAGCAGCGTGAGGCGGCCCTGGATAAGCTGCTGCCGATGCAGCGTGCCGACTTTAAGGCGATATTTGAAGTCATGTCGCCGTTTCCGGTCACCATCCGTCTGCTCGATCCGCCGATCCACGAGTTTCTACCATCCGAGCAGCAGTTGCTGGCGGATCTGGAGCAGTTGCGCCATCTGCGCAATTCGGTGCGCGGCATGGAGGTGTTGGCCAGCAGCATGATCCTGCTGCACGATCCTGATCAGGCAAAGCAGGAAGCGGCTTCGATGCGCCAGATCGTGGACATCGACATGGTGGAAAAGACGCTGAAAAAGAAGGAGACCATGCTGAAAAAGGTACGGGCTCTGACCGAAACCAACCCGATGCTGGGGCATCGCGGTGTACGACTGGGAATTACCTTTCCTGAGATCTATTCGATGCAGATTCGGGCAATCCTGGAGGCTGCCGCCGAGTGTGCCGCCAAGGATCTGGAGGTGCATCCGCAGATCATGGTGCCCCAGGTCTGTACCTCTGAAGAGCTGAAAAAGGTCAAAGAGGCGGTTGACCGGATTCGCGGTGAAGTTGAGGCGGAATTTGGACACAAGCTCAACTTCCGCTTTGGCACCATGATCGAGGTGGTGCGTGCCTGTATGCGCGCTGATACCCTGGCGGAAGAGGTGGATTTTTTCTCCTTTGGCACCAATGATCTGACCCAGGCCACCTTCTCATTCTCCCGCGAGGATGCTGAAAACAAGTTTCTGCCCATGTACAACCAGATTGGTATTCTTCAGGATAATCCTTTCGAGGTATTGGATGAAAAAGGTGTGGGCAAGCTGATGGATCTGGCGGTGAAGTGGGGACGTGAAAAGAAGCCCGATCTGAGTGTCGGTATTTGTGGAGAACACGGAGGGCATCCTGCTTCCATCGCCTTTTGTCATAAGGCGGGGTTGAACTATGTCTCCTGTTCCGCGCCGCGGGTGCCGGTGGCAAGATTGGCCGCAGCCCATGCCAGTCTGCTGAATGAAAAAAGGTCAAAGGCTAAAGGCTAAAATTGGTGTAGGCAGGTTCAAGCGCAGCGGAACCGGCAACCAGGATTGTACCGCAAAAGCCTGGATGCCCGATCCGCTACGCTTGATCGGGCCTACCTTTAATACAGTTACGCGCCTCGTGGAATCCTTCATCACCCCGCGAATTTGATCTAAAACAGTGACAGAAAGGTCAGTCGGCCCTAAAATGCCGCGCTTACTGTAAGAGTGTTTGCATGAAATTCAACCGAATCCCAGTTCTTCTGTTATTGATCCTGTGTTGTCAGAGCACAGCTATTGCTGCGACCGATCAGCAGTTTGCTGCAATTAAACGTCTGGGAGAGTTAAACGGCGTGGCCTTGCATTGCCGTTATCTTGAGCAGACCCAGCATATGAAAAGAGTGCTGGTGATGACGCTTCCCAAACGCAGGCAGTTGGGAGAGTTATTCGATATTGAAACCAATACCTCCTTCATGAGTTTTATGGCTGCACAGGCTACCTGCCCAAGTGCGCCGACATTCAATGAACAGGTCGATGCGGCTGTTCAGCAACTTGAAACTGTTTTTAGCAAGCCTTGAGCTGATCTTAAATTATGTGGTTCAAACGTTACGTATTACCTCTGTGTGTCGCTTTCGGTCTTATTTTCTCCGGACAAACTCTCCTTGCGGATGACAGTTTTGATGTCGTTGTCAGTATCAAGCCGATCCACTCCATCCTAGCTGGCCTTATGGAAGGCACAAAAGGCCCACAGCTACTTGTGACTGGGGAGCAGAGTCCCCTTGTATTCAAGCCAACTGACCAGCAGAAGCATGCTATGCAGGCCGCTGATCTGGTCATCTGGGTCGGTCCGGAGTTGGAGGAGCATCTGGCGGAGTCGATCGCCGCGCTTGAACCCCGGGTAAGGGTAATCGAGCTTTTATCGAGTAACAGCATGAAGATTCTCCTCTCGCGGGGCGATGATGCAAAACGTGACCCGTTTTTCTGGCTCGATGACCGGAATATCATCATTCTGCTGGATGATCTTGCCCGCCTGCTGATTGAGGCTGACCCGGCCAGAAGCCATATCTATCAGCAAAACAGACGCAAGCTGATGCAGCGGCTCTCCCGTATCGACCGGGAGTATGAGTACGGCTATCGAGGGTTGAAAGCGGGGTTGGGTGTGCAGTATTACGACACTCTCCACTATTTCGAACAGGCCTATGCACTGACGGTGATCGAACATGTAGGCATCTCCCCGCGCCAGCCGGGGGATGCGGCTTCATTATTCAAGGTGCGGCAGCGCATCGTGGACGGCGAGGCGGTGTGCCTGCTGATAGAAGCGGGCATGCCTGCGGAGCATGCAGGGCTTTTGACTCAGGGGCAGGAAGTCAACATCGGCAGACTCGACAGCCTGGGCATCAATCTAAAGCCGGGTCCTGATCTCTATTTTCAGCTGATGGATCACATACGGATATCATCAAACGCTGTCTGAATGCGGATATGAAAGCGGCTGAACAGGCGCGTATCACCGCTGATAGTGATGGTATTCCCGATCAGGATGGTATCGGTGGCCGCTTCATCCTGACCGACCATCTCGGTGGAACTCTGACCGAAAGGGATATGCGCGGGGGTTATCACCTGCTCTATTTCGGTTACACCTACTGTCCGGATGTCTGTCCCACAACCCTGCAGGTGCTGTCACTGGCCCTGGATGAACTGGGTGAAAAAGCCAAGTTGATACAGCCCTATTTCATCACCATTGATCCGGAGCGGGATAACGTTAAGGTGATGCGTAACTATGTAGAGTACTTTGATCCCCGGTTGATCGGGGTGACAGGTTCAAAGCCGATGATTGAGCGTGTTGCCACCCAGTTCAAGGTGAAATATGAAAAGGTGGAGGAGGAGGTGGCTGATCCCGACCTCTATGTGATGGATCACTCCGCCAGCCTCTATCTATTGGGGCCGGACGGTCGCTTTATAAAGAAGTATGTCTATGGCATTACCGCTGAACAGTTGGCTCAGGGGTTGCTTGAGGTTCTACCCTAAAATCCCATCTCTTCCTTGTGCCGGTATAGAAAAATCTAATCCGTGTTATTTGACCAAAATCAATGTGTCATATGACGCATTTTTGGACTATCCTCGTGTGAGTGTTCGTATTATGCGCAGCACAATCTGTCTCTAAACTTGGGGAAGGGGAATAATGAAGAAAAGCACCAAACAGTTATGTACGGCGCTTGTGGGCCTGGGTATTGGGCTGGGAGCGGCTTCAAGCAGTTTCGCCCAGCAGTCTCTCAAAGATGTGATGAAGGCGCGTGGCCTGACACAGAAAGATCTGATGGCTGCGGCCAAGACCTACACGCCTACCGGCGGACGCGATGAGTATCTGGCTTTCAGTTCAGGCGGCCAAAGCGGCCAGGTGATCGTCTACGGCATCCCGTCAATGCGTATCCTGAAATACATCGGTGTGTTTACGCCTGAGCCTTGGCAGGGTTACGGCTTCGATGACGAGTCTAAGGCTGTTCTGGCCCAGGGCAAGATCAATGGCAAGCTGATCAACTACGGTGATACCCATCATCCGGCTTTCTCCGAGACAGAAGGCGAATACAACGGTAAATACCTGTTCATCAATGATAAGGCCAATCCCCGTATTGCGGTGATCGATCTGCACGACTTCGAAACCAAGCAGATTGTGGTCAACCCCTTCATGAAGTCCGATCACGGTGGTGCTTTTGTTACCCCGAATACAGAATACGTGATGGAGGCCTCCCAGTACGCAGCGCCGGTCAGCGGTGACTATGTACCGCTGGAAGAGTTCAACGAAAAGTATCGTGGTGCGCTGACCTACTGGAAGTTTAATATGGAGAAGGGCAAGATTGAGCCCGAGAACTCCTTCACTTTTGAGCTGCCTCCCTACAGCCAGGATCTTTCCGATGCAGGCAAAGGACCGTCAATGGGTTGGGGTTTCACCAACTCTTTCTGTTCCGAGCGCTATGTCGGTGGTATCGAACGTGGACGTCCTCCCTTCGAGGCGGGTTGCTCCCAGAAGGATACCGATTTCCTGCATGTAACCAACTGGAAGAAGGCTGCTGAGCTGGTTGCCGCCGGTAAGGTCCACAAGGTCAATGGTGCATACCAGATCACCATGAAGCAGGCGGTAAAAGAGGGTCTGCTCTATCTGATCCCCGAGCCCAAGAGTCCTCATGGTGTAGATGTGAGCCCTGATGGTACCCACATGATTGTCTCCGGTAAGCTCGACAGCCATGCCTGGGTCTACAGCTGGGAGAAGATCAAGAAGGCCATCGACAGTAAGAAGTTTGAAGGCAAAGACCCCTATGGTATCCCGATCATCGCCATGAAGGATGCGTTGGCTCGCCAAGTGCAGGTGGGGCTTGGTCCGCTGCATACCCAGTATGATTCCAAAGAGTGTGTGGTCTACACCTCCATCTATGTGGACTCCATGGTTACCAAGTGGGACTACTGTAAAGGCAAGGTGCTGGATCAACTCCATATCCACTACAATATCGGTCACTTGATGTCGATGGAAGGCGACTCCGTATCCCCTGACGGCAAGTATCTGGTCTCCCTCAACAAACTGGCCATCGATCGCTTCAATCCTGTCGGTCCCCTGCATCCGCAGAACCATCAGTTGATCGATATCAGCGGTGACAAGATGCAGCTGCTCTACGATATGCCTCTGCCACTGGGTGAGCCCCACTACGTTGTAGCCATCAAGGCCGATAAGCTGAAGCCTATAGTTCGCTACAAATCTGGTTGGGACAGCCGTACCAACAAGAAATCACCCTGGAAGACCCGTGCTGGCCGCGAGAAAGTGGTACGCAAAGACGGCGTGGTTCATGTCTACGGTACTGTGATCCGTTCACACATCACGCCTGAGATCATCGAGGTCGAAGAGGGTGAGACTGTCTCCATCCATCTGACCAATCTGGAACGTGCAGAGGACGAGACCCATGGTTTCGCCATGTACAGCCAGAACGTCAATCTCTCGATTGAGCCTGGCAAGACCGTATCCGCCACCTTCGTGGCCGATAAGGCCGGTGTCTATCCCTACTACTGCACCGAGTTCTGCTCCGCGCTTCATCTGGAGATGCAGGGTTACCTGCTGGTCAAGCCCAAGGGTTATGTGGCCAAAACTGGCGCGAAGATGGCAGAAGGTCAGAAGTACACCAAGGCTGATTACGACAAGCAGGTCAAGACCAATGTCGATACCCAGGCTATCATCAACTCCGTGGTAGGCTTTATCACCAGTCATAACTACAAGGACTTCCCGGAAGTTGTGGCACTGGTTGAGGATGCGACCGATCAGCTCGGTTTTGCAGACGAAGCCAAGAAGAAGTCTGAGGCCTATGCTGCCAAGGGTGACTACCAGAACGCGACGCTTTGGGCGGGTCAGCACTGGCAGTATCAGGTCAAGACCGCAGACATGGGTCTGCGTGCCAAAACCTTCCTTGAGGAGCATGGCGCCAAAAAGGTCGAAGTGAAAAAGGCCAAATAATTGCTGAGAAGCAATTGACCTGAAAGGGAGAGGGGACCTAACGGTCCCCTTTCTCGTTTCTAAATGGTTATTTGGTCAAAAAATTAGGTGTATAGTTAATCGAATGCTCTCGTGAAAGCTACTCTAGACATCGAAGGTTTTTATTTGATGTCGCTCAATGCGGGAACCTTTACCCGGTGAGAGACTCCCACCCCATGGAATATGTTGCCCAAAACGGGGCGCATTGTCTGAAAAAAGAGGAAATACCAATGTTGAAATTGATCACTTTTGCCGCAGTAGCCGCTACTCTCTCTCTTGGTGCGATCGGTAATGCAGTAGCTGCCGATGGTGCAGCGCTCTTCCAGGCAAAGACCTGCTGGTCCTGTCATGGTAAAGATGCCAAAACCCCGATAATGCCTATGTATCCCAAGCTGGCGGGGCAGAATGCCGACTACGCCTTTAACCAGATGAAAGATATCAAGTCTGGCGCACGTAATAACGGTCAAACCGCTGCGATGAAGGGTGTGATGGGTTTGGTCTCAGATGACGAGATGAAAGCGATCGCAGACTGGCTCGCGACTCAGTAGTCAAAATTTAACCTGCACCGGGACTGAATTCCATCAGGGCTTATGGTCCGGTGCAGGTTTTGATGTATATCAATGAATGCTAATATTCACTCTGGAAGAATCTGTCGCCGAAGCGGATGTTGAGCCTTCGGTCAGACAAGGGACGGTGATGTCGGCCTGGCGTACATTAAAGAAGTATTTGTACCCCGCAACGGGGAACAGGAGAAACTTGGAATGAGTGTTAAATCTGTATTGACGACCCTTTCACTGGCTTTGGGGTTGATTGTTTCCGCCAGCAGCTTTGCTGCAGAGGGTGATGCCCAGGTAACGGATGTCAAAGACTGGAATAAAGCGGGTGGTGAGAAGACCGAGGCTATGTTGCTAGCACCCGACAAGCCACGTGGCATAGTTGTCTACGAAGTCTGTTCCGCCTGCCACCTGCTGGAAGGCTGGGGACTGAAGGACGGTACCTTTCCACAGTTAGCCGGACAGCATCGCAGTGTGCTGGTTAAGCAGTTGACCGACATTCGTGCCAAGAATCGCGATAACCCCACCATGTATCCTTTTGCGCTGGATGAACAGATTCTGGCGGTATCCGGTTATCATGAAGGTGAGATCAATCCTGCCCAACTGGTTGCTGACGTCACCGACTACATCTCCAAGCTGCCCATGAATCCGGACAATGGCAAGGGTCCCTGGAATGAACTGTTTCCAGAGTTTGAGCAGGGTAAGAAACTCTATGCCGACAACTGCATCCAGTGTCATGGTGAAAATGGTGAGGGCATGGAAGACAAGTTCTACCCCAAGATCCATGGTCAGCACTACTCTTATATGCTGCGCCAGTTCGAGTGGATTCGTGACGGCAAACGCCGTAATGCTAACCCTGATATGGTGAAACAGATCAAGGGCTTCTCCGACAAGGATATGCAGATGGTCATCAACTATGTATCTCGTCAGAAGGTTCCCGCCAAGGATCTCGCACCTTCCAAAGATTGGCAGAATCCTGATTACGATTGATCAATGACAACTGTACCGGATGTCCGCAAAATTCGGTACAGGCTCTCCCTCTAAATTCCCCGGGAGTCGCTTAAGGTGCTTCATCCAGAAGTGCCTTGAGTCTCACCGGGGGACTCATCAACAAAATGTCAGTGATTATGCAAAACAAGCAAACGCTCCTAGTCGCAATACTCTCTCTGGTCGCTGTAGGTCTGCTTGCAGTCATATTCTATAGCCCGATCTGGTGGGTCTCTCTCACTGCGCCTAACTACCCTGAAGAGTCCTTTCCGGATGGTGTGCGAATTCATTTTCACATGAATGGCGTCTTCAACGGTTGTCAAAAGCAAGACAAGGCTGAAATTACTGAAGATGAAGCACTCGATTGTGTACATGAGATGGACACCATCAACCACTATGTCGGCATGTATCCCATCGCCGCTGGTGGTCCTGTAGAGAGAGGCTTCGGTCAATTTCTGATGGCGTTCATGGTCGTTATGTTGCTGGGGTTCATCTGTACCAAGCCAAAAATACGCATGGCGCTGATGAGTGCAGGTTTTTTAGGTATCGCCCTCTGGATGTATCTCACGCTGTATGGAGAGGAAGGTTTCAATCTGCAGAATGAAGGGTTTGTCACTGCCCTGGTGACCTCACTTGATCAGGAGGCGTCCGGCGAATCTTCTGAGCCTGAAATCGTCATCGGTGGAATTACCGGTGTCCTGAAAAGTTCTCTGGAGGCGTCCGGCGTCGAGGTTATCCTTCCATCTGAGGTGGCGGCTGCAAAGGCAAAGGCTGAAAAAACCGATGTCGGCAAGACACACCTGATTGAGCAACTCAGGATTACCTATGACATTGACCAGGCTAAGTCGGAAACGCTGGAACCTTGGAACGGCAGTTCATTCCAGGTGATGTCCTGGCACTATGGAAAAAGCCTGGGGCGCTATTTCAATAACCAGGAAGAGATTGTGCCGATGGTCGCCACTCTGGAAACTGCGGTCAAAGTTGTTTTCTTTGGTCTGTTGGCGGCGATGGTGGTGGTGGTGGTCGGTGCGCGCAAGAACAATGGCTTTTTCTATTGGTTGCTGGTGCTGGTGCCGATGGCGCTGCCTCTCTTCTTCCTCATCGACTACTCAGCATGGCTCTGGTGGTATGGCCACACCCTGAATGATATGGGTGCTTTTTCGGTCAAACCATTCATGCCGACTGTGTTTGGCGATGGTAAGGTGGCTCAGTTTACGACCCACTCTTATCCTTATACAGGCTTCTTTTTGATGCTGTTGACTTCGGTAGTATTGGCTGGAGCGGCATTGGTTCGTAAGAAACAGTTTAAGGAGTCGAGTGATTGAAGCCATCGCTTTGGTCGCACGTCCTGGTCTGTTTCGCCTTTCTGCTGCTGCCTTTGGACAGCAGCCAGGCGGCCTATCCATCTTTCCAGGCGCTTGTCGATGCGGCTGATCCAAAGGGTACGCTGACTCCAGCGCCCGGCACCTATGCCGGGCCCGTTACCATCGAGAGCGCCATTACCATCGATGGTCAGGGCAAGGTCACCATCGATGCCGGCGGTAAGGGTTCTGTCATCTATCTGGATACTGATGGTGCAACCCTGAAAAATCTGCATCTGACCAACTCAGGTGAATCCCACAACGATATCGATTCGGGGGTTCAGGTTCGCGGTAATTTCAATGTCATCAAAGATAATGTCATCGACAATACCTTGTTTGGCATAGACCTCCAGCAGTCCGAGAACAATGTCGTGCAGCGAAACCGTATCTCCTCCAAGCCTTTCGATCTTGGCATGCGGGGTGATTCCGTTCGGCTCTGGTACAGTTTCAATAACAAGATCACAGACAATATCATCCGGGATTCCCGGGACATGGTCGTCTGGTATTCGGCAGATAATCTGATTGCCCGAAATGATTCCCGTGGTGGTCGTTATTCCCTCCATTTCATGTATTCGAAATACAATGAGGTGATAGAGAACCACTACGAAAACAATTCAGTGGGTATCTTCCTGATGTACAGTGACGGCGTACAGGTGAAGAATAACTATATCGCCCACGCTCAAGGCCCGACTGGGATGGGCATTGGTTTTAAAGAGACGTCCGATGTGGATGTTGTCGGCAATCAGATTCTCTATTGCGCCACCGGTATCTACCTGGATATCTCGCCTTATGATCCTGAGACAACCAATCGACTGAAGAATAATCTGATCGCCTATAGTGGAATTGGTATGCTGTTCCTGAATGACTGGACAGGCAACATCCTCGAGAGCAACAGCTTTAAGGGTAACATTACTCAGGTAGCTGTTTCCGGTGCAGGTAAGACCGCAAACCGGAACGACTGGTTCGGAAACTATTGGGACGACTATGCAGGATTCGACCAGGATCGGGACGGCGTGGGTGATAAGCCCTACGAACTTTACAGTTATGCCGACAGAATCTGGATGGATGTGCCACCGGCCCGGTTTTTCAAAGGTTCGCCGGTATTGGAAGTGATGGACTTTCTGGAACGACTGGCCCCGTTTTCCAATCCGAATATGTTGGTTAGAGATGAGCGGCCGATGATGGCTGTGCAATTGGCTGTTGCTGAGGTCGGCCAGGAGAGTGAGTCTACCGTAACAGACGAAACAGCCGGTGGCGAAAAAGTGGAAGGTCAGGATGTGTATGATCCACTAAAGGCGCTTCGAGAATCGCTGGGCCGATAGCTGTTGGATCCCTGTTTCCTGTAGGCCTGATCAAGCGTAGCGGATCAGGCATTCACGAAATATCGAAACAGATGGGGTAGCCGGTTCCACTGCGCTTGAACCGGCCTACTTATCGATAGGTAGCAACAACACATATTTCTGGAGGCAGGGTCTCTGATGAGTGACAAAACGACAAAAAAACCCAAAGCCAAGAAGAAGCTTTCGCCAAAACGGAAAGAGCAGAGCCGACGGGAGTTCCTGCGTTCCACAGTTTTGACTGTAGGTGTTGTCGGTGTTTCCTTGCTCGGGGTTCTTCCCGTGGTGCAGGGAACATCCATCCGGCTGCGTCCCCCCGGCGCGATCAAGACCCCTTTCGACGAGCAGGAGTTCTTTGCCTCCTGCATCAAGTGTGGACAGTGCGTGCAGGTCTGCCCGGTGAATGCGATTAAACTGGCGGACCTGGAGGATGGTTTCGGCATCGGTGTTCCCTTTATTGATGCACGGGCCCAAGCCTGTGACTTCTCCTGTGACGGTCTGCAGTGTGTGCTGGCTTGTCCAACTGGCGCTTTGACCCATCATCTCGACTATCCTGCTGACACTCGCATGGGCTTTGCTCGTCTCGCGCGCCCCAGAGCCTGCCTTGCAGTACAGGGTAAGGGTTTCAAAGGTCAGGCCAGAGGACCGGACTACGAGGGGCTTTTACGATATGACGAGGTTGACCGCTGGAATCCAATTCAGGTGGCGGATTATCCGTACGACCTGGAGTTATGCGATCTATGCGTTCGTCAGTGTCCCATTGAGATCCGTATCACCCAATGTGCGGAAAAGGCGAAACAGGCTGAAGCCTCTGGAGATTCCGGCAAGGTCGCCAGGGTGGCTGAGCAGCATGGCAATGAATGTCCGCCTAAGCACGCCATTGCGCTGGAGCCTTTCGAGCTGCCGAATGGAGAGATGAGAATGAAACCCGTGATCAAGGAGGGGTGCGTTGGTTGCGGCGTCTGTGAAATGATCTGTCCGGTTGAATCGGCTGCGATCGTGATCGATCTGGATAAAACTGCGGATACGCCGGGAGGTTGATATGCGATACATAAGAGACTCCCTGTCACAAATATTTGGCAATAAACCTCGTCGGCCTTCGAAAGAGCAACAGCCACCCGAGCTGTTAGAGATCTATCAGGGCAAAAAAGGCAATCTCTCCAAGGCGGATGTCGAAGCAGTACGCCATGAGCACCATACGGGTTGTTGTAACAAGTGGCAGCGACGGCGCTGGATTACCCTGATACTGGTGAATGTGCTGTTTGTCGTCTCCTACTATTTCGACGTACAGCTGCTGGAGGGCGCGCTCACCGCGTCACGCTTTGTGGGTTTTCACATGGCGGATCTCAACTCAGCGCTGCAGGTGGCTTTGGCCTATAAGCACATCGTGCTGAACCTGGTGATTGGTACGGTCACTGTTTTTATTATGTGGCTGTTGCTCGGTGGCCGCACCTTCTGCTCCTGGGTCTGCCCATACCATCTGTTGGCTGAGTGGGCGGAATATCTCCACCTCTGGCTGGTGAAGAAGAAGCTGATCAAGAATCACACATTCAACCGCAAAGTGCGTGGTGTTTTCTACGTAATTTTCGCCTTGCTCGCTTTGATCTCCGGATATACTGTTTTCGAGACCATCTCGCCCACGGGTATCCTGAGTCGCGCCCTGATCTATGGTCCTGGTGTCGCGTTGATCTGGGTGGGAGCGCTGCTGCTGTTCGAAGTCTTCTACTCCCGTCGCGCCTGGTGCCGTTATGTTTGTCCAATTGGCGTCACCTACGGCGTCGTGGGTGTGTTGTCTCCGCTGCGGGTAAAGTACAATGCCGAAGCTTGCCACCACGAAGGCGACTGCCGCAAGATCTGCATGGTGCCTCATGTGCTCGATCTGACTGTCCGTGGGGCAGCATTCGATGTCAATCAGGATGTAGGTGCGGACTGTACCCGTTGTGGAATGTGTGTGGATGTCTGTCCCACAGGCTCCTTAGTCTATGAATTTAAAGGTTTGAGTAAACTGCTCTGATCCATGATCCAGTTTGAAAATATCGTAAAACGATTTCGACGCAACGAAGTACTGAAAGGCGTAAACCTGACGATTGAGCGGGGACACAGGGTCGCTTTGGTGGGTTCAAACGGTGCCGGTAAGACGACGCTGATACGTTGCCTGTTGGGTGAGTATACTTGTGATGGCCGGGTGCTGGTGGACGGCATGGACCCGCGCAAGCAGCGGCGTGAAGTGCTCTCCAAGGTCGGTTTTGTGCCGCAACTGCCACCACCTTTGCGTATGCCGGTGGGGCAGTTGATTCGCTTTGCCGCCAGCCTTTGTGAATCCGATCCTGCTCGGATGCGCGATGTGGCACAAAAGCTTGGATTCGATGCGGAACAATTTCGCCACCAACCCTTCGTGAAACTCTCCGGTGGACAGAAACAGAAGCTGTTGATTGCCATCGCCCTCGGGCGCGAGAGTGAACTGTTGGTCATGGATGAGCCCGCAGCCAATCTCGATCCGGATGCCCGGCATATCTTTTTTCAACTGCTTGCGGAGAAACAGGAACGTGCAGCGATGCTGATCTCCAGTCATCGTCTGGATGAGGTGGCTACCCTGGTAAATCGTGTTATCGAAATGGATCAGGGCAAGGTGGTTCTCGATGACCGGGTGGCTGACTTGGTGGAACTCTCCTCCCGTCTGCGCTGCCGATTGCGCTTGACCCAGCCCGAAGAGGCATTTGCCAAAACAATCGGCGAGTGGGGTTTTCTGAGTGGTGCGGACGGCGTGACTTGGGAAGGCTATATCGCCGGACCGGACCGGCTGCGTTTTCTTGGTGTTCTCTCCCGCTATGCTGCCCTGCTTGCCGGTATGGAGATGGAAGAGGCCGAGGAGCAGGTGGCGGCTGCCGATGCCAGCTAAGCGCAGTTACAGCCTGCTTGTGGGGCTGGCTATTCTTCTCCTGACTGCCTGCTCCGGTGATCCGGGTACGGGTCCCAAAGAGGTGAAATGGGATCGGGTTGCCTGTGAACGCTGTCGCATGGTACTCAGCGACCGGCACTATTCCGCCCAGATTCGCTATTTTCCAGAAGGTAAACGCTCCAAAGTGGTAGGTTTTGACGATATCGGTTGTGCAACGCTCTGGTTGGACACACAGGCATGGAAGGATGATCCGAAGACAGAGATCTGGGTTACCGATTTTCGTACCGGCGATTGGATCGATGCGCGCACCGCCACTTACGTAAAAGAGAAGATTACACCGATGGAGTACGGATTGGGTGCCCAATCCGATCCGGCGCCGGAAGGACTCAATTTTGCCCAGGCGAAACTGCACGTCATCGAAGTGGAGAAGCGTTTCAGCATTCATGGCGTTCACTTGCTTGACCGGCTGAAAGAGCAGGCGGAGCGACGCGATGCCAGGCGCAAGGCCCAACAGGCGGAGCAGGCTCTACCTCCAATCATTCCAAAGAATCAACACTGATGAAATATCTCTGGCTTACTGCTTACACAGACATAATAGAATCCCTGCGGGCTCGCTGGTTTATGGTCTATTCCATGGTGTTTGGTGGATTGGTGGTGATCCTCTTTGCCTTTGGCTTGGCCGAGTCCCGCATCATGGGTTTCACCGGTCTCTCCCGTCTGCTGATTACCTATATCCAGTTGTCGATGGCGATACTGCCGGTGTTTGTATTGATCACTACTGTACGCTCGGTGGCCGGTGACCGGGAGGCGGGCGTTTTTGAATATCTCCTCTCTTTGCCGATCACACTGAGCGCCTGGTTTTGGGGGCGGGTGTTTGGCCGTTTTTTCGTTGTCTTCCTGCCTGTGTTGCTCGCGATGGTGGGTGCGGTTGTCTGGGGAACGATAAAAGGGGCTGAAGTGCCGTGGGAGCTGCTGGTCTACTATACCGGTCTGCTCATGTCTCTTGCCTGGTGCTTTCTCGGTATTGGTATGTTGATTTCAACCATTGCACGCTCCTCCGACGTGGCACAGGGTGCCGCTTTTGTCGTCTGGTTGAGTCTGCTGCTCTTTCTCGACCTGATATTGCTCGGTGTAATGATTCGTGAACATCTGCCGCCGGAGACCGCGGTGGCTATCGCACTGGCCAACCCGATGCAGGTATTCCGCACCGCCACCATGATGCTGTTCGATCCGCAACTGGTGCTGCTCGGTCCAACGGCCTATGTGATCCTGGATAATTTTGGCCAGGCGGGTTACATCACCTACGCCATTGTCTATCCGATTCTGCTGGGTACCGGTTGTGCCTGGTTGGGTTATTTGCTGTTTAAACGGAGTGATTTGCCTTAAAAAGAAGGTGAAAGGTTAAAGGTGACTGTGCCACCGGATAGGCCTGAACCCTGTATCTTGGTATGCCGTAGGCCGGTTCAAGCGCAGCGGAACCGGCAATCTAAATCGTTCTGCCAAAGCCTGGATGCCCGATCCGCTACGCTTGATCTGGCCTACCTGTTTGACACAAAATTCAGGCAAATTTTCAATTTGCCAGCCCTTCGCCTTAAACCTATTTCTTTAAAATCATGAAAAAACAAAACTCCCTTCTTTGGCTGGTTGCCGGGCTCCTCCTGACAGCTTTTTCGGCAGTTGCCATCTATAAAGTTTGGCCTTTGCTGCATCCGGAGGTGCTGCTTTCCGCGCCACTGGATTCCGACTGCGATCTGCGCGCAGGTCCCTGTAAGTCCCGGTTGCCGGACGGCAGCAGCATTTCATTTTCTATTGAACCCCGCACTTTGCCTCTGGTGAAACCTATTCAAATAGTGGTCGAGATCGAAGGATTTGAGGCGGAGCAGGTCGAAGTGGATTTTAGCGGGGTCGATATGAATATGGGCTTCAACCGACCGGCACTGACAAATCAGGGAGAAGGACGTTTTGCGGGAAAAGGGATGCTGCCTGTCTGTGTGCGTGATGCCATGGAGTGGGAGGCCAAGGTGCTGGTCAAAACGGAAGAGGGCCTGGTCGCTGCGCCTTACCGATTTATCACGGTCAAACCAGGTACGTCTCTGTTCGGCAATTAGTCACGCTTTTGGTCAAATGGATGGATATGTATGCTTGGTTCCAAGCGGAGCCATCTCAGTCATCCAATATGGATAGATAGGCGAAGATGTCAGTGAGTTCTTCATCGCTGAAATCCAGTAGTAACTCCTCATCGGGCTCGCTCTCATCATGGATGCGGATTCTCTTGCGATACTTTTCCACCTGACGCCAGAGGTAATTCGTATACTGCCCGGCCAGCATTGGTACCGCTTTTTTCAGGTCGCCCCAGCCGTCGCGTCCATGGCAGGAGCCGCATTCCTTACGGTAGATCTTTTTGCCCTGCTCGATATCCCCCTTGGCACGCGGGACCTGCATCAGCCTTTTTGATTCCAGCAGGCGGGCATAGGCGTCGAAATCCGGGGCATTTTCGTCGGCGGGCGGAAGTCTTGTTTTTAGTTTGATCTGCTCTAGATAGAGGGAGATATCCTGGATGTCATTGTACGGCATCTGGCGTTCGTCGATATACTCGACCATTGCCAGGTTGGGGCGTTTGCGGTCTCGAAACAGGTGGAGTTGTTTGGCGGTAAATGCATTCGGCATGCCTGCAAGACGTGGATATTCACCCTCTTTTCCGCCCTGTCCAAATTCACCGTGACATCCGGCGCAAACTTCATTGATCTCTTCGCCATTTTCCGGATCGTATTCATAGCCCACAGCCGACATTGAAAATATCATGCAGAAGAGCAGGGTTATTTTATGTAGTCTGTTAAGGTGGCTCATTGCTCTATTTCTGTGGTTTGCTATCTGTCTGTTATTGCCAGAGTATATCCGAATTGCGGCAGGTATTTGACCAGGGTGTTGGCCCTCCCTGCTTTAACGTAGATCAACTTTCGATGATGAAGTTCAAACCATCAAGTCCATCTGAGTTGTCAGTATTGCCGGGGCAATGGCTGTCGGAAACAGCTATCGGGTTTCCCGAATCCCCGGCAGTTTTGCTGGATGGTGAGATAACCAGCTATGTCAGCCTGGAACGGCAGGTGGATGCTGTCTGCATCCGACTGGCTCAAGCCGGAGTTTCCGGTGTGGTGGCTATCTGCATCGAAAGTCGTTGGATGTCACTGTTGCTGTTTCATGCAGCCCTGAAGATGGGGTTTGCGCTGTTGCCCCTCGATCCATCTATCCCAGCAGAAAGGTATTCGCCGCTGATCAGGCAGAGTGGTTGCCGATTTGCCGTTGTGGATAAAGGTATGGCGGATTTTTTCGCAGAGGTTGAAGACATTCCTGTGTCCAGTTTGTTGGAACAGACAGCACTCTCTCGCCAATCCACAGTGGAGCCAAACTCAGCTCAAGACGGTTCAACCGTGTTATTGGTCATCACTACCAGTGGCACCACTGGGGAGCCGAAAGGGGTAATGTTGACGGGTACCAATCTGGCTGCCAGTGCAACTGCGGCCACGAGATGCCTTGATCTCCAATCGGGTGATTGTTGGCTGAATTGTATGCCGATGGTCCATGTTGCCGGCATAGCTGTCGCGGTCCGCTGTCTGCGGGTTGGCGCCACGCTATTGCTGCATCAGGGGTTTGATGCGGCATGGATTTGGGACGATATTCTTCATCGAGGCGTTAGCCATATATCGTTGGTGCCGGCCATGCTGGCGAGCCTGCTTGACCAAAGCCATGGAAGACCGTGTCCAGCAAGTCTGCGTGTTGTGCTGATTGGTGGCGGCCCGCTTTCCACTATTCTTGCTGAACGTGCCCACCGTCTCCGGTGGCCGATTGTTGTTAGCTATGGAATGAGTGAAACCGGATCACTCTGTGTAGCGGATGACACTGTCAATGCAGGGTTGACTGATGGTGTTGCCGGTATGCCGCTGGAGGGCTTTGAAGTAGCGCTGAGTGATTCTCCAGCAGGATGCATTCGTGTGCGGGGAGCAGCGGTGATGGCAGGTTACGTCAATCCGCAGCTGAATCCTGGTGAGGGTTTGCGCCAGGGCTGGTTCGAAACGGGGGATCTTGGGGAGTTCGATGAGGCGGGCCACCTGCGGATAGTGGGGCGTGCAGATGATGTTCTTGTTTCCGGTGGCAGCAATATTCATCCTGCGTCGGTGGAGTCGTTACTCATCAAGTGTCAGGGTCTGGAACAGGTTGGCGTAACGGGAAAAGAGGATCCGGTTTGGGGACATCGGCTCATTGCATTCTATGTTGGCACTATATCAGCTGAGGTGGTCGAGACCTGGGCGCGTGCCAATATGCCGGACAAACTGCGTCCCAGGGAGTTCTGCCAGGTGAAGTCGTTGCCCATAACCCGTCTGGGAAAGCTGGATCGGAAGGCGCTTAGTCCAGATAGTTAGACAACGCTTCCCGCACGTCGTCAGGCAGAGCTCGGCGTTCTCCCTTGTAAGGGGAGATCAGGACATGACTGGTCTCCACCTTCGCCAGTTCATTTTCATTCTGATCGTGAAAGCGGTAGCTGACAGTGAAAGAGGTATCTCCAATCGTTGTCACTTGCAGATGAACGGAGACCTTATCACCATGTCTGATTGGGCGAAGAAATGTGGCCTCGGTATGAATCAAAGGCAGGTGCTGGTTCTCTTCGATCAGGCTTTTCAATTCGAAGCCAATTTCCGCCATGAAAGCCTCGTAGGCATTGTGTGCATGGCGCAGGATGTGCGTAAAAAACATTACTCCGGCCGCGTCGATGTCATGTAGCGGAACGGTAAATTGATATTCGTAGGTAGACATAACGTTAGGCTGTGGTGATTGGGCCGATTCCAAGTCCATGTGTATCAGGTAATATCATCTGACCATTAGTGATGGCAAGGGGTTCTGCGATGTCCTCTTCCAGCCATTCACTGGTGGCCAAACCCTGCGCCAGATGTCGGGAGGAGGGTATGGCTGCCGCCAACTGGGCAGTTGCCAGTACGCCCACAGCGCTGTCTACGGTTGTGGTGACAACGCACTCCATACTGGCATTTGCAGCCGATTCGGCAAGTTTCTTCGTAGATAGCAGGCTACCGATTACCATAGGTTTGAGGATGAATCGTTTTACTGGTGGATGTGCCAGGAGCCTGTCGATATGAAGTTGTGCAAGCGATTCATCAAGGGCCAGTGAACAGTCGGCCCGATTCTGTAGTTTTGCCAGAAGTTTCAGGTCAGCTTCACGCAATGGCTCTTCAAGGGAGTCGATGGGCAGCCCTCGAATGCCATCAATAAAGTACTCCGCATCCTTGGAACTCCATGCCTGGTTGGCATCCAGTCTGAGTCTGATCTTTTCCGTTAGTTGTTGTGCCAGTCCATGCAGTTGTGCCAGTTCATCCTGTGGACTCTTCACGCCGACTTTTAATTTCAAGGTCGTAAAACCCTGCTCTATTTTACGGAACGCCCGTTTTTCTACTGAGTCGTTCAGAGTACCGATCACTGCGTTTACCAAAACATGGTCAGGGGCTTTTGCGTTGATCCAGTGGCGTAGCGTGACCTGTTCAGACTGAGCAAAAAGATCGAGTAATGCGGTCTCCAGGGCGAAACGGGCTGCAGGGGTTTGTGAGGTTCCCGCAGTGCATCTCCGTAGCAGTTCAGAGGGTGATTTGCCCTCCGTGGCCGATAGCTGTTCTTTCAACCACTGCTTTGCAATCTCTGGTGGCTCGGTCCCGGCAGCCTGCAGTGGGGCACAATCCCCATACCCTTTGGCGCCATTGTTACAGGAGAGTTCTATCAGCCAGCCCTTCCGCTCGCAAAATCCCCCCATACTGCTCTGCCACTGCAGTCTGAGCGGTAGTGAATAGGGGATCAAACGGGCTGATCGAATGTGCATCTCAGATTAGCAGGCCCAGGCTGAGCAGCAGGCCAAACATAAGTTGTAACTTCGCGGTGTGCGCCAGCAACTGATTGAATTCGGGGCCGGCGGGAGTCGAGATGAAACGTTGTAAAAGCATAACAGCCCAGGGCAGGACAACGAGCGGTAGCCAGATGCTGGGGGTTTCTTTGCCCATTATCAGAGGCAGCAGAAACGGTGTCAGCAGCATGAAGCCGTAGAGTATCCGGGCGCGCTTCCGACCCAGATGGAAGACCAGAGTCAGCTTGTGGGCGATCCGGTCGGTATCCAGGTCACGGTAGTTGTTGACCAGCAGCACCGCTGCAGCCAAAAAACCCACCGCGCAGGCTGCGGCAAAAGCATTGAGGGAGAGTGTCAGGGTCTGGATATAGTAACTGCCCATCACGGCGGCGAGTCCGAAGAAGAGAAAGACGAACAGTTCACCAGAGGCGCTATAGGCGATGGGTTTGGGACCGCCGGTATAGGCATAACCCGCAGTGAGGGAGATGAGTCCCAAGACGATGATCGGCCAGCCCCCAATCCAGGCCAGATAGATTCCGATAAGAAAAGCGGTGCCGAAGCTGAGATAGGCTGCCTGCTTGACCTCTGTGGCAGTGAACCAGCCCTCTGCCGTGGCGCGGGCGGGACCCACACGGGCTTCAGTATCGGCGCCCCGTTCAAAATCTGCCGCGTCGTTGTGCAGATTGGTGCCAATCTGAATTAGCAGTGCGCCGAGAAGTGCCGCTATCGCAGTTACCCAGCTGAATTGCGAAGTCTCCGTCCAGGCGAGACTACTGCCCACCAACACCGGTACCAGTGAGATACCCAACGTTTTGGGACGTATCGCGAGCAGCCATTGATTCATGGACGGCGGGGGAATTTGTCGAAGTCAGCCGGACGTTTTTCCACGAAGGCATCCCGCCCTTCCTGAGCTTCATCGGTGAGATAGAAGAGGGCGGTGGCGTTGCCGGCCAACTCCTGGATGCCGGAGAGGCCATCGGTTTCGGCATTAAATGAGGCCTTGAGAACGCGCAGGGCGGTGGGGGAGAGTTCGAGCATCTCACGGCACCATTGTACTGTCTCCTGCTCCAGCTCTGCCAGGGGTACGACCTTGTTGACCAGCCCCATATCCAGTGCCTGCTCTGCATCGTATTGGCGGCAGAGAAACCAGATCTCCTTGGCTTTTTTCAGCCCAACGGTGCGGGCCAGCAGCCCCGCGCCCAGTCCACCGTCGAAACTGCCTACCCGCGGGCCTGTCTGACCGAAGCGGGCGTTGTCTGCGGCGAGGGTGAGATCACAGATCAGGTGCAGCACATGACCGCCGCCAATCGCATAACCCGCGACCATTGCCACCACGGGTTTCGGCAGCGTGCGGATCTGCCGTTGCAGTTCCAGTACATTGAGATGTTCCACGCCCTTGCTGTCTTTATAACCGCCATCACCGCGAATCTTCTGATCCCCACCGGAGCAGAAAGCGAGATCACCTGCGCCGGTGAGAATGATGACGCCGATCTTCGGATCGAGATGGGCATGGCGGAACGCCTGGCTCAGTTCCTCCACGGTTTCCGGCCGAAAGGCGTTGCGCACATGAGGCCGGTTGATGGTGATCTTGGCGATGCCCTCCGCCTGATGGTAGAGGATATCTTCGAATGCCAGATTCGGCGGCGCCTGCCAACTAAAGGAGGTCTGCATGGGTTGCTCTGAGTGCTTTAAAAAAATCAATTCTAACAGGCTTAGGGGCCTCTGAATAAGTCTGGGCCGTTCAGATTGTGAGATGAAATGCGCTGATTTGAGGCGGAAATCGTACGCAATAGCAGGCTATTGTGAAGATTTTCAACGAAGAAGCAGTGCATTTCAACCGCAAGCTGTAGGTCCATGACTTGTTCAGAGGCTCCCTTAGGGTTTCAGTTTCAGATAGGCCTGTCTTTGGGGTTCCGGTAGTTTCTCTATGGCATATCGCAGCATAGTGCGTGGCATGGTTGCAGCGTGGCGATCGAGAAATTGTCTCTCTCTGGCAAGATCCCGTTTGCCGATCTCCCTGAGCATCCAACCGACTGCCTTGTGGATCAGGTCGTGGGAGTCATCAAGCAGTTTATCGGCTATATTGAGCGCATCCTCGAATTCCCCGTTTTTGATGTACCGGAAGGTAGCGAGTATGGCGATGCGTCTTTGCCAAAGGTCGTCTGAATCAGCCCATTCGTAGAGCTGAGATCTATCGCGCTGTTCCAGCCAGGCACCGATGATATGGGGTGCGGAGCTGTCAACCAGATCCCAGCTATTGATGTATTCCATGTTGCGGACATAGGTCTGAAAGATCCTTTTCTTAACCGCAAGGTTACCCTTCTCAAACTGGTGGATGAGGATGAAGAGGGCGGTAAGGCGCTCTTCATGAAATGCTGATTGCAGCAGTTGTTCCACTGCTGGAAGTGCAAGGGCCTTGAACTGCTTGGCAACCTTGCGTTGATCCGGTACCACCACGCCATGAAACCGGTCCCCCTCGCCATACTCGCCGGGGCCGATCTTGAAAAAGCGTTGCAGAATCTCCGCCTTACCCGGCGTGACGAGGGACTTCAAGGCGCTACGCAGGGCTGAAATCTCTTTTGTATGGGACATTTTGATTAAGGAATGGGGGTTAAGCTTGGCTCCGTTCTCCAGTGATCGATTGCCAATAGTCAGTCTGGCGTTGCCGGCTCAATTTGCGATCAATCATGACCTCGATGATCGTACCCTGTTTTGCGGCAATGGCCTCGCGCAAAGCGGGTCTGAATTCGGCCTGTTTTGTAATACGGCGATAGTCGATCCCAAACAGCTTCGCCGCGTGAGAGAAATCCAGGCCCGTGGGCATCAGCCAGTGTTTTTCAAAGCCTTTCAGTTCGGCTTGTGGCAACTGGCCGAAGATGGCTCCACCGCCGTTGTTGAGAAGGATGATGGTTGCGTCCAGATCCCGCATGGCCAGCAGACCATTCATGTCGTGGAAGAAGGTCAGGTCTCCCAGCAACCCGACTACCGGCTCATTGCTGGCAGCCGCGATACCGAGCAGGGTGGAGATATTACCGTCGATGCCGCTGGCGCCCCGGTTGGCGAGGATGCGGATCGCCTTGCCGGAGGTGCCGCTCCAGCGGTCGAGTTGGCGGATGGGCAGGGAATTCCCGCTGAATAGCGTGGCACCGGATGGGATGCATTCGAGAATCTCGCCGATGATTTTGTCTTCAAAGGGGAGAGATTCAGGGGCAGGTTGCCGGTTGTTTATCGCCCGCTCCTGAGCAGCAAAGTCTTTGAACCAGTTACCCCCGGCAGAGACAGGATTCATCTCCAGCAATTGTTGGCACAACAGCGTCGGCGTGGCACGTATCATCTCCGTCACTTGATGCAGCGGATCTGGCCAGTTGCCTAGAGGATCACAGAGCAGGGTGTGTGCTCCATTGTGTTTCAGATAGGAGAGCAGTGTTTTTGAAACGGGCGCTGCGCCGAATCTCAACACCCATGCGGGTTGATGTTGTTGACGGAAATCCGGATTGCGTAGAAAACTGTCATAGCGACTGATGATGTGCGACAGGTCATGATTGCCGAAACGCAGCTGGCTGAGTGGGTCGGCGAGAATCGGTGTTCCCAGCACCTCTGCCAGTCTCGTGACGGCATTCGGGAATCCAGGATGAAATGTTTTGGGTCCACAGACGATCAGACCGGGCTGCTTCGATATGCAGGCGTGGATTCTCGTTAACTGATCCTGATCCGCTATGATCGATGGCTCGGGCGGCGTTCGTTTGGTTGTGCTTTTGGGCGATTTTGGAAACAGCTTCGGCACCAGAGGTTCCCTGAAGGGAAGGTTGAGATGCACCGGCCCGGGATTGGGCCAGCAGGCCTGATGGCCGGCGCGAACCCCCAGGGCTTGGATATAGTCGATCGCTTCGGGCGATGCCGGTCCTGGATCATGAAACCCTCGCACATGGGTGCCGAACAGCCGGTTTTGATCGACAGACTGGTTGGCGCCGCAGTTCTGTAGTTCCGGTGGCCGGTCGGCGCTGAGCAGGAGCAGGGGGATGTTGCCGCGGTTTGCCTCGATAACGGCGGGATACCAGTGTGCGGGGGCACTGCCGGAGGTGGCGATCACGATTACCGGTTTGCGGTCGTGGCTGGCGAGACCTAGTGCAAAGAAAGCTGCGCTGCGTTCATCGGGATGGTGCCAGTTGGTAATGTCGCGTCGCCGCTCAATCGCAAGTACCAGCGGCGTGGAGCGGGAACCGGGGGAGATTACGGCATGATGGACGCCGGTCGCTACAATTCCGTCGATCAACGCGTCTGCCCAGCGCAGATTGAGGGTGGCGGTATCTTCATTTACGCCTTTCGTATGTTCAGGCATTTTCCAATGCTTCCAGCATCGCAAAGAATTTCAACTCTGTCTCATTAAACTCGGCAGCAGGGTCTGAACCGGCGGTAATTCCTGCGCCTGCATAGAGTTCTGCGCAGTCACCATCAAGCAGGGCGCAACGCAGGAGTACAGCCAACTCTCCGTCTCCAGATGCGCTCAGCCACCCTGCCGCGCCGGTATACCAGCCACGGTTGAATGGTTCATTTCTCCGCAGCCAGGTAAAGGCCTTGTCTGACGGTGCACCATTTACGGCACCTGTGGGGTGTAGTTTGGCGGCGACATCCAACAGACTGACGCCGTGATTCATCTCTCCCCGAATTTCAGTCCAGAGGTGTTGCAGGTTTCGAAGCGGCATCAGTTGCGTTTTTTGAGGATGTCGTAGATGAGTACAGAGTGGTTCCAGAGCCTGCTTGATGGTATCAACCACGACGCGATGTTCATGTGCCGTCTTGGGATCAGACAGCAGTGCCTGGCCGAGCGCCAGATCCTTGTTCTCTTCGGCGCTACGCTGTGTGGTGCCGCCGACCGCATCGCAGATGATCTCTGAGCCCCGGCAGGAGAGCAGTCGTTCCGGGGTGGCGGCGGTCAGCGTTACCCCATTGAAACGGGTGGCGAAATGGAGACTGCGGGGATAGAGGCAGTTTAGGGTTGCAGAGAGTCGTACAGGATTCAGTGTGTGCTGGGCCTGCACCCGGATATGTCGAGCCAGCACGGTTTTTTCCAACTCGCCGCGCGTTATCCCGGACTGGAGTTGCTCAACCAGCCCCAGCCACTTATCCGGTGTTGGGTTCGATTCAATCCGGGTCAAGGTTGTGCGTTGTCCCGAGGGCCCCGGTTTATATGACAGCGTGATAATCAGTTCTTCGAGGCGTCCGATCAACTGCCCCAGGATGACGCCTTTGTCGTTATCGACGCTGCAGTCCCAACTGCAGGAGAGTACGCAATTGTTGTCACGCTGTTGCAGCAGCAGTTGTGGGAGAAAGAGTCCGGTGTTGGGCATACCTTTCCATGCCGCATCCATAGGGTCATCGGGTGCAAAGGCAAAGCCGATGAAAGTGATGGGGTGACAGCTGGTCTGTTCAGGATCGAGCCGTGTCCAACGGCTTTGCAACTGCTTGAATGCGGCTGCCAGGCGTTTCAACCGGTCCTCTCCGGATGTGGTGACAGTCAGCGCATCTCCGATGCCGATGACATATTCATCCTGTTCTGGCTTGGCCCAGAAAAACCAGTTGTCGTCAGCCATGGCCGACAGGTTGTGCAGGTGGACCTCCGGCAAGGGCAGCGTCAGGGTGACGACCTGATCTGAGGTGGCTGCATGGTCTTGCAGCACCTTCTTTAGTTTTTTCTGGACGCGCTCGATAAGCGCCTGACGGTCAAACATAGACTTAATGTTACCTGATTCAGAAATAGGAAAGGAGATTTCATGCTGGCCGGGCATTACGTTTCCTCCCTGTATGGCCTATTGTGGGGCTGTGGCGGATGAATCCGCGAGAGATTCTCTCGCGTAGTAGAGTCTGACAAATACAATCATTGAGAGATTGCAGGACTGATGAATAGACAAAAAGGTTTTTTGCTGCTGGTGATTATCGGGTTGGTCGGTGCGTTTTTTTACTTCGACCTGACCCAATACCTTACCCTGGAGTACCTGCAGACACAGCGGGATGCATTGATCGAGTGGCGACGGTCTGAGCCTCTGTTTGCAGCGGCGCTGTTTTTTGTTGTCTATGTGTTGGTAACCGCATTGTCACTGCCGGGGGCAACAGTGATGACCCTAGCGGTGGGGGCGGTTTTCGGCCTGTTTTGGGGGCTGCTGCTGGTCTCCTTTGCTTCTACCATAGGGGCTACGCTGGCCTTTGTCATCGCACGGTTTCTGCTGCGGGACACGGTCCAGTCTCGTTTTGGTGATCGTTTGAAATCGATCAATGCAGGTATTGAGAAGGATGGCGCCTTCTATCTGTTCACCCTGCGACTGGTTCCACTCTTTCCCTTCTTTGTCATCAACCTGGTGATGGGATTGACGCCAATCAAAACCATAACCTTCTACTGGGTAAGTCAGGTCGGTATGCTTGCGGGCACGATTGTCTATGTCAATGCGGGTACCCAACTGGCCGGACTCGACTCATTGTCAGGGATTCTGTCACCAGGTCTGATAGGCTCCTTTGTGCTGCTCGGACTTTTTCCCCTGTTGGCGAAAAAGTTTGTCGCACTGGTCAAGGCGCGCCGTGCCATGGCCGGATGGAAACGTCCGGCAAAGTTTGATCGAAATCTTGTGGTGATCGGTGGTGGTTCAGCGGGTCTCGTCTCCGCCTATATTGCTGCTGCAGTAAAGTCGAAAGTGAGCCTGATCGAAAAACATAAGATGGGGGGAGACTGCCTGAATACCGGTTGTGTTCCCTCCAAGGCGCTGATCCGTTCGTCACGGATTCTGGCCCAGTCCAGACGCGCCCAGGAGTGGGGGTTCGATGCCATCGACGTGAAATATGACTTTGCCCAAATCATGGAGCGGGTACAAAAGGTGGTTGGCGAGGTTGAGCCCCACGATTCTGTTGAACGCTATTCGGAACTGGGTGTCGATGTAATCCAGGGCGAGGCGAAGATTACCTCGCCCTATGTGGTGGAGGTGGATGGCCGCGAGATCACCACCCGGGGCATCGTTGTTGCCACCGGCGCGCGACCCTTTGTGCCGCCGATTCCGGGTCTCGATCAGATCGATTATCTGACTTCGGACAACTTGTGGCAGCTGAGGGAACTCCCGCAGCGGTTGCTGGTGCTTGGCGGTGGTCCCATCGGTTGCGAACTCTCCCAGGCCTTTGCCCGCTTCAGCAGTCAGGTCACCATAGTGGAGATGGCGCCGCGACTGATGATTCGCGAGGATGAGGATGTGGCTGCGCTGGTCACGGAACGCTCGCTGCCAGCCATGGAGAGCGAAGCGAAGGCTGGTAGTCCCCGGTAGCCGCGAGGCCGCACTGCTTACCCGGCGTGCCTTGCGCCAGAGGGGAAGCAAAGTAGGCATCC
>JAESPE010000002.1:20000-113492 GCA_016756835.1 gamma proteobacterium endosymbiont of Lamellibrachia anaximandri | reverse complement strand
CTTCACTCAGTCTCGCTAAGAAAAAGAGAAAAGCTGCGTGGAATGACCGTTACCGCACTAAGGTGGTGTTTTCAAGCTGATTTTAATGCGGTGGCCCTGGGCAGTAGGCTGCCAACGTGGAAGTTTGAGGCTGGTTCGTATATCATGAAAAGTTCCCTGTGCGGCTCTGCCCGCTTTGTTACCCGGAGTGAAAGAAAAGATGGCTCGCGTTACCGTTGAAGATTGTCTCGATTACGTGGATAACCGGTTTGATCTGGTCCTGCTGGCGACCAAGCGTGCCCGGCAGCTGGTCAATGGCGTGGAGCCGCTGATACCTTGGGAAAATGACAAACCGACGGTGGTGGCGCTGCGGGAGATTGCCGACGGTCTGATCACTCACCAGGACGTGGATGCCGCAAATATGGCGAAACAGGATGTCGTGGTTGATGACGGGGCTGTGTTCGATGCCTCTCCAATGGTACAGCCTGGCGCATAATTCTCCCTGTTTACACCGCAGTCCAAATCTCCATTGATTTGATCTTGCATATCGGTGGGAAATTGGCACAGAATCCATCATAGGTATGATGGAGTGCTGAATGAGCAACCTGCTTAATCAAACCGGCCACCGGCTGGACGCTGATCAGGAAAAACCCCGTTTTCTGATCAGTGATCTCTGCGCCTATCTGGAAAGTTATCTCGACTCCGATCAGGTGCGCGAGGTCTATCGCGCCTATCTGTTCGGTGCCGAAGCCCACTCCGGCCAACACCGCAAAACCGGTGAGCCCTACATCTATCACCCGGTCGCCGTGGCGCGCATACTCGCTGAGATGCGTATGGACCACAACTGTCTGATGGCGGCGATTCTGCATGATGTCATTGAGGATACCCCCACCGCAAAAGAGCAGTTAGCCGGTACCTTCGGTGTTGAGATTGCCGAGCTGGTGGACGGTGTCAGCAAGCTTTCCAAGATCGACTTTCAATCCCAGGCCGAGGCGCAGGCCGCCAGTCTGCGTAAGATGCTGCTGGCGATGACCAAGGATATCCGGGTCATCATGATCAAACTCGCGGACCGTTTGCACAATATGCGCACCCTGGGGGTGATGCGTCCGGAGAAGGCGCGCCGTATCGCGCGCGAAACCCTGGATATCTATGCGCCAATCGCCAACCGTTTGGGCATCAACAGCGTCCGTCTGGAGCTTGAGGATTTGGGGTTTGCCGCGTACTGGCCGATGCGCTACAGGGCGCTCAGGCAGGCGGTGAGCGAATCGCGCGGGCAGCATAAGGAGTTGGTCGCGAATGTGGAGGCTGCGCTGCTCAACCGTCTTGAGCAGGAAGGGATGGATGGGCAAGTCTACGGGCGGCAAAAACATCTCTATAGCATCTACCGCAAGATGCAGGAGAAAAACATCACCTTCTCCGATGTGGTGGATGTTTTCGCTTTTCGCATCATCGTCGACCGGCTCGATACTTGCTATCGTGTTCTTGGCGCCATACACAATCTCTACAAACCGATGCCGGGCCGCTTCAAGGATTATATTGCCATCCCCAAGGCCAATGGCTACCAGTCGTTGCACACCGTGCTGTTCGGGCCGCAGGGCATTCCCATCGAGATACAGATCCGTACCGAAGAGATGGACCGGCTTTCAGAGTCGGGCATTGCTGCCCACTGGATGTATAAGTCAGGGGACTCCGGCGGCATTGCGATGAGTACCCGTGCCTCAGACTGGTTGCAGAACCTGCTTGAGATGCAGCAGGGTGTTGGTGATTCGGTGGAGTTTCTTGAGCATGTCAAGGTAGATCTATTCCCGGATGAAGTCTATGTCTTCACCCCTCGTGGCCGTATTTTGGTATTGCCGAAAGGTGCTACGGTGGTCGACTTTGCCTATTCAGTTCATACGGATGTAGGTAATACCTGCGTAGCTGCGCGGGTCGACCGGCGCCTGGTTCCGCTGCGTACCCGGCTGCGCAATGGTCAGACTGTCGAGATTATCAATGCCGAGAATGCCACCCCGAGTCCCGCCTGGCTCAACTATGTGGTGACGGGCAAAGCCAGGGCCAATATCCGGGCATTTCTGAAGAATCTTCAGGGCCAGGTTGCGGTTGATCTGGGTCGGCGACTACTTGAAAGAGAGCTTAAACGGTTCCAGACCAGCCTGGATGCGCTTGGAGAAGAGAAGATACAGCAGGTGCTGGAAGAGTATCGCCTGGAGAGTCAGGATGATCTGTTGGCTGAGATCGCCCTGGGTAACCGCATGCCGTTGCTGATAGCAAGACGTCTTGCAGGGGAGGATTTGGCAACGCCGGTTGAAACGGCGGATACTCCAGGAGCGGAGTCGGCTGGGGGGCTCTCCATCAAGGGCACCGAAGGCATGGTGGTCAGCTTTGCCAACTGTTGCCGGCCGATCCCCGGCGATCCTGTGATGGGGGTATTCAATCCGGGCAAGGGTATTGTTATCCACAGGCATGGGTGTCGAAACCTGGGTGAATTCAACAAACAGGGCCACAACTGGATCGAGGCACAGTGGGAGTCGGATATTGAGGCCGAGTTTGCCACGGAAATCCGGGTTGAGGCGGGCAATCGCCGGGGTGTGCTGGGTACGGTGGCCGCGACGATTTCGGAACAGGGATCCAATATAGAAAATGTGACTTCCCAGGAGCGGGATGGCCTTTTCTCCACGCTGGTATTTGTCATTACAGTGAAAGACCGGGTACATCTGGCCAAAATCATGCGCAGTCTTCGGGTTATTCCCTCCGTATTGAAGATATCGAGACAGAGTATTTAGGTACCTATTCACTCTGCCTTTGTAGGAGCGGCGCCTCGCCGCGATTTGGCGCTTCAACCTGCTCCATCGCGGAGAGGGCGCAGCTTCTGCGAACGTTTTAGGGTTTCTGCGTACCTGAACGGAACAGAGGTCAATCGCTCTGAATCGTTATATATTTATAACCTTATCCAACCTTGTCAGGAGTTTTCCAATGAGTCGAGAGATTATTCGCACCGATCAGGCACCCCAGGCTATCGGAACCTATTCACAGGCAGTGAAGTGCGGCACTACGGTCTACCTCTCTGGACAGATTCCGCTGGTGCCTGAAACCATGGAGATGGTGGGTGGGGATGTCGAAATGCAGATCCGCCGGGTATTTGATAATCTGCAGGCGGTGGCGCGTGCTGCAGGCGGCACGCTTGCCGACGTGGCAAAATTGAATGTTTTTCTCACGGATCTCAGCCATTTTCCCGTGGTGAATCAGGTGATGGCTGAATATTTCAGTGAACCCTATCCAGCGCGCGCCGCCATTGGTGTTGCTGCCCTGCCGAAGGATGCCGCTGTGGAGATGGATGCGGTGATGGAGCTGTAACTCTTCAGCAGGGATGCCGGTTCCGCTACGCTTGAATCGGCCTGCAGTGGTAACTTAGCGTAGCGGAATTTGGAAAGACAAGGTGTAGGCCTGATCAAGCGTAGCGGATCGGGCAGTGATCGTTAGACAAGACAATAGCCAGTCAATTGCACAGGAGATTACACTAAATGAAGAAGCGTCGGTTATTTATCAAGAGCGGCATTGCCGCGTTGGTTTTCTCTCTGGGCCTGTCCGCGCCTGTGAGCGCAGCAAAACGTTATGTGTTCAGCGGGGGGCCTGCAGGTGGTACATTTCAGGTGGTTGCCAACGCGGTTCAGGTTTACGGTCCGGTAAAAAACAACAAGGCCTACAAGGTCAAGGCCCAGTCCTCCGCAGGTTCAGTTGAGAATCTTCGCAAGGTGAATAAAGGACGGGCGCACTTTGGCGTGGTCTATTCAGGACATGTCTACCTTGGTCGTGACGGCCGGCTGAAGAATGACAAAAATAAGTATGAAAACGTCCTGGCACTCTCCTATCTTTATGGCGCCCCTGCCCAGTTGGTGGTGCGTAAGGGCTCCGGCATCAAAAGCATCAAGGATCTCGAGGGCAAGAAGGTGGGCGTGGGAAATGCAGGTTCAGGGGCCTTCGCCAACTGCGAACTCTTTTTCAGCCATCTGGGAGTGTGGGATAAGGTCGAACGAAATGCCATGGGTTATAATGATGCAGCTTCGGCATTTGGCAATAATCAGCTGGATGCCTTCTGGCTCTTTACCGCTTTTCCCAGTGGTGCGGTGATCATGGCGGCACAAACCAATGATATCGATCTTATCGATCTCAGAGCCGATGCGAATTCGAGCGGTTTCTTCAAACGTTATCCCTACTTTTCTGAACTCTCGGTGCCTGCGGGTACCTACAAAGGGGTTGATTACGAGACACCCTCCTTTCAGGATTCAGCGCTTTGGGTAGCCAATGCCAAGGTGTCGGATGATGTGGTGTATGACATGCTGTCAAAGGTCTATACCGATGAGGGGCTGGCACACATGCGGAGTCAGAAGAAAACCTTCAAGGAGATGAGCGTCGCTACCGGCGTCAACGGCATCGTCACACCGATGCATCCGGGGGCAGAGAAGTTCTGGAAAGAGAAGGGCATGCTGTAAGCGAAGCATGAGCCGCGCCCCGCTGCGATTGACCTATCCACGGAGTAATCGCGGCGGGGTGTCGCTCCTGCCCTCGTTGTTAGACAGGAAGGCTTGGTATGTTTGAAAAACTGCACAAGATTGAGCAATGGCTGTTCGATATCCTGGCTGTTTTTCTGGTGCTTTTCTACTCCTACTCTGCAGTATTGGAGCCGGCGGCCACTCAGTATCACCGTGGTATCTATATTATTATCACCTATGTCCTGGTGTTTCTGCTCTATCAATCGAAGAGCCGGATCGGCAGGGGTATCGACTATCTTTTGATCCTGCTGTCCATTGCCACTATCGGCTACTGGATGTTCAACTTTGAAGTGATCAATTATCGTGCAGGTGCGGAGACGGAACTCGATAAAATAATCGCAATGGTCGGTGTGCTGCTGGGCGTCGAGTTGGCGCGCAGAGTGGTGGGCAATATCTTCGTCATTATCGGCAGCATCATGCTCTTGTACGGGGTCTATGGCGACTATATGCCGGACCTTATCTCCCATGCCGGAGATACCTTTCCCGATCTCTGTACCAGTATCTTCTATAAGAGCGATGGTGTCTTCGGCATCATGGCTAACGTTCTGGCCACCTATATCCTGCTGTTCGTGGTGTTCGGCGCTTTTCTGGAGAAGAGTGGCGCACAGCGTTTCTTCATCGATTTTCCCCTGGCTGCAGTGGGTCATAAGCTGGGTGGACCCGCCAAGGTGTCGGTCATCGCCAGCGGTCTGTTCGGGTCCATCTCCGGCAGCGCCATCGCCAACACGGTATCCACCGGTGCCTTCACTATCCCGATGATGAAGAAGGCGGGTTTTAAACCCCATGTGGCGGGGGCGATAGAGCCAGCTGCCTCCATCGGTGGAATGTTCATGCCGCCCATCATGGGTGCGGGCGGTTTTATCATGGCCGAGATGACAGGCCTGCCCTATTCGCAGATCATGCTGGTGGCTCTGTTTCCCGCCTTGATGTACTTCTTTAGTGTCTTTGTCATGGTTCACTATGAAGCGAAGAAGTACAACATCGTGGGTGAGCGTTCCGCCGAGAGTGCGATGGAGATTCTCAAGAAGGAGTGGTTCTATATACTGCCTCTGGCGGTGATCACAGTCCTGATGCTGATGGGTTATTCGCCGGGTTATGCGGCGATTCTCGGTATCGTTACCTCTATTGCCATCAGCTGGTTCAGGAAGGAGACCCGCATCGGGCCAAAGGGTTTTGTGACGGCGGCGCGAGCTGGAGCGGTGAACAGCCTCAAGATAGGCGCCACGGTGGGTGTTATCGGCATTATCATTGGTGTGCTGACTTACAGCGGACTGGTGCTTACCTTTGCCGACATAGTCATCGAACTTGCAGATGGAAAACTGTTTCTCACCATTCTGCTGATTGCCCTGGCTTCGCTGGTGTTGGGTATGGGCGTGCCGGTGACGGCGGCCTATCTGATTACTGCGGTGGTGGCGGTGCCTGCGTTGACGCACCTGGGGGTGAATGAGCTTGCAGCCCATATGATCGTCTACTGGCTCTCTCAGGACTCCAACATCACACCGCCGGTCTGCATCGCCGCGTTCGCCGGCGCCACTATCGCCAAGGCCAACATGTGGAAGACAGCATTCACCGCATTCAGGTTCGCCAAGTTTCTCTATCTGGCGCCTTTTCTGTTTGGTTACGTGCCGGCATTTTCGCTGGATGGCAGTGCCATGGATATTGTCCTCGTCTTCATGCTTATCATTGTCGGTACCTACGCTTATGCCTGGTTCCTGAGCGGAATCTGGCTGCAGTACTTCAGAAAAGCCGAAGATCGATAAGCTGCCTGAATTTGCTGCAAATCAGCTATCATTGGGCAAACAGGTCAAATAACAGATAGATATTTAGAGTGGATAGAGACTTACAACAACTTATCGAAGTCAACGCTAAGGGGCGGGTGTTCGTCACCTGTAGTTCCCATGGGATTACCGATCCGTCGATATTCCAGTACTACGGTGATGTGATCAGACAGGCGATAGAGGCGGGCATAAGTGGCGATCCCTCTCCATTGGCATTCAATAAACTGCTGGATGAACAGATCGCGTGGTTGGAAGCGGAACTGGTCCGCGAGAGTGATGCTCGCGAAGAACAGGCAAATCAAGCGGTAAAGGATGGTGACTCGCCTCAAAAGAGCGTGAGGAAAGAGAGTGGCTACGTTCCTGAAGCTAAATCGATGCCCGAAAAACTTGCCGACCGCCGGGCAGGTATGGACACCTTGCTCAAAAATGAGTGTGTCACGCTGAAACTGATCACGCCGGGGCAGGCCAAAAAGATGACCAAAAGGTTTCTCGGTAAGGATCCAAAGGTTGCCGAAGAGGAAGTGGTTGTGGAATTGCGCAACACGCTCTATTCCCAGATACGCCAGTTCATTCGCAGTCACGAAGGTGGGCCTTGGTCGTCCCATAGCGCCCAGAGTGATCTGCGCATGGATATTTCTGCGACCAAGAGTGTCAGAGCAGTGGTAACCCTGACCCAGCATATTTTCAATGAGCGGGATGAGTGGTTGCAGGAGAATAAAGGCGGTCTGACCGGACGTTTTTTCGGTGGCCGTTTTTGGACCAAACGTTGATTGCGAGACACACTAAAATCAGTCGGGAAAAACATGGGCAAACAATACGATTCGATCAATGACAAGCTGGTGGACTTCATTATTCGGCAGCAGATCTTTTTTGTCGCAACCGCGGCGGTGGATGGGCGCATCAATCTGTCACCCAAGGGGATGGACAGTCTGCGTATGGTCAGTCCGAATCAGGTGGTTTGGCTCAATCTGACCGGCAGTGGCAACGAAACAGCAGCCCACCTGCTGGAGAGTGACCGCATGACCCTGATGTTTTGTGCCTTTGACGCTGATCCGAAGATCCTGCGGTTGTATGGGCATGCAGCGGTTCATCATGAGGGAAGTGCTGAGTGGGATGCCCATATCGGACGATTTCCCAGTCTGCCGGGGGCGCGTCAGGTCGTGGTGATGGACGTGGATTTGGTGCAGACGTCCTGCGGATTTGGGGTTCCCCTGTTCGAATATCAGGGTGACCGGGATACCTTGAAGGAGTGGGCGAACAACAAAGGCGAAGAGGGGATCAAAAGCTACTGGAAAGAGCGTAACAGCGTCAGTCTGGATGGGAAGCCGACGGGGATGGGGGAAAGAAAGGTTAAAGGGTGAGCTATGATCGAAGGTCCAGTGGACCTTCGCAGCATGGCGAACGACCGGACAGGAAGTCCGGGCCGGGGGTGAATCAGAATGACTTAAGTTGCGCCAAGGATGGCAGGGAAAGACTCTCTTAGAGGCAAAAGGTGACAGTGCCAATGGATAGGCCAAACTCCGTCATTGATGCCGCTGTGGCTGTAGGCCGGTTCAAGCGCAGCGGAACCGGCAACCTAAATCGTTCTGCCAAAGCCCAGATGCCCGATCCGCTACGCTTGATCGGGCCTACATGGTGAAACCCGTTACTCTCCATAGATCGTTACCGTGACCCGTCGCCGATGAGGATGGGTACGATGCTCCCAAAGATAGATGCCCTGCCAGACGCCCAGTCCCGGACGTCCATCGATAACCGGAAAGCTCATGTCCATGTTGGTCAGAATAGAGCGGATATGGGCCGACATGTCATCAGGCCCTTCATCCCTGTGGTCGAACATCGGGTCGCCGTCCACCACTAGGCGCGACATGAAATTTTCCAGATCAGATCGAACATCCGGGTCTGCATTTTCACAGAGAACCAGGGAGGCGCTGGTATGTTGAATGAATAACTGGCAGATGCCGGTTTTGATAGCGGAATGCCGGACGATCTCGTGAACCTGGCTGGATATGTCATAGGTGCTGCGTCCCCGGGTTTCGATCTGTATCGTCTCCTGTACCACCATTTTTTATTCCTCATACTATCTGGCATGCTATGGGCCGAAGTGTAACTGGAACCCACCGCGATTGAAAAAGGATCACTTACCGATAAACCTGGAATCCTGCCCCATCACCTCCCTCAAGCGGGTGGGACCGAAGGTTGCCGAAAAGCTGGCGCGTCTGCGTATCCACACTATTCAGGATCAGCTCTTCCATCTGCCTTTGCGCTATCAGGATCGTACCCGGGTGCAATCCATCGGCTCGTTACGCCATGGGGATCAGGCGGTTATCGAGGGGGAGGTGGAGCTGGCCGATATCAAGTTTGGCCGTCGGCGTTCATTGCTGGTGCAGATATCGGATGGGACAGGCTCTCTTCTCCTGCGCTTCTTCTATTTCAGCAATGCCCAGAAGAGCAATCTGAGCCGGGGCGTCCGGTTGCGCTGCTTCGGCGAGGTGCGTAACGGCCCGAACAGTCTGGAGATGGTGCATCCTGAATACCAACAGGTTAATGCCGAAACGCCATTGGCGGTGGATGAGTTCCTGACACCGATCTACCCGACCACTGAAGGGGTGCACCAACTCACCTTGCGGAACCTCAGTGACCAGGCGTTGGCATGGCTCGAAGAGGTGCCTTCCACACTGCAGGAATTGTTGCCGGATCAACTGCTGCAGCGGTTCAGACTGCCCGATCTGGCAGCAGCAGTTCGTTACCTGCATCGACCGCCTCCGGATGCACCCCAGCATCAGTTGGCGGAGGGTATCCACCCTGCCCAACAGCGACTGACATTCGAGGAGTTGCTGGCCCATCAGATCAGTCTGCGTGAACTGCGACAGCGCCATCAACAGACGTCGGCACCAACCCTGCCGGGGGATGAACATCTGCGTGACAGTTTATTGGATAGGCTGCCCTTCCAGCTGACAAGCGCGCAACAGCGGGTGGTGGCGGAGATAGCATCGGATCTCGCCCGGCCCCACCCGATGCAGCGACTGGTGCAGGGGGATGTGGGTTCCGGCAAAACCATCGTCAGTGCATTGGCTGCGCTGCAGGCGGTGGAGTCCGGCTATCAGGTCGTCCTGATGGCCCCCACCGAACTGCTGGCGGAGCAGCACCTGCGTAACTTTGCCGACTGGCTGACCCCGTTGGGGGTGGAGATGGCCTGGCTCACCGGCCGTCTTAAGGGCAAGCAGCGGGAGCAGACTTTGACGCGGGTGGCAGACGGTAGCGCCAAGGTGGTGGTGGGGACCCACGCCCTCTTTCAGGGGGATGTGAGTTTCTTCGACCTGGGTTTGGTGATCATCGATGAACAGCACAGATTCGGTGTCCACCAGCGTCTGGCCCTGCGGGAGAAGGGGATAAAGCGGGGGCGCTGGCCACACCAGCTGATCATGACAGCCACCCCCATTCCCAGAACCCTGGCGATGACCGCCTACGCCGATCTCGATATCTCCATCATCGATGAGTTGCCGCCGGGCAGAAAACCTGTGACCACGGTTGCCATCCCGGACAGCCGCCGCGACGAGGTGGTGGCGCGCGTTCGTGCCGCCTGTGCCGAAGGTCGTCAGGCCTATTGGGTCTGCACCCTGATCGAGGAGTCGGATGTGCTGCAGTGCCAGGCGGCGGAGGATACCGAACGCCTGCTGGTGGAAACGCTGCCGGAACTGCAGGTGGGTCTGGTGCATGGCCGGGTGAAGCAGGAAGCGAAGGAGGCGGTCATGGCCCGCTTCAAAATAGGTGAGTTGGATCTGCTGGTGGCGACAACGGTGATCGAGGTGGGGGTGGATGTGCCCAACGCCAGCCTGATGATTGTCGAAAATCCGGAGCGACTGGGTCTGGCCCAACTGCATCAGCTGCGAGGGCGAATCGGACGGGGTAGCACGGAGAGTCACTGCGTGCTGATGTATCATGCGCCCCTGTCGCAGAATGCCAGGCAGCGGTTGGCTATTCTGCGTGACTCCAATGACGGTTTTGTGATCGCCAATAAGGATCTGGAGATGCGTGGCCCCGGTGAGGTACTGGGTACCCGGCAAACCGGGGAGATGCAGTTGCGTATCGCCGACCTGGTGCGGGATCAGGGTCTGTTGGACGACGTGCGGGAGGCTGCCGACCTGATGCTGTCATCTCATCCCGAAAATGCGGCGGCATTGGTGCGGCGCTGGCTGGGTGAACGGGCTGAGTATGGTAAAGTTTAACTCTCCGCAGCTTGCTGCGACATGGTTGGTAGGGGCGGCGCCTCGCCGCGATGACTTGGTAGAAAGGTAAATCTCAGCGGGGCGCCGCCCCTGCAATTTAATGTCCCGGTATGAGAAAAAGAATGGCCACGCCTAGAGCAATCCGCCGACTATTGTTGCTGATCACGGCATTGAGTCTGTTTCCTCTTGTCGCCCAGGCAGATGAGATCCGGGTGGCGGTCGCCTCGAACTTCAGTGGGACAATCAAGGAGATCGTTCAGCGGTTCGAGGTCCAATCCGGTCACAAGGTGATCCTGAGTGTTGGTTCCACCGGCAAGCACTATGCGCAGATCCGCAACGGCGCCCCTTTTGACCTTTTTTTTGCAGCGGATACCCGTCGCCCCAAACTGCTGGATGAATCAGGTCTGATTATTTCCGGCAGCCGTTTCACCTATGCCGTCGGGCGGGTCGTATTGTGGAGTCCCAAAGCGGGTTATGTGGATAAACAAGGGCTGGTACTTGAGCAAGGTGATTTTCGTTTCCTTGCCGTCGCAAATCCAAAGCTTGCTCCCTACGGCAGAGCGGCAAAGGAGGTGTTGCAGACCCGTGGTCTGTGGAAAAAGCTGCGCGGGCGTATGGTGCGGGGTGAGAACATCGGCCAGGCCTTTCAATTCGTGAAGAGCGGCAATGCAGAACTGGGATTCGTCGCCTACTCCCAGATAAAACAGCCGTATAGCGAGCCTTTCGGATCGCTCTGGGAAGTCCCCCGCTCACTCTATCGGCCCATCGAACAACAGGCGGTATTGTTGCGGGATAGGCCTGCTGCCAGAGCCTTGCTGGAATTCGTCAGGGGAGATGAGGCGGTAGCAATCATCAGAGGCTACGGTTATGGAACAGAGAGCGATGGCTGATGTTGGATGAGGGCGATCTCGCCGCACTCTGGATAACGCTGCGATTGGCGGGGCTGACCGTGGTGATTCTGCTGTTGCTCGGTACGCCGCTCGCCTGGTGGTTGTCCAGAACCCAGCGGCGTTTCAAAGCGGTGGTGGAGGCCGTGGTGGCGCTGCCGCTGGTGTTGCCGCCAACGGTGCTGGGGTTCTATCTGCTGGTGGCCCTGGGGCCTAACGGGCCGGTGGGTGGTCTGATGATGACGCTGGGGGGGGAGCCACTCGCTTTCACCTTTGCCGGGCTGGTGATCGGCTCAGTTTTTTACTCTCTCCCTTTTGTGGTGCAGCCCCTGCAGGGGGCGTTTGCTGCCATTGGACGCAGGCCGATGGAGGTCGCAGCTACCCTTGGCGCCTCACCCCTGGATCGGTTCTTTACGGTTGCGGTGCCTCTTGCCCGTCCCGGCTTCCTTACTGCGGTGGTACTCGGTTTTGCCCATACTGTAGGCGAGTTCGGCGTGGTGTTGATGATCGGCGGAAACATCCCCGGCGAGACCCAGGTGCTCTCCATTGCGATCTACGACCATGTCGAAGCGCTGGAGTATGGTCATGCCCACTGGCTGGCAGGAGGCCTGCTGCTGCTCTCCTTTCTGTTGCTGTTGGCGGTGTATGTTCTGAATCGCCGCTTCAAGGTTGCGTGACCGTGACCATCGAGGCGCGCTTTCTGATCGAACGGGGCGACTTTACCCTGGATGCTGATTTTATAGTGCCCGCGCAGGGGATCAGCGCAATCTTTGGGGCCTCTGGCTGCGGTAAGACGACCCTGTTGCGGGCCATTGCAGGCCTTGAACAGCCAGCCAGAGGCTATCTGAAGATAGCTGGAGAGGTCTGGCAGGACGGCGAACGTTTTTTGCCCCCCCATCAGCGGCCCCTGGGTTACGTCTTTCAGGAGGCGAGCCTTTTTCCACACCTTTCGGTGCTGGGGAATCTCAAGTATGGCTACAAAAGGCTCCCGCCGGAGGCGCGGCGGGTCGATTTCGACCAGGCGGTCACCCTGCTCGGTATCGATCCCCTGTTGGCCCGTCGTCCCCAAGGCCTCTCCGGTGGCGAACGCCAACGGGTGGCCATTGCCCGGGCGCTGCTCACCAGTCCCCGTCTGCTGCTGATGGATGAGCCACTGGCGGCGCTTGACCGTCAGAGCAAGAGAGAGATCCTGCCCTTTCTCGAACGGCTGCATGAGGAGCTGTCGATCCCGGTACTCTACGTCAGCCATGCGCCGGATGAAGTGGCCCGGCTCGCCGATCAACTGGTGCTGTTGGAGCAGGGTCGGGTGAGGGCCTCCGGTCCGATTGGTGAGATGTTGACCCGTGTTGATCTGCCACTTGCTCATGGTGACGAGGCAGAGGCGGTCGTCGAGGCGAGGGTTGCAGAGCATGACGATACGTTCCATCTCACCCACCTTGAGTTTCCCGGCGGCCGTTTCACCGTGGCGAGAAAAGATCTGCCTCTGGGGCAGCCGGTGCGTCTGCGACTGCTGGCCCGGGATGTCAGTTTGAGCCTCGAACGGCAAGAGGGCACCAGCATCCTGAATATCTTCCCGGCAAAGGTTGAAACTCTGGCCGATGAAAATCCTGCCCAGTTGATGGTACGCCTGGATGCCGGGGGGGTGCCGATTCTCTCTCGTATCACCCGCAAGTCAGCAACTATTCTTGCCCTCGAACCAGGAAAATCGGTCTATGTGCAGGTCAAGACAGTTGCACTGTTGGGCTGATTGGCCTGTCGTCCATGTGCATTTGTAACTTATTGCAAATACCTGTTCTTTTATTGGGTTAATGATTGACGGCTAAAGTTTTGGTAGTGAGAATGCCCGTCAGTCTCTTTATGATTTGTGAGAACCTGAGCATGCAAGGTACCTTGGGTTATGAATAGTCAAAACCTGGAAGCCGCCCAGAGTGGCGGCCGCACTTTTACCCTGCACTTTTTTGACGGCAGTTCCCGCGACGTGCCGGTCGTCGATGTCGAGGAGCCCTATCCCGATGGGCGCTTGATTGTTTCGCGCACTGATCCGGACGGCATCATCACTCATGTCAATCAGTCTTTTGTCGACATGTCCGGTTATTCCGAGGCGGAGTTGCTCGGCACGCCCCACCATATTCTGCGGCATCCCGATATGCCGCCGGCCGCGTTCAAAGGCTTGTGGGATACCATCAAAATGGGTAACCGCTGGCAAGGGTATGTAAAAAATCTGCGTAAGGACGGACGTTTCTACTGGGTTTACGCTACGGTGATCCCGAACCTGCGTCGCGGCAAGCTCATCGGCTATACATCGGTGCGCCGCAAGCCCTCACGACTCAGAATCGAGGAGTGTGAGGCACTCTATCCCACCCTGTTTTGATGCATCATGAAGCACAAGCCCTTTCAGTTTACCGTCAGCCCGGATTTCGCGCCCACCTCACTGGCCGGCTGGCACATCTTTAATACCTGGTTGCAGCGATCCCTTGATACCCGGATTCATCTGGATATCTATCAGGATTTCGCATCACAGCGACAGGCGATCAGGAATGATGCTATCGATTTGATCTTCGCCAATCCCTACGATGCTTCCATGCTGATTCGGGAAAAGGGTTTCCACTGCCTGGCCCGCCCGGGGGGGTGCTCCGATGAGGTTGTGATTGCGGTGCGAGGCGATCATCCGGCAAGCACTGTGGAGGGGTTGGAAGCGGGGATGCGGCTTGCCTCCACCGACGACCCCGATGTGCACATGATGGGCATGATCATGTTGGAACCGGCGAATATCGATGCCGACAACATAGAGCGCCGCACCTGCAGCAGTTATGTCTTGGTCGCCAAGGAGCTGCTTTCTGTTCAAAGTGAGGTCGGATTGTTCCTGGCTGAGGCATTTTACGCGCTCAGCAAAATCACGCGGCGGCAACTTCGCCCACTGGTACAGAGCCAGATACAGGTCGTTCACCACGCCTTGATGGTTGGTCCGCGTATGCAGCATCTGACCGAAACGCTGCTGCAAAGATTACAGGAGATGCCGCAGACATCTCGTGGACAGGGTGTACTCGACAGTTTGGGTTACAAGAGCTGGGAAGCGGTGGAAGAGGAGGATGTTGAGTTCATGATAGATCTGATGGACACGCTTGTGGGATAAGAGCAGTGGAACCGGTGCCCCGATTCAATCGGTAGGGTGCGTTGTGCGCACCATGATTGCTCACAAGAGTTGCACAACCAGGCAGATTGGCGGCATGATTTGTCCCGGATTTAACGATTTGGGAAACATCGATGGGTAATTCACTGCAGGATCAGTTCCTGAAAACGGGCTTGGTGGACAAACAGCAGGCGAACAAGGCTAAAAAAAACGTCCACAAAAAGAGTAAACAGCAGCGCAACAGCAAAGAAAAGATCGTCGATGAGAACAAGCTGCGGGTGCAAGAGGCCCAGGCGAAAAAAACAGCGCGTGACCGGGAACTCAATCGGCAGCAGAAAGCGCAGGCTGAGCAACGGGCGATTGCCGCTCAGGTAAAACAGTTGATCGAGATGAACCGTCTGCCAAGGGACAAGGCTGAGGTTCCCTACAACTTCACCGAAGAGACCAGGATCAAAAAGATCTACGTGACCGATACCCAACACGACCAGCTGAGTCGTGGGCTACTGGCAATCGTTCGGCTTGGTGAGACCTATGAACTGGTACCCGCAGTGGTGGCAGAGAAGATACGGGTCAGGGATGAGGCAAGCATAATCCTCATCAACGAGTCGCAGAAGAGCAGTGAAGAGGATGATCTCTATGCTGACTATAAGGTGCCCGACGACCTGATGTGGTAGCGGGTAAGGTGTGCACGGCGCACCCTACAGTCTTATTTCCGGAAGCTGGTGAGAAAACCGCCCAAGCTATGCGATAATCCCCTCTTTTTTTACGGGTCGCAGGTCTTGCAGAAACAGGCTCCGGAAAAGTCAGTGTTGGAACCCAACTGGTCCAGTTGGAAGCGGTTGCGCTTTTCGTCCGTTCCGAAGGGCGTGCTCGGCTGGTTGCGGGATGAGGGTTCCCTGACGCGGCGGGTGATACAGGCCTGCGCCGGTGACTTCCGGGTGCGGGTATTACACCAGGGTTGGGGAGCGCCGCTCTACAGCGAGGGACAGGTACTCAGATTGAGGCGGGGGGAGACCACCCTGGTGCGGGAGGTCGAACTGCTTTGCGATGAAACCCCCTGGGTTTTTGCCAGAACCCTGATTCCCGCGACTAGTCTTAAGGGACCGGCCAGACGTCTGACCCTGCTCGGAGACAAGCCGCTGGGGGCGGTGCTGTTTTCAGATCCTCATGTACACCGGGGGATCACTCAGGTAGCCCGGTTGCAGCCCCGCCATCCCCTGTTTGCCGCAGCTACCCCGCACCTGTCGCGCCTACCGGTCGAACTCTGGGGGCGACGGACCCTGTTCTATATTGCCGGGCGTCCGTTGTTGGTGAATGAGATATTCCTGCCGGATATTCCTCGGGATAAAGGCCGATGAGCGGGCCTGAAGTCAAACTGGAATCGCTGCAATCCGGTCCGGTCTCCTGGCAGGAGCGGCTGCGTCGATATGCGTTGCTGATCCGCCTCAATAGACCCATCGGCATCCTGCTGCTGCTCTGGCCGACGCTCTGGGCGCTCTGGGTGGCGGGCGATGGCCAGCCACCCTGGCGGATTGTGCTGGTATTCATCTGTGGCGTGGCGCTGATGCGCTCTGCCGGTTGCGCCATCAACGACTATGCCGACCGACACGTCGATGGCCTTGTGGAGCGCACCCGGTTAAGGCCGATCGCGGCGGGACTGGTCACTCCCAAAGAGGCGCTGGGAGTATTTGTCGTCCTCTGTCTGATCGCCTTTCTGCTGCTCTTCTTTCTCAACTGGCAGACCAAACTGCTCTCGGTGGGCGCGGTGATTCTCGCCGCTGTCTATCCTTTCATGAAGCGCTACACCCACCTGCCCCAAGTGGTGTTGGGCGCCGCCTTCGGCTGGGCGGTGCCGATGTCGTTCATGGCTGTGGGCGAGTCTCTGCCCCTGGTCTCCTGGGTGCTGTTTGCCGCCACCCTGTTATGGGCGCTGATCTACGATACCCAATACGCCATGGTTGACCGGGATGACGATCTCAAGATCGGCGTGAAATCCACTGCGATCCTGTTTGGTCGCCACGATATTCTGATTATCGGTATCCTGCAGTTGATAATGCTGGGGCTGATGGTCTGGGTGGGCGTATTGGCCGAGCGCGGTTTGCTCTACTATCTTGGCCTGTCGGCAGGCGCCGTCCTGTTTGTCCATCAACAACTGCTTACCTGCGAGCGGAAACCCAAGGCCTGCTTCGATGCTTTTCTCAACAACAACAACTTCGGGTTGTTGGTGTTTTTGGGACTGATGCTGGATTATCTGTTTTCTGTTTGAATGTGATTACTAAGGAGAACATTGGATAGGCGACATCCCCATATGAGGGACGCCGAATATACATCCCTGTAGGCTTGATGGCGGCGTCCATGCCGCCGACACCCTCATATGAGGATGTCGCCTATCCCATGAACCATTAGGTTATGCTGATTATCAGGGTTTGAATCTTTCCAGATCCTGGTTAGCGATACGCCCCTGTCCCGACCGGATCTGGCGTCGTGTCTGCTGAATCAGCTGATCCCGCTCCTGCTGGGTGCCGTATTGGGGTTCCTGGTAGATATCCCTCCAGATCGAATCGTTGCTGGGTGAGCCCACCTCCTGTCTGATCTGCTGCACATCGGCATTGAGTTCCCTTCGAATCAGATTGACGACGATTCTGCGTTGCAGGTCGGCGGGCTGGGTATTGTTCAGCTGCGATCTGACATTGTTGATAAAAATTGACGGGGAGCGGCCATAGGTTCGGCCGCGCACATGCCGATAGTGGTGCAGGTTGATCGCATAGCCCTGGGCGGTCCGGCCGGCGGCATGGCGCTGCAAATTCTGCGCACCGGAAGAGTTCGGATTCAGGTTTGTCCTGAAGCAGGGCAGCGAGGCCGCGTGGGTGAATACGGTGTTCTGCGGTTGATGGTCCGGGGTGATCCGGTCGCTCACGGCCCTGGGCATGGAGGCATAGGTGCCGACCATCCCTTCGAGCCGGTATTTTTCCCTTACCCTGCCCCAGTTTCTCTCACCGGAGAGCAGTTGCCGCAGCAGGTTGGTCAACTGGATCTCCTGCTGCATCATCCGTTGTCTGAGCTGCTCCTTTTGTGCGGCGGTGGCGTTGTTCCGCTGTGCCTGCTGGATCTCTCTTGCCAGCGGCACGATATTGTTTTGCACATGATCGCTGGCCTGGTTCCACTTCTGCAGTTTGGTCTGCTGTCCGGTTCCTGAAAGATTGTTCCGTGCCGCCTTGTACTCGTTCAGAAACTGCATGGCGGGTCTTGGAACGCTGGCGATTATCAGCTGCTGTTGGTTGCCCTGGCGCCGGAAGTAGACTGAGTGGCTCGTCCCATCTGCACTAAATCTGCGCCGGAATCCAGCCCAGTTGATCACACCGGCAACTGCCGCCCGTGCTCGTCCCGCCACTGCGCGTCCCCCGGCCAGCAGTCGCCGTCCCTGTCGGGCAATCCAATCCACCACCCGGTCGATGGCACTGTCCACCCTGGCCTGGATGCGTTGGATGATGGAGCGGATGCGGCCTGCAATGCCGCCGAGTCCCATCAGACGGGCGAGGAAACTGATTATCACCGGGATGGTGCGGGCCATGGTCTGTTCAACATAGTTGGCGGCCTGATCAAGGCGTCCGGCGGCAATGTTGCTGACCGAGTCGATCACGGAGTTCACCACTGCCATGATCTGGTTGATTCTCTCGATCAGGAACATGATGGTGTTGTAGATAGCCAGGATCGCCTGGATTACCGCCCCGGCTGGATTGAACATGGTGGCCAGACGGGTGATGGCGGCGGTGACCACGCGGGTGATCACCCAGTTGCGGATGGCGCCCATCACGATCTCGCGCAGGTTGCCCTGGATGAACTCCACGATCTGCTGCCAGGCGGCTCCCGGTCCCTGGGTGACCAGGGTACGCAGGAATCCAAAGAGGGTCTCCAGCCGTGAGACGTTGGCCTCACCCAGTAATCGTACAAGTCGCGGGCGAATGCGGGCGTAGGTGATGCCGAGGATCTGCAGCACCAGAGAGATGATGCCCTGCAGATTGAAGGTCTGGGGCAGTTGCAGACCAGCGCCCTCCAGTACCCCCAGCAGCCAACCCACCAGTCCGTTGCGCAGATGGGTCAGGATGTTGCCTGCAAACTGACGGAAGCCCCGTACCATCGCCTGGATCAGGTTGCGGATAAAGGCCACCGGATCGTTGATGATGGTCATGAAGGTATCACGGCCGCGTTTGAGGATCGCCAGCACACGTGAACCACCGGCCCCCATCACCCCTTCAAAGATGAATTCCAGGATCTTTTCCGCCACGGCTGCTGCAAAGTGGATGATGCGGCGCACCGGTGCCCGGAACAGCGCCACGATGCGCTGAAATGCCGCCACCGGGTCGAGCAGGTCGGTAATGGAAAAGCTGTTCCAGGCCTGTGTGAAGAGCGCACGGATCATGGTCCAGGTAAGATTAAGCCGCGCGATCTGCACATTGAGCCAAGCCATGGCCCGTTCGATGGCGCCGGACTGTTGCAGATTCCGGAACTTCTCCTCACCACCCGGCACGAAACTGAGGAACCCGCGGATGAAGTTGCTGGCAGTACGCGGTACCGGCTGCTGTGTGAATGGATTACGGCCGATGATTACCGTAAACAGATGGAATCCGGGCACGCTGCCGGCGTGGCGTGAAAGCCAGTCGAGCAGGGCATCCTTGATGAAGCTCAGGACTGTCGTGGCAACATTGCGGGCAAAGCGGAATGCCCGGCTGATGAACGGTGCGAAGATGTTGAGTACGCGGTTGAAGGCGGCCACCGGATTGAATACATCCTGGATCGAAAAGCTGTTCCAGGCAGTGGTAAAGAGTGCGGAGATCTCGGCGATGTTGAAATTGAGCAGGGCCAACTGCAGGTCGATCCAGGCTGCAGTGCGTTCCAGCGCACCATGCTCCCGCATCTTTTCCAGCTCCTGGGTGGCGCCGATCAGCGTCAGGAACTCGGCGATGATCTGTGCCGTGGTGGCGATCACTGGTGCATCGGTTAACGGGTCGCTGCCGATGATCATGGTTATCAGCCGGTAGCCGGGCAGCGCCGAGGCGAGACTGCGCAGGGTGCTGAGCAGGGCGTTTTTGATCAGTTCCACAACCCTGTCGACCAACTGTCCGGCGAAACGGCGGACGTCACTGACCAGGGGAGAGAATGTGTTGACCAGCACACGCCGATTATAGGCAATGGGGTCGAGTCGGAAAAAATCCATCCGGTCGTAGGCCTGCCGAATCAGTCCTTCCACCCGATCTATATTGAGCCTGAGTGCCTGCAAACGTGCATTGACCCAGTTGAATGCGTCGTCGACGATACCCAGTTCAGTCAGTTTGTCGAAGAGCCGGGTGCCGAGTACGGAGGCCAGTCCCATGAAACCTTGCAGCAGGTTTCGTGGCGTGCGGGCAACCAGTTGGCCAAGTAGCGGGTTATAGCCGATGAGGACGGTAAGCAGGGTATATCCGGGGATGTAGCGGGCATAGCTGTTGAGCCGTCTGCCGATGAAGTCGGGCAGGCGCTGGATGGAAGGTGGCGCACGGGTGATTCTGCCGCCGGAGCGCGTCGCCTTTCTCTGAATGCCCGGAGTAGTCGGACGACGCTGCACGGCTCCGCCCTGCTGCACGACGTGGGTCAGCTCATGGGCGAGCAGATGCTTGCCTGCGCTCGATTCCGGCGCATAACGACCCTGTCCAAAGTAGATGTGGCTACCGTGGGTGAATGCCTGGGCATTGATCTGCCCGCTCATTGATGCGGCGCGCTGGCCGGTATGCAGACGCACGTGGCTGAAGTCTGCCTGGAAGGCGGACTCCATCGGCTGGCGCAGTGTCAATGGCATCGGACGTCCTGCACCCTTTGAGTTTTGCAGGTGCGAGCGAAAACCCGGACCGGGTTCCGGTGGGCCACGGGCTGCCGCTGATCGATGCAGGGTACGTCTGGGCGACGGGTAACGTCGCCGGCGATTAACTGCCAATCCAGCGGATCGGTAAATCTTTACCGGCGATTGGCGGAATCTGTGGATAGGGCTGCCGGCGAATGTGTGGGATGCCCTTGGAAAGGGTGGCGGCACGCCGGATCGGTAACGATAGTGTTTGGGCGTGCGGTCCACGGCCTCCTCGTCTTCTTCAGGCTGTGTCTGCAACTCCTCCTCTTCTTCTTCGGGTTGCCGTCGGAGTGTCTGCAACTCCTCTTCTTCCTCTTCGGGCTGCCGTCGGAGTGTCTGCAACTCCTCCTCTTCCTCTTCGGGTTGCCGCCGGAGTGCCTGCAACTCCTCTTCTTCTTCGGGTTGCCGTCGGAGTGCCTGCAGCTCCTCCTCTTCCTCTTCGGGTTGCCGCCGGAGTGTCTGCAGCTCCTCTTCTTCTTCGGGCTGCCGTCGGAGTGTCTGCAGCTCCTCTTCCTCTTCGAGGGGTTGGCGCATGAGAGGCTGAAGCGCCTCTTCCTCCTCTGCCTCCGGTTGACGATTCAGCTGGTTGCCGGGAGCCTGGTCGCTATGAAAGAAGGCGGGGGTGGCCAGCCTGGCAACGACATGATCCGCCATCGCCTCTGCCTCAACTTCATGGGGATCGTTGGGTTTGCTGACCTTAAGTTTGGCCTGCACCGGATTGGTGGAGATAAAGCTTTTTTCCGGTTTTGCACCCTGATGGTTAAAGAAGGGTTGCCGACTGATTCGGTTTGACCGCTGCTGTTTGTCGGCGTGGTTCGACATGACTCAGCCCCACTCCACGTGTAGACGCTGATCCATCCAGGGCAGTTTGATGATGCTGTAGCTCCATGGCAGACGTTCCAGCAGCATATCCTGGGGCATCGGGTTGACTCTGAGCCTGGGTGGGTTCACTTTGGGTTCCAGACGGCCTTCACGTTGCAGAAAGGCCTCCCGCAAGCCGTCCGGGCTGGTGGATTTCAAGGCCTTCCAGTGATTGATGGCCGCCTTAAGCAGTATCTCGCACTCACCCTTTTGTTCATCGGTGGGCGAATATGAAATCAGTGGCACCTCAGTGGGAATGCCGCAAAGGCATTTCTCCAGTGCCAGATCGTACTCGACGTGTTGGTTCTCTTCCCAGACAAGATACTCCAGCAGATAGACCGCTCGATGACGCGCTTGAGCGTCAACAAATGATTTATCGATGACCAGCCCTGTGCCCTCGAACAGTGGCAGCAGGAGAGGCGACAGCAGGATGATTCCTGCGCTCTCGACATAGACTTGGGTATCGCTGGCCTTTTCTGTGTCACCACTCTTCTGGATGGTCTCATTGATGCGGTCTGTCTGTTGGATTAACTCTATTACTTCATACTCGTCTGGGGTTTTGGATTGCCTCCGAAGTTTGAGATCAGCGTGGGATTCAGCCCGCTTGTGACCGGCTTTGCTGCGATTTTCGGCGTTTGCTTCAGGTAGTGGCGGTTTGGGTCTGCCGGTATCACGCTGGCTATCGGTTGCCCGTTGTAGAAGTGTGGCCAGTGAATGCTGCCAGCGAGGTGTTGTTTCCGGCGTCCGTCTACCGATTCGTCTGTTGAGCGTTTCATGCAGAAGAAGCAGGGTCTGGCGGGTAAAGTGCCGGGCGATAATTGCTGCTGTTTTGTCATTGTCCTCTGCATGGTTGATTGCAAGGAGAAAAAGCAACTTCTCAGTCTCACCGCTTTCCCAGGCCGCCTTTACTGCCAGTTTTTGGATGGATTGAGTCTCTCCTGCGGGGACCCCATATTCGATGATCCCGGCGATCAGCGCAGGCGGGATGTGCTGCATCAGCCGTTCGAGCGCGGGCGGGCTTGCATTGATCACGACTGAGAGTGCCTTGATCAAAGTGTCCGGTCTTTGCAGCAGTTGCGTCAGACGTTGAGACTCCATCCAGGGCGGCGGTTTTTCAGACCACCAGGGCAGGACACCGTGTTTCAGATAGTATTGCAGGCTTTCAAGGGTACGCTGCTGGAGAGAGAGCCTGTCTGTTGACTGGTCGCTCTTCTGGCCGGATCTCTCTTGTGACAGTCGATATTTTTCAAGCGCCTTTGCCAGCTTGAGACGTATGCCCTCTGTGAGTTGGGACTCCAGCGCCTTTTCCGAGATATGGCCGAGGTCGATCTCCAGACGGTTGATGCGCCAGACTCGGTCCGTACCCGCTGTCTGTTTCTCAAAAACCTCATCGAGGATGAGCGGCAGCTTGTGATTGCCAAAGGTGGAGAGGCGGTCCTGCAGACCCCGGGCATCCTCCTGTTGGGGAACCCGGATTTCGAAGGTCTGTTTCTGTACCTGATGTCTGGACATGGTCTGTCTTCAATCCGGCTAGAAAGCACCGGAGATCTGGCCCAGTTTTCCTTTCATCATAGTATTCATCTCACTGGTACCTGTACCCTCTTGGATGGTTGAAAATTCCTCGCCGACCATCTGGCGTGCTTCAGAACCCGACAGATCGAGGGCGGCATCACGCACACTGCTCATGAACTGCTTGTCGGCAGCGGTGGGCGTGGCGTCTGCGTCATTGACCCGGGAGGTTTGAGATGCCTTTACGATCAGTTCTGCGAGACGTTGTTCCGTTTCCATGAATTTCTCCTCGTCACCGCTGACAGCAAGACCCTTGTCCATACGTTCTTCGATAGCACCTTTCTCTCTTTGCGCCCTGAGTATCTCTGCCATCACCAGTGTCTGTTCGCGGTCGAAGTTCTCTTTGCCCATAACGGCGGTCGAGCCGAAATCAGGGTTTTGCGCAGCGGCGTAGAAGCCACTGCCGACATTGAATCCGGTAAACTGAGATTCGATGATCTGGCTTTGGTAGGAAATCTCCATTTGAAGATCTTCCTTCGCGGTGGTTATCCGTGTATCCACCAGGTTCAGTGTGTCCTTGAGCTGAATGCCCTGGACGGTAAAGATGGGCATGTCTATCTTGTCTATCCACCAGACCGGCGGTTTGAAGACCGGGAGATCTAATTCCGGTGCTGTCTCCTCCTCAGGTTCCAGGATCGATGGATCGAAGTAGCTGAAATAGGGCAGACAGAAATCCGCCAGTACCCGACTGCCGGATGCATCGTAGACCAGCACAAACGTTCCGCCTCTGGGTACGCCGCCCTGATGTTCCAGGCCCGGATGGTGTTTCAGAAAACGGTCGAAGATCGACTCCTTTCTTACCTTCTTTTTGCGTCTTTCCCAGAGATCCAGAAGTTTTTCTAGGTTGAGGAATTTGCTTCCATCCAGCAGTGAACCTGCCGGTGTGGGCAGGATCGGCCGGGCGACCTTTTTGATGTCGGTACTCACCGCCTTGGCCTGAACAGCACAGATGTTCACTTTTTCGTGAAACGCCGTGACCTTCGCTTTGTTGAACTCTGCATCCGCCAGTTTTTTCGGCATGAAGGGGATGGCTTCGGCGACCTTTAGCTGCAACTGGCCCGCCCTTTGCCGGGGTGCGGAGAAAAGTGCTTTGGGAGTGGTCGGCTCCAGTTCATCGACGCGGCTATCCTGCAAAACAGTCTGTTGCAGATCGGTGCCGAACCGACCGGCCTGTTTGAGGGTGTGGCGTATATCCGCCTTCTGCAGATTGAACAGGATATCGATGTCGGGAAAGTGAAAAGGACGAATGAACACCGGGTCGGCATCTTCCAGCTGAATGGCTTCCACCTTGAAGGCCAGATTGTGTCTGCGGGCCATCGTTTCCAACTCAGTCTGTACATCCTTGACCTTCCTGCCCTGATGGCCCTCGATGCGGATGAAGTCGTAATCATCGATGGATTGACGGTAGAACGAGTCGTGGGTGTGGTTGCTGTAGTCGCTCATGCCATAGCCGGGGATCCGGTCGCTGCGTTGTTTTCGGCTCAGGTCGAAGTTCCATAGCTCGTTGATGCGGGGTTGACTGTTGGTGTCGAAATAGGCAGGGATGGCACGCTCTCCCAGCGAGGCAATGGCTTTGCGGGAGGGTGAGAGGCGGATCTCGCCAGACGGTTTTTTGAAGTGGCGCAGCATGGCGTCCATGCGGCGCAGCAGAAACACGAATCGTCCCTTTTTTTCATCTTCGGCACGCAGTATTGGGGTTGCCTGGAAGCGGTAGCGATAGACATCATCCACCTCCCCCCTTTTGAGGGCCTGGCCAAGCACCAGATGCTTGGAGAAACTGGCGGGGTCGCCCATGCAGTTGTCGTCCAGTTCGAACAGCGCCTCTCTGCACTCGTGATAGGCTTCGATCAGATCCTTGAAGAAGCTGTAGACATACTGGATGCCCTGGCTGTTGGTGGTGACCTGGAAACGTGCCTGGTTCAGGCGCAGGCTCCACTTGCCGCTGCTGTAGAGTTGCTGCATGGTCGAGGTGAACAGGCCACTGGTGGGTGCGTCATCAAACGCTTTGCCCAGATCGAGCTTCATCTTGTCGATGGCGGTGATGTAACGCTTGGCCAGACCGTTGTTGCCGTCGTATTGATTGATCGTGCCGATGTCGAGATCGAGGCGGGGGGCGTCCACCTCATCCATTGCCAGATACTCATCCTTTGGTGTCAGCGGGAGCTTCGGCAGCAGGTCCTTGGGCGCCAGCAACAGTTTAAGGTTGGCGGTGCGGGTCGGGCCACGGTTGTCGCAATCACTGGCGTTACAGAGATCGTTCTCCTTGATATAGGTCTCCTGATAGAGCACCAATACCAGTTGTGCGAGCTGAACTTTTGTCAGGCTCAGTGGTTGTGCGTCCGCCTCACTTCCATCCTGCAACAGTTCGATCAGTTGGTTACCGGGCCTGAGCGGCTGAATATCCAGAATCCGTTCGATTGGTTGGATGCCGGGTCTGAGTGGCTGAACTTCCAGGCGCGGTTGCACCAGCAGTCGACTGCCGCCTACCACCGCTTTTTTCCTGACGATCCTTCTGCCGTGGAAGGGCGGGTATTTCGCTGAATCGTCTGTGAAGATCCGATAGTGGGTAAAACGTTGCGTCTCGGGTATCTGCAGCAGATCCCCCTCGCTGGTAACGCCGACTCCCGCTTCAAGCGCCACCCGGTTTGCCGTGGCCTGGAATGTGAGTCCACAGACAATACCCTGGCCCAGCAGACGGGCGCGGGTGAGTCGATGCTGGCCATCGAGAAAATCGACTGCCCGGTTGAGTTGGCCGGCGGTGAGTACCTGGTTGTCGGCAAAGTAGTCGAAGTCCGGCACAGGTTCATTCAGTGAAGTGAGTTCGATTTTGTCGTTCATGGCAGCTACCTGTAGCTAGTTCCCTGGTTCATTGCCCAGATGGGTCCGGTTCAGGAGGATCGGCCTTTCACCCTCATCTTCCTGGCAGTCGTGCAGTTCACCGGTCGGGTAGACGCTGTGTATCTGCTGCAGGACTGCGATTAATCTGTTCAGATGCCGGCTGCTTTTCACCTCTCCGGCGGGGTGGCGTGCCCGGTAGTCGAGCCAGGCGCGGTAATGCTCTTCGAAATTGGCCATCTGTTCGGCGTCCACGAAACAGATGCGCGGCAGGATGTGGGCGGGCATCTCCATGCGAATGGTGCGTTCGACGAAATGGCGGAAGTCGATATCGTGCATGCGCGGCGCATAGGCCGGGACTAAAATCTGGACCTGACAGGAGTAGGGGTCGATCGGTTCACCCGCTGTCCCGCAATCGCTGTCGGGGCAGACGGAGATGAAGTTGTCCCCGACCAGGGCCGAATCAGTCGGTGTTCTGAATTTGCGCGGGCGCAACAGCAGATTTTCGACGACGTGCATTCCTTCTGCGTCGTAGACCCGGTTGATCGCCTCCCTCGTCCCGGCAAGGGCGGCATCCCGTTCTTCCGGTGAGTCGAAATATTCGATACGCCGGGCGATGATCTCCTGTTTATCATCCACCAGATTGAAATAGTGGCGGCCGTTTTTTGCGGTTTCTGGCTGGTAATACTCTTCGAATCGGCCGAAGTCCAGGGCGATGCGAAGCTCTCTGACGGCATCTTCCAGTGTCTTGTATTTGGTGCTGCTGCTGAGCAGAATCTTGTTGCTCAGGTTGTCCTTTATGCGGAAGCGGAAGTCGTTGTCACTATCCTGATCGATCTGTTCGTAGAGGTCGGTGTCGAGCAGGGACAGATTGCGGCGACGGATGCTGCGGAAGCCGAGCAGGCGCCCCACCCGATGCTGTATCCCGGGGATATTCGTGCAGCTGCCCCAGATCTGATCCCGGTCGGTGATGTCGAAAGCGCTGCCGCGACGGCGGCTCAAGAGCGCATACTCCTGCAGGAAACGCGCCTTCTCCTGGATCAGCCGCAGGCCGTTGTTCTCTAGCCGCAGACGCTGCATCTGCAGGGCGTATTCAGTAAAACGTTCACCAAAACGGGCCAGTAGATGATCAAGGAACTGGTTGCGGCGTCTGCTGTCCGGCTCTGACTGCCGGTCCAGCGCCTCCAGTAATGTCGCATAATCGCCGTGGGTCTTGGGGTCGACCAGTTCACTCACCTCGCCGATGCTCGGCACGACTTGGGAAAAGTAGGTATGGCGCAATGCAGGGTCGGCGGAGAAGAGGCTGCCGATCTGGCGTAACTGAGTGAGATAGTTGGCCAATAACTGATCGAAGAGCAGCAGGAATCCCTGCAGTTGGCGGGCCTGGCTGCGCCGGGTTTTGGTGGCGTGACTCGGCAGTCCGGTGGGCTCGACGCCGTAAGCCGGCGGCAGTTCGTGTTGGATGGAGAGATAGCTCTCCACCGCGGCGGAACGGCTCTCCGGGGTCGGCAAATCACTGGTTGTGGCTTGGTGTTGCCGGGCCTCTTGCTGTAGCTGCTGCAGTGCCTTTGCGACTTCGTCGGGATCCACCCGGTAGGGCAGCAGATCCTTGAAGAAGTGCAGGGCGCTCTGTTCGATATCGAAAACCGGTCTGCGGTTACTCTCCAGCTCGATATTCCAGGGGTCGCCGGATGTCTTGGTGGCTGCGCCTGATTGCAGGATCAGTTTGCGCACTGCCGTCACGCCCTCTGTTTTGACTATTGCATCGATAAGGTCGGCGGCATTGACCTGGGTCGGCAACTCGGCCTGTTGCAGATCTTTATCCAGCAGGAAACCGTGGTCGAGTTGTGGGCCGGAGTAGATCTCATCCGGTGCCAAACCCTTTTTCAGCAACTGCTGCAGGGTGTAGCGGGGAACCGGCGGTGACAGGCGCTGTTGCATGGCGTGGATGATGCGGGCACAGGTCAGATCGATATCGGCCTCTTCGGCCAGTTCGATGTCGGCGCAGACCCGGATAGCCTGCTCGCGGATAAGGTCGATCGCTGCCAGGTCTTCGCAAAGGTTGCGGTGCTGGTGGAAGACTTTTGCGACGTCGGTGGTGATCTGTTTCGTCAGTTTCTTGGTGATGCGGTCGTGCGGTTCCACGCGCAGTCGGTAGAGGCCGTTGAGTCTGTATTCCGTCTGGTTGTGATCCTCCGGTGGTGCGATTGTCGACTGGGTGCCTTTACTGCAGTCAACGAAGTAATTGACGCTGTTGTCCTGCTCGATCCAGACATTGCGCACCATCGGTACCTGGTCGATGATCAGTTTGCGCAGATCGATGGCGCTGACCGGTTCAGTGGGCAGGATCTCCAGTGCAGAGAGCAGGGTGCTGTGTTGCTGCAGGGCCTGATGTCTCCTCTGCGTTTCGGCGTCGGCATCAGCCGGGACTGCCAGCAGATCGGCCATCGGCAGGCGGGTGCGGTAGCTCAAATCCGTGATGGCGTAGCAGAGCAGTTCCAGGATGGTGATGCCAGGGTCGTGGGCATTGTAGTCGGTCCACAAGTTGTGGCTCAGCTCCTCGATATGCTCCAGGCCTGACTGGCGCAGTTGGGCATAATCGAGTGCTTCTGCCCTGTTCGGATCGCGGCGAATGGTGAGGGACTCTTTCATGTGCTTCCCCCGCTGGCCGCATCGCGGATGGTGTGTTGGTGATGACTGGTCAGTATCGCCTTCGGATTCTGCGAAACCACCTCATCCCGGTCGGTCTCCGGAGTCTCTTCGGTGGTTAGGTGGTAGAGATTCAGCCGCTGCACATAGTCGACGGATGGCTGGTCCATGATGAAGGCGAGCAGCATGCTTTTGTGGATACGTCCGCCAAATGCGGGCATCGTCGTCTCGTCGCCGGTCCAGGGGGCAAGGTATTGCTGGAGGGCCTTTTGCAGTGCCTGGCTGGCAGCGCCAAACGGGTATTCCGATTTGAAGGCGACCGCGATGTCGAGACGAATTTTTTCGTAATCTGGATTAAAAACCTTGGCGCTGGCAAAGGGGCTGTTGAGTGCCGCCAGCAGTTGGTCGATTCTGCTTTCAGTATCCTTGTCGATGCGGGGTTGCAGGGGGTCGTAGGCCTTACGCTGATGGATGTCGGGAATGACCACCAGAGAGACATGGCCCGGACCGGGCAGGTGCGGCAGGCACTTTACCCGATGGAGTTCGGGGAATGCCTGCAGTACAAGTCGTTCGTAATCCCAGAGGGTGACTGCCCGCTGTTTGTGGCGCAGACGTTCACTGACCCGGGTATAGAAGGTTTGGTCGCTCTCCTTCGCCTCACCGCAGATCGAAGCATAGGGTTGGCTGGCCCCTTTGATGCCATCCAGAGTTTTTACGGGTTTGCCGATGGATTTTGGCGGCAGCGATGAAGTCAGATGCGGTGGGTCTGACTCTGCATCCAGCAGGCGCGCGCTGGCGGCCTGAGGGTGCAGGTCGATCAGACGGCAGACGGCATCACTGTTGTCTTCCACCCTGGCCCGCAGCCAAGTCAGGCCATCCGGCATCCAGTGGTTTTTCTGTAGGGAATGGGCTGGGATATTGATACGCAGGATGCCGGAGGTGAGCAGGCCGTTGCTTTCGTCAAAGAGGATCTCCTCAGCGGTCAGGTCACGCCAGTGATCCGACTCCAGCAGACTCCAGGTAACGTTTTCGATCTCTTTCAGTGGGTTTGCGCTGCCCTCGTCCACCTGAATCAGCGGATCCAGAAAGGCGGCATCAGGCTGGTCTTTGAGGCCGATGAAGAGTTGCCCCTCGGGGCTTGAGTCCGGCAGCAGGCGAATCTTGTCTTCGATGCTGTCATCGAGCTGGGATTTCAGGAAGCCATGAACCTCCCGCTGCCCGAACGGTGTGGTCTGGTAGAGCCGGATCTCGGCACCGATATAGGCAGTGGCATTTTCATCGGTTGGATCGACCCAGCCGGTTTGTGCGTCATAGGAGAGCTGGACCGACTCCAGTTCCGGCGTATAGGGCGGGTTGGGGACGGCCATGGTCGGATTCTCGGCCATGCTTTTTGCGAGCACGACGGGGTAGTCCTGATGCAGGAAATCATGATTGAGGCGAAGTTTGATATAGCCGGGACGGTTGACTCCCTGCAACTCCTTGATAAAGGGTGTTGCCGCCTGCCTGGCAATCAGGTTCAGTGGTAGCAGCGAAAAGCTGCTGATCATGTTGAAACCGGCCCACGGGAGGGCACTGAAGGAGCTGTGGGTCTGAAGCGGCATGTAGAAATAGTTCAGCCCGGTCAGCGGGATGAGCCTGGCGGGTGGCTCATCACTGGTGAGGGTTTGTGGCAAAGCTGCATCGGAGTTGTCGAAGAGTTTGACTTTGCGTTCGATACGGCTGCTGCCTTCCCGCTCCAGGATCATCTGCGCACCGAAGGCATTATTGTTGTTGATGCGCCGTATACAGTCACTCGTACCACAAGGTTGCCCGCTGCTATTGAAACGGTAGGCATCGTAGTGGTCAGACAGCCGTTTTGCCGGGACACCCTTCCAGTTGAGATTAAGGGAGAAACTCGTCACCTGCTTGTTGAGCATCTCGGGACTGGCGACAGCAAAAGTACCGCCGACCTTGGGTGCTGGGCCAAAAGGCAGAAACGGCTTGCTGGTATCGAGTCGTCCCAGGTCGTTTTCCGCCACCAGTTCCCCGGCATTTCCCACCTTTGTCTGGAGTTGCATGTCGACGAGATCGTGCTGTTCGAGCCACTCCCGCAGTGCCGGAGTCTCAGGGCTGACGCTTACTTTCATCAGCGGCAGCGTGGTGACGAACCCGCCATCGAGGACTTCTGCGTCGTAGGCGGTTACCGCCTCTGTCTCTGCGTCCAGCACTACCACGAACTGCAATAGCCAGCTATCGCTGGATTCTGTGATCTCCACACTTGACGGAGAGAAGGGTCCCAGCCAGCCCTTTTCACCACTGAATTCAATCAGCAGTGCCTTGGCCGCTTCGTTGAGAGGCGGATCTTCATCGCCAAACTCCAGCCGGAGTGATGCGGTGATCGTCCGCTTGCCGGAACTGAGTTGTAAAAGGGCTGAAGCCAAGGCAAATCCCACTGTGGCTTTGGGTATGCCGGTGTGGCCGAAGGCTGGCCAGGCGGGTTGCTCTTTGGGCAGTGCAGCCCCCAGACCGTCCAGTGAGTTACTCTGCAAGGCGAAGTGGAGTTGGCCGGATGCCGGCTCCCGATAGAGCGAGCAGAGGTGTTCGATGGTTGTGCGGTTGATCCAGACATTACGCTCCGTGGCGTAGCGCAGATTCCCCGCTGTGAACACGGTGCCTGCGGCCACCGCCACCTGGTCCCGCTTGGGCCTGGCCTCGAAGAGCAGGTTGACATGGTCGGCCTGCGCCGCCTTGGGGGAAAGTTGCAACAGTTCCCGGTAGCAGTAATCGAGGTGGCTTTTACTCAGGCGATTCAACTCGCCCTGGGCCTTTTCGAAGAGTTTGATGAAAGCCAGAAAGAGCGCCGCCTGGGGTGGCGCATCGTGTTGCTCAGCGAAGCTGTCAGGATTATTCAGTAGTTCGAAGAGTGGTGACCAGTTACCCTCATCACCGAAGGGGGTGGCGAAGCGGATATGCGCCGCAAGGCGGCGTCCGAAGGCGATGAGCTGATCACGGTCCCGGCCATCGATGGCCAGCTTGTGCGGCGGCAGTGCCGGGGCCTGCCGTTCCGACTGGCTGGTGCCTGAATGCTCCAGGGGATAGGGTTTCTGAAACGGGCGCTTCATCGCAGGTCAGTCCCCTCCTGTTTGTAGAAGGGATAGACCATATTGCGGCGGGCATTGGTGGCGCGGACGCGGAACTCGATCTCGATCAACACCAGCCCCTCGTTGTCATCGGAGCCTGCGAGAGAGATGCGTTCCACATCGATGCGGGGTTCGTGGTAGAGGATTGCCGTCGCGATCAGATCGGTCATAAAAGTTTTCAATCCGGTATCGAGAGGCTCGAAGAGCATGCGATCCAGGTTGCAGCCAAAATCGGGACGCAGCAGCCGTTCACCGGGACGTGTGGAGAGCAGGACTTCAAGACTGCTCTCGATGTCCGCCTCGTCACTCAGCATGTGCAGGGTCTTGCCGCCCTCCCCGAAGGAGGGTGGGAAGCTCCAGCCTCTGCCCAGAAAATCTCTGTCGTCGTCCATTATGTGCTTCCTATCCGATCATCACTGTTGGCGCGCCCAGCACAATGCTACCGCCGTGGGCGGTGGAGTCGCCTTGGCGGGCGGCCGGCACCCCACCGATGAATACTGTGCCTGAGCCTGCGGCGATGGTGTCCGGCGGTCCGACGCAGGTCGCCATGTCCCCCACCCGCGCTGCCGGCAAACCTGCGATCATCACCGTCGGATCTCCCGGCGGCAGGATGGGACCGCCGACATGCGGCACGGTCCCGGTCACCAGGGGGCAGACGTGCATATCGCTGACTCTTGCGGCTGGGGGCATCAGTGTTTCCTATCAGTTGATCATGACCATTGAACCCTTCACTGTGGCGGTTCCACTGCTGCTCAGTTCGGCACTGGCACTACCTTCGGCCGTGAGTGCCGCACTGGCTTTGATATTGATATTTGTACCTTCCAGGGTGATGTCACCGGAGGCCTTGATCTGAATATCACTGGCGGATTCGAGCAGGATGCCGTCGCTGCTGAAGGTTGTTTTGTTGTTGCTTTCATCGACGATCTCGATAGCGCCGTTTTCGTCATCGATGAGAATTTTGTTGCCGTTCGGGGTCTCCAGCAGGATCGACTTTTTGTCATCGTCAAAGACCAGTTTCATCCCCTCTCGCGAGTGGTAGCCCTTGAGACTATTCTCCTCCTCTGCCTCTTCGGGAGGGGGCTTGGCGCTGGAGTGGAGCATGCCGAGGATCACCGGATGCCGAGGGTCGTCGTTGAGAAATCCCACCAGTACCTCGTCATCGACCTCGGGGCGAAAAAAGGTGCCGCGGCTATCGCCTGCATCCAGGGTGGCCTGACGCGCCCAGACGCCGTCTGCCTGGCCGTCCATGACCGGCAGCCGCACCTGAATGCGGTGCTCTCCGAGTGGGTCATCCGCGATTTGCGAGACTACGCCGATCTGCAGACCGCTGACCGATGGCGTCAGCCCTGCTGCGGGAGGGGCATCCATTTCGAAGGTTTTGCTGAAGGCCCGGCTGTCGAGACCGAACTGGAAGTCGGTGATCCAGCTGCCTTCGCTCACCCGGTGGCGTACCCCGGAGACAAATACGGGACCGTTGAATCTTGCCCCCAATCCCTGCAGGTCGATGAGTGCTGCGGGTTTCACCTGGGCATGTCCCTGGCAGCTTGCCCGGCCCCGGATCTTGGCCAAGCGGTGGCGCAGCAGACGGGCGTCGCTGAAGGCCTGCAGCTCTTCCTGACTCAAGGCGCCACTGTGTTCGTTGTGGCGGCCCTGCTCAAGGACTCCGGCCAGTTCATCTCCGCTGAGGTTGCCGGGTTCGGTGAAACTGGTTGATGTGCTGGTGATTTCAAGGCGCTCCTGACCGGCAGCGTCCCAGCCTGTGGCAGTGACCTCGGTGGCCTGTTCGCGGGCGTCGATCTCCGCATCGAAATCCAACAGCGTGGCGCCGAAAAGGAGCCCGGTCTCGGGGGAGCCGGTCAGCGCAGGTTTGGCGGCGGTGAGTGTTCCCGCTTCAAGTGTACAGAGCAGGCCGTTGGCCTCCATGCGGCTGAGCAGGAAATCCCAGTCGGTAGCCTGATACTGCACTAGATGGGGGTGGGTGATGCTGGTTGTCTCGATATTGGACTCGATGTCGTGATCCTGCAGCACTTCGGCGGCAACATCGCTGTCGCTCATTTCGTCGAAATAACGGCTACGCCGTTCCAGGGTCATGCGGATGGCGGTATCACGGCACTCCAGGATCAGGTTGCTGCCGCCGTTGGTGCGGCCGCGGATCGAATGTTTCACCACGATCCCCTGGAATACGCTCTCCTGTTCCGAACGGTAGCCGAGCTGGATCTCGATGGTCTGGCCGGGAACAAAGTGCTCTGACTCACTGATGGCGAAGGTCTCGCTGGCCGGGTCGCCATCCACCAGGGTGATGCGCGCTGTGGGGATGCGGTTGATCTCGCTGCTGACCAGGATGGAGAGTACCTGAAATTGACGCGGCAAAACCTCACCGCCCGCTTTTACGGTAGTGGTGACCAGGTCTGATGCGCGAGGCAGAGGCAGTTGTCGTTCGCGGGGCATCGGCTATTTCTCCAACTTCGGGAAACTCAGCCGCTGGCCGGTTTGCAGTTGTCGGAAGTCCACTAGATTGTTGGCGTCGGCCACCTCCAGGTAGAGGCTGGAGTCCCCATAGATTTCGTGACAGAGGCGGGGCAGGGTGTCGCCGTCACGAACGATGCGCAGATGGGTGAGGTCGGGAGATTGGGCATTCTCCTGGGCGGCCCGCAGGTCGTCCTCCACGAAACCTTTGAACTTTGCCCTTGCCACGGCGCGGATCGGCGTGCCGTCGGGTTTGAACAGCTTGAAGGTGATCTCCATCTCACTGAGGCTGCCCTTGAAGAGCAGTGTGCCCCAGCTGAGTTTGATGTGGCGTGGTTGGTGGGTGTCGCCGTCGTAGTTGAGCACCACCTCCTTGAAGTGCTCGATTGCATCGACCACGCCGTCGCCCTTCAGGTAACGGTTGCTGAAAGACTCTGAGAGGCTGCTCGGAATGGCTCCGGTGCTGTCGAAGAGAAACTCAAAATCCATCTCCTCCGGCAGAATCTTGTTGAAACGGGGGGGCGTGGCGCTGGTGCCCGAGGCCTGCTGCTCGTCGCGCTCGATCTTGTATTTGAAGGAGTAGCTCTCCGGGTTGATCTGCACCACAAAGGTGCCGTCCGCCACCTCTTCCGAGAATTGCGGATCGCTGTAGGCGATGAGACGCATTTTTTCCAGTTGTCCCACGCTAACGCTCCTCCCGTTCCTGCAGTATCTGCATGATCCGTTCGATGCACTCGGCGATCAGTGCTTCCTTATCCTCAGGGGCTGGTCGGGTGCCGCTACTGCTGCCCTCCCGGCGCTGTTCCTGCCCGCCGACTTCGGCACGAATTACCAGTTCTCTGATCTCTACCGGCATCTGGCACTAATCTCTCGTAAAGTAGAGGTACTGGAGATCCAGTGTCTCGATGGTCAGTTCATTGTTCATGGCGTTGAAATCCGAGACGGACCACTTCTTCGGCCAGGCGTGGAAGATGTTCCAGCTCATCACCGGCTCGTGTTTTTCGTTGAGCAGGGTGATCAGTATGTCGACCGGCTTGATCTCCAGGGTCTGCATGGTCCGGTTGCACCAGTCGATGAGATCGGAGTTACGCATCATGCCCCGTTTCAGACTCAGCGTGCCGTAGCTGGTCTTGGTGGGCAGGATGTACTCGAAGCGGTTTTCACCGCCCTCTTTGATGGTCTCCGTCTCCATGCTGACCTCCAGGCCACCGATGGTTTGGAAGCGGCTGTCATTGGTGCCGAAATCAGCACTAATGAATTCGACCTGGAAGTGGAATCCGGGATAAAAGTCGTACTCCGACATATTGGTCTGTCCCGGACTACTCGTTCTCGATCACCAGACCTTCGTGGACAAGTTCCATGGTTTCGATCGCCACTTCGTTGCCGTCTGCCTTCAGGTCGGTGGCCGTCACCTTGGATGGCCAGGCGTTCTTCACCTTCCACACCACCACCGGTTCATGGTTTTCGTTGAGCAGGCTGATCACCAGATCCCGCCGCTCCACGGTCTGCAACTTGGCGGTATCCTTCCACCAGTTGAAGAACTCGTTGTCACTGGCGAAGGTGCCCCTTTTCAGGGTGATGTTGCTGTACTTTTTCAGACCCGGCATGCGGATCTTGCTGAACTCAGGACTCATGCCGTGCCGGTATTCGATCATCTCTGTCTCGACCTCAAGGCCGGAGACCTCGCTGAAACCGACGCTGGAACCGCCCCACTCGACCACGAAGTGGAATTTTGCGAGAGGATAATTTGCCATGACTGTACCTCGTATCCGTTAGCGGGCGCAGGCCGCGGGCCTGCGCATCTCTGTTTCCCTGTAAAAAATCATTTGTCAGGAGACCTGCATCTTGTGGGAGAAACGCAGGATGATGAACTCTGCGGGCCGAACCGCCGCCATGCCGATCTCAACGATCAATTTGCCTTCATTGATATCCTGCGCCGTCATGGTCTGTCCCAGCCCCACGTTGACGAAGAAGGCGTCGTCGGGCACCGCGCCGGCGAGGGCGCCATTGCGCCACTGAATCAACAGAAAGTTCTCGATCATGCCCCTGACCTTGACCCAGGTATTCTTGTCGTTGGGCTCAAAGACGAAACGGGAAGAGGCCTTCTTGACCGACTCCTCGACCATGTTGAAGAAGCGCCGTACATTGACGTAACGCCACTCATTGCTGTTGCCGTCAAGGGTGCGGGCGCCCCAGACCAGGATCCCTTTGCCGATGAAGGGGCGGATGATGTTGACCGATTTGCCGGCTACCGTGTCCACGTTGTAGTCGGCCTGCTCCGCATGGGTGACGACCTCGGAGACGCCCTTGACGCTGGAGAGGCTGACGTTTGCAGGGGCTTTGTGTACACCGCGGTTGGCATCCACCGCCGCATAGGCACCGGCGATAGCTGCGCTTGGAGGTAGCTCGGTAACCGCGTTGGAGACTCGGTTGATCAGGTTGCGCAGCAGCGGAAAGCCGTCCACCAGGGTTTCGTGATAGCTGTTTTCCAGGGCGCGGGCCTCGGCCTTGATGCCGGCAACCGCTTCATCCACCGATTTGAATACCTTACTCACCAGGCGCGCACCGCTCTCCATATTTTTGGCGCGCTTTTTATTCGCATCTTCATCGACTGCCGGTCCGGCGGCACCTTCCGGGTAGATGGAGGTGAGTTCAAAGGCCGGCAGATCACCTATGGTAAAGGCGTTGTCGCCGCCCTGCGTCCATGCGGCAGCAGTCATCCCGGCACTGTGGGCTGCAAAGTAGTCTTCATGCTCGTCGACATTGCCGTCTGCGTCGGCATCCTCGCCTGTGGCGATGAACAGACCGGCGCCTCTGGTGTAGTTATTGAGCGTCTGCATCTGGTAAAAGAGGCTGTTTTTAATCAGCGTCTGTGCGTAGTCCGTAAGGAAGGTGGTGCCGTCCGGGTCGAAGGGGGCAGCAGGGTCGCCTGGATCTGCTGCTACGCGCTGGCTGAAATCGGTGTCGGCCTTGGCGACCTCATCCAGCATGGCGTCCACCAGATTGTAGATGTAGTCGAACAGCGCCTGGTAGGCATCCTGTACCGGACCGATCAGGTTGGCTGCTGTGTCAGCGTTAAAGGTGGCGAGTGCATTGCGGAAGTCGTTGTATTTTGCCTGATAGCCGGCATCCACTGATTCTGCATCGGTGGTGTTGTCGGCGAGAAATTTCTTTAATCCGGCAGTGGCATCGTCGAGCAGGCGATCTGTGTCGGCAGAGGCGCGGGTCAGACGGCTGATAGCCTGCTGGGTATCCCCGTCCTCGGTCAGATTGCTGAGGCTGACGGGATTGCCGAGCTTGAAGAGATGATCCGTCAACTGACGGACTTTTACCGTCTTGCTCAGGTTGGTCTTCAGCCAGGGTCCGTAGGCGGCGCCATACTTGAGATTCTGCATGCCGACCTTGTTGCGGAAGTCAGCGATGCTGTCGCGCAGATCCATACTGGCACCGTTCTCCTGCAGCAGATCGAGAATGGCGAAACGGTCCTTCAGCTCGCCGCTCTGTTTCAGCGCCTCCTGCTGCAGGGTGTAGAACTTGTCGTCCTTCAGTTGCACCGCATCGGGTATTACCAGAAGGGTCGGTTCATCCTCGCGGGCGACGGCGGCGAGCCCGGCGCTGAGACGATCCTTATTGATGGTGTCGTTATAGTCGCCGACCGAGACGATGTAGCACTTGCTGCCGCCGTTGGCGAAGAAGAGCCGCATGCTGTCGTAGAGTAGAAATGTGGCTGTGAGGCTGGCGCTGGTGATGCTGTTGTTGGCGTCCAGGTTCACCTGGTCAACCGTGACATCGGGGGCACCGCCGAACAGTTCCTCAAAGTCGGCCAGTGAGCGGATGAGTTCGGGTTTGTCACGCAGGGATTCACCCCGCTTTTCCGCCATCTGCGTGTAGCCGATGAAGGCGGGAACAGCGGTCTCCACCTGTGCGACAGAGGGTGGGAAGAGAGATATCTCTTCGGTGTAGACGCCGGGGGTTTTGACTACGAGTGCCATGGTGGTCTCCCTAACTGGTCAAATAAATGTCCGAAAAGACTCTGCCGTCTTCTGGATGGATCGAATGGGTGTCAGTGGGATTAGGCAGATACTGACTGGTGTCGTTGCGGAGCAGGGGGATGAACCCCCTGGTCAGCGGTTGTGTCTTGCTGGTGATCAACCGGCTGGGCGTTGTGCCTGCTTCCACAGTAAGGCCGTCACCGGGGGTCGCAATCAGGTCGTCACTCAGCGGTTGGGGGAACTGGTAGCGCCAGTAGGTGGCGCGGTTGATGAAGTTAATGAGGTATTCGGGTGACTGCAGAACCCCGTCGCCATCCAGTAATCGATAATCATCGGCGGTGGCTTCCAGTTCGATCAGGCCGAACAGGCGGCTGCCGGCAAGATCATTATCCAGATAGAAGAACCGTTCACTGTTTGCCAATGGCAAGCCGTCGGTGCCGAAAAGCTGCAGACGGTAGCGGCCGGATTTGAGACCGGCCAGGTCGACGAAAATTTCGTTTTGTTCGCTCTCTCCATCGTAGGTTTCCTCTAACGGCATCTGTGCGTCGAGGTCGAATACCCGTAGTTTCAGGTAGTGCTGTGGATTGTCCAGGGCAATGGAGAGGTGGTTGGGGTAGAGCGGTAGCCAGTCGTCGCGGCTGACGCCCTGCAACAGGGGACTGTATTGGCGTAACCAGTGGTCTGAATTGGCGAAATCGCCGCTGGGGTCGTCTATTTGTGATACATAGACACTGCCGTTGTGGATAACGTGATCTCCCGTGGCCACTTCACCCGCCGGGATTGGGCCACTCTCATAGATCTTATAGGGGGGGGAAGTCTGCCAGTCTTCGATGTCGAAAGTGTCACCGGCTTCTATCTTGTCGGGTGCGCTGAGCCGCTGTTGCGGATCGAGTGGGTCGTCAATCAGCAGGTCACCCGGCTGGTACTGAACGGCATCACTGAAACCCTGCAACGAACGGGACAGGTGCAGGCTATTCTGTTCCAGGTTATCGGCATTGTTTGAGAAGTGGTAGATCCCCCCCTGCAGTTTGTCGAGGGGCAGATTGGTAAAGTCGAGGAAATGGGGGTTTTTCAACCGTAGTGAGAAACGCAGTTTGAAGCCCGCTTCCAGTCCCGCTGCGAAAACCGGCTCACCGCTGTCGGGATCCCGGTTGACCGGTGCGGCGACGAGAAAGCCGTCTCCAGTCTGGCGGTAGACCAACCGGTAACGGTTGATCAGCAGCCGGCAGTCGGCGGTGGGTTGGATCTCCAGATCCTGATGGATATCAGTCTGATCCAGTATTTTCTGTTGTGCATTCGGGTCGAGAGATTCAAAGCACTCCTGGCCGCGATCAAAGTAGTAACCGTGGCGAAAGCGGACGGTGCAGAGCGGACGATATTCGATGCCTACCGTCTCGCTCATGGTCCTAGTTCCGCTGTCCGTGAATGAGGTCGATGGCCGTGATCGGTTGTGCCGGCTCTCCGCTGCTCTCCGCCTCCAGGCGCAGTAAGCGTGCCTTGTACATCACGAATGGCACCTGCTTGCCGCCGAGACTGCCCCACAGATCGTTGATCTCCTGAAAACTGAGGGTATGCAGATCGAGTTGAACATTGAACGCCTCGGGTAGCTGTTTTTCCGGTTGGTTGTGGCGATGGAAATCGAAGCCGCGATGGGACTGGAAAAAAAGCAGGATCTGGGAGAGTCGCTCCAGCGCCAGGTCGTAGTGGGTCAGGTTGGCGCTGAAGAGCAGAAACATATTGAGGTGGACGGGGCGCTCCGCAAGCTCTTTGCGGCCGTTGTGCAATTTGTGTATCGGGCCGTTCTTCATGGTCTTCTCCTCTTCGAGGTTGACCAGACTGAGCACGACCTTGTCCTTGATAGAGGCTTCCGTGGGGAGGCTGTCCTGATTTTCCAGTTGCGCGATATTGCCCAAGGTGACGGGCTTGCTGCCGACGTCGCCGAGGTGAAGATTAAGTTGGGTAACCAACAATTCCAATGCGGTTTTAATCATCTTCCCTAGACTGTATTTGCCCTTGGATCGGGGCTATTGTTTCAGCACCAGATCCGATGCTGATCTCCTCTCTCTTCTGTTAGAGTAGACTACGAATCTGGTGAAGTAAATGATTGTCAGGCCCCAGTGAAATTGTTGTGAATATGGTCATGAAACAGGGAAAAACGTCACGTGGAAACAAGGCTGAAAAATCTGAGTGAGGGCCTGGTTGCACTGGAGCAGTGGGTCCGCTACAGGCTTGCGGAACTGCTGGGGCAGGAGCATAAGATTGAGGTGGAAGCGGTTCAATCCCGTCTGGCCGGACTTGAACTGCTGCCGGGTCAATGCCTTCCGTTTGAGGAAAGCCTGGCGCTGATCACAGTCTTGGCGCCACATCTGCAATCCGATTTTTTTGACCGGATCTTTGGCGAAGTGCTGCCGCAAAATGGTGATTACCCTTCGTTGGGGGGACTCCGTGGAACCCAGTTCCGGGGATTTATACCCACGGGAGAGACGTTGATGTTTCTACTGGCCGGGAGGGACCTGAAACAGCGTTTATATCTCAAGCAGCTGTTTGAAGAGAGCCACCTGTTCAGCCGGGAAGGGCTGCTCTACCTGGATCCGGCTCCGCCGGGTGAGCCGACTCTTAGCGGCCGTCTGAGTATGCCCAGTGAAATCGTCTCTCTGCTGACGAGCGGGGTGGCTGAGGGCCCCAGGTTCGGTATCGACTTTCCAGCCCAGCACCTTACGACGGATCGGGAGTGGGATGAGCTGGTTTTGCGTCCGGCGACGCGGGATCAACTGGCGGAACTGCGCAACTGGTTGACCCACCGGCATCATCTGTTGGACGAGTGGGGCATGGGACGGGTCTTTCGCCCCGGATACCGGGCGCTGTTTCATGGGCCGCCGGGAACCGGCAAGACTTTCACTGCGACCCTGCTTGGCAAGGTGACCGGACGGGATCTGTTTCGTATCGATTTGTCGATGGTGATCTCGAAATATATCGGTGAGACGGAAAAAAACCTGGAGAAGGTCTTCTCCCGCGCCGAGCATCGTGACTGGATCCTCTTTTTCGATGAGGCCGATGCCCTGTTTGGCAAGCGCACCGGGGTGCGGGACGCCCACGACCGTTATGCGAATCAGGAGGTCTCCTATCTGTTGCAGCGGATTGAGCAGTTTTCCGGGCTGGTGATTCTTGCTTCAAATCTGAAAAGCAACATCGACACCGCCTTTATGCGGCGCTTTCAGTCGGTGGTCCATTTCCCTGCGCCGGGTCCGGAAGAGCGCTATCAGATCTGGCGGCGGCTGCTTCCGAGCCAGGTCCGGTTGGAGCATGGATTGGATATGCGGGCGTTGTGCCGGCGCTATGAACTGACCGGCTCCAATATCGCCAACATCATGCAGTATGCTTTACTGCAGACGCTCTCCCGCCAATCCGATATTCTGCAAAAAACAGACCTGCTGGAGGCTGTAGAGCGGGAGTATCAGAAGGAAGGGCGCTCTCTATAACTCACGTTCGGAGTTTAAGACATCCTGACAAAGATGAGGGGCGGCGTTTAATTCATCTGGTAGGGTGCGCTGTAACTGCTTATTCTGATGCGCACAGCGCACCCTACTTCTACGGAGTCATCGCGGCGAGGGCGCCGCTCCGACGTTTGAAATACCCCATCTGTTTGCAGCGGTAGCTCGTTGAAAGGCAGCGCCCTGGGGCGCTGCCAAACAGTGCTAAGTCCGACAACGCCTTAGGTTATTGTCGCAAAGCCAATCGCAACCAGTGTCAGTAGAGTTAAGCCAAAGAAGATCAGAATCGTGCCAAGGATATTGGAGCTTCTCTGCATCCCCTTCGAAGGCTTGTTCACCAGATACTTCTCCAGCTCACCACTCGCTTCCAGACGTTCGTACTCCCGCTTATGCTCATGCTTGAACTCATCCAGTGGCACAGCCCCGGTGAAAATGCTGGTGCTCATCGGGAACTTGTCCGGGCGGAAGTGGGCATTGAAGAAATGCACCGTGAACAGGAATATGGTGGCCAACAGGGCCTCTTCCGCATGGATGATTGTCGCAATATTGAAGACAAAGCCTGGCAGTATTATGGCTGTTTTTGTCGGCAAAAAGAGCATCAGGCCACTAAAGCCGATAACCGCTGCGCCCCAGAAGGGTGCCCAGTAATCAAACTTCTGCCAGTAGGACCAGCGGTCAAAACTGGGTCGCTCCGCCTTGCCGAAGAACCAGCGGAACATCGCTTTCAAATCATGCCAGTCCTGCCAGTTGGGTATCATCGATGTGGGTCCGAACCAGCGGAACGTCTTGCGCTCTGAGATGAAGACGGTGTAGCCGGCGATGGCGACGTGCACCAGGAATACCGACAACCAAATGGTCGCCGCAGTACGGTGAATGATGGCTTCAATCTGTGGCCCGCCGAGTATGTTGATTACGAACGGCGCCCAATCGGTATGGGAGAAGAGCAGGGTGGAGCCGGTTAGTACCAGCGTCATGGTGCTCATGGCGAACAGCAGATGGATGACGCGCCAAGCAACGCTGAAGCGACGGAAATAGACAGTCTCTTCTCCTGCAGGGGGTATGTATCCCTTGCCTTGCTGGCGATCACGAAACTCCCTGTAGAACCAGAACAGGACATGGGTCCAGAAGAACAGGAATACGCCGATAATCAGCGCCTCCATGAATTTTGCGGTTATCCAGATACCGGGATAACGCTCGAAATCATCAGCATTGCCATGGGCATGGAAGCCCAGGAACCCTTCAGGGGCATCCTCATGGCACTGCTGGCAGGTCTCCAGGCGATTATCGAGATGTATGCTGGAGGCCGGATCGTCGACCTTTTTCAGCTCATGACCACCATGGCAATCGAAACATTTCGCGGTATGGGTATAGCCCAGTCGGTTGACCTGGCCATGGTAGGAAGACATATAGGTCTTCAGTGAATCCTCATGGCAGCTACCGCAGTTCTGGGTGATAGCGAGTTTCATTGAATCGGCTTCCGGTGATTCAATGTTGTGAGTAGTATGGCAGTCCGAACAGACAGCGGCATCACTGTTCTGTTTCTCCGTCACTTCCTTGCCGTGGATGGATGTCAGGTAGGCCTGTTTCTGCTCCTCATGGCACTTGCCGCACACCTCAGGATTTTTCAGGCGATGTTCAGCCCGCTGCTCACTGCCCAGGGTGCCGATGTTATGGGCGTCGTGGCAATCGTGGCAGGAGGCATTGGTTCTGGACTGGTCGGCAAGACTGGGGCGGGCGTGGACCGAGTGCATGTAGCTGTCGACCTGCTCCAATACCACTTTCAGCCGTTTGTGCTTCGGGTCGGGGCTGTCTTTCTGCTCTTCCAGCTTTTCCTGGTGGCACTGCACACAGCCGACGGAAACGGGTAATCTTTCGTCATGTTCCCCTTTTTTTAGGGTGACGTTGGAATGACAGCCGACACAGTATTGTTTCCCATGGACGCTGTTCTCGAACTTTTCCGGGTCAACGTAGATGAATTTCGTCGTGCCATCTTCATACTCCCAGATCTGCTCATCTTCATCATCATCGGCATGGCACTTGGTGCATTTTTTGTTTGGCGTGAGTTGCTTGCCTGCTTTTTCAGATGCAGGCGTTGAAGCCTGTTCCATTGCAGCAAAAGTAGTAAAGGCAGATAGCCCAAGCAGGGCTGCCAACATCACTGACCAGACCTTATTTATTCTCCTCATTATCTCCCCCGGCGCCCCTTCTGATTTTGATTGATCTGCCACCAAACGAAGCCCCTGGCCCGGTTGCTCGTGGGCACTGCAGGAGGCTGTCTGAATTGCTCCCGGCAAACGGCGAGTCTGTCCGGGCGCGGATAAATCCTAATGCTGCAAGGGGAATATCCACTCTATTTTTATGTTTGCGTATTCTTCTCTACAATACGGGCAAGGTCAACAGGTTCGGAGATGTTTGCTCTGTGCGGTTTCTCCGCAATAGCATTGTCAACAGTTGAACGTTTGGGATGACAGAGCGCGAATCCAGCCTCACCCTTGCGGGATCTGCTCTTGTTGACACTGGTCATGATTGGATATATAAGCAGCATGTGCTGGGCTGTCGGAGTCCCGTAGATATGGTAACTGCTTAGCGTTTATGAAGTAGTCCTGAATCAGTATTATTTATGTACCAAAGATATCATTCGCTATGATCTATTCATTATCCTTGTCCGCTAATATAGTAAAGTCATCGTTTCGTTTATTGCTGGTTTTCAGTTTGAGTCTGGCTTTTCTTGCTTCCGGTGTTGCCAGCGCTGAACCTGGGGCAATAAAAGTTGATGAGGCAGTTCAAAAAGCCCTCGATGCGACACCTGATATTGAAAAAGGCAAAAGGCTGTACCATAACTGCGCAGTTTGCCATACGCCAGAGGGCTGGGGTTCACCATCCGGATATTTCCCGCAAATTGCCGGACAACATCAAAGCGTGATACTAAAACAGCTTGCTGATATCCATAAAGGTAATCGTGATAATCCCACCATGATGCCTTTTACAAAACCCCTGTTTGCCAAAGGCACGCAGGCTTTGGCTGATGTATCAGCTTATATTGAGCAGCTGCCGATGGTTCCCAATAACAGCATTGGCTACGGCATGCGACTTGAAGAAGGCAAAAAACTATATACCAAAAACTGCGAAAAGTGTCACGGTATCAATGGTGAAGGCGATGCAAAAGAGTTTTACCCGCGTATTCATGGGCAGCATTTCAAGTATCTGCTACGACAATTACAATGGGTGAAAATAGGCAAGCGCAGAAATGCAGACGAAAAAATGGTAGAACAATTTAAAATCTTTAGTCATTCTGATCTCGCAGCAATTGCCGATTATGTTTCCCGCCTGACACCGGGTAAAGAATTACTTGCCGATCATCTGGATTGGAGAAATCCAGATTTCAGATCTGGCTTTAGAACAGCTCCCAAGGCGAAGCAAGAACAATGACACATAGCAGTACAATATCCAGAGGCATTAGCATGCTAAACCAGACAAAATTGTTAACCGCACTTATTTCATTTCTCTTTATATGTCCGACAGCATGGGCTGACAGCTTGCTGGATCAACAACTTCGTGATGTTGCGTCAGGGGGAACAGCAGAGCAGCTTAGCTCGTTGATCAGAAAAGGCGCAAATATAGATGCACCGGGTAAATATGGGAAGAGACCACTAATGTTTGCCGCAGAATCCGGCAATACAGATATTGTCGCAACCCTGCTTTCTCATGGCGCAGAAGTCAACGCCAGAACCAAATCAGGTTCCACGGCACTCATTTTTGCCGCTGAAAATGGTCATCCACAAATAACTGCATTGCTGATCGAGTTAGGCGCAAACGTACATGATCGCAACCGATCAGGGCTCAATTCACTGATGATTGCGTCAAAAAAGGGGGACGACATCATCGTCGCCCAGTTGCTGGAATTTGGGGCAGATGTTCGTTCATCTGACCGAAAAGGCAATTCAGCCTTGATGCATGCGATTAACGCGGGGCACGCGGAGGTCGTTAAAACCCTGTTTAGGTATAGCAGTCAGGTTACCCCTTGCGTGCCTAATAATGCGGGTCTTACGCCACTGATGGTTGCAATTAATAAACGACAGAATGAAAGCATAGAATTACTGCTGCCCAGGATCAAAAATATTAATTTCCAGGATAACTTTGGCGCTGGCGCCCTTCACTATGCTGCTGAAAGCAATAATCTTGATATCGTAAAGTATCTTGTCGAGCGCCGTGCCAATGTCAATTTACAGGATGCGGACCTCTCTACACCTCTCATCTATGCGGTAAAAGCAGGTAATACTGAAATTGTCTCGTACCTTTTAGCCAATGGCGCCGATAAAACACTAGAAAATGATATGGGTAAAACCGCCCAACAGCTTGCTGAAGAAAAAAACAACCAAGCTATCATCACTTTGTTTCGCTAGGGTCTGTTAACGCTATGCGGATGCCAGCGTCGAAAGAAGAGGGCGCTATAGCGCCTGTTTGAGAAACCTGTCGAGCTGATTGGCGAATGCCTGCCGGTCACCGTGGTTGAATGACGGCGGGCCGCCGGTATCCACGCCGCTGCCGCGCAGTTCGTCCATGAAATTGCGCATGCTCAGCCGCTGTTTGATGTTGTTTTCGGTATAACGCTCTCCCCTGGGATTGATCGCATTGCCGCCTTTCTCGATGATCTCGGCTGCCAGAGGAATGTCGGCCGTGATCACCAGGTCACCCGGCAGCAGACGCTTGACGATCTCGTTGTCAGCCACGTCGAACCCAGATCCGACCCGGATGGTCTTGATATAACGGGAGGGGGGCGTACTGAGTGGCTGGTTTGCCACCAGGATCAGCGGTATCTGCACCCGTTCGGCGGCCCGATAGAGGATCTCCTTGATGACCTTCGGGCAGGCGTCTGCATCGACCCAGATCTGCATGGTGCGGCTCAGTTGACCCCTTTCTCCTGAAGGTGAGAGGTGTACTGTTTGTCAGTGCCGTTGATGTGGTTGATCAGCCAGCCCTGGAGATACTGGGCGACACCTTCCAGTGCTTCATGTCCCCGTACCTGGTAGTCCTCCACGAAACGCTCAACTTCGGCAATCATTGCTACATGCTGATCCTTGTGGGCGGCGAAGTCCGGATAGTTGTTGTCCTGCAGCAACTTCTCTTCATGATCGAAGTGATATTTAGTGTAGTCCACCAGCTCTTCCAGCGCCTTGCGCTCGAACTCTTCGCCGGTGTGATACTCATACGCTGTCTGGAATTTGTTCAAAAGCTCGATCAGTTTCTTGTGGTCATCGTCCAGTTGTGCGATGCCGACGCTGTATGAATCTTTCCACACCAGCTGGTCCGAGCGAACCTTCCAGTTATAGATGAAGGGGATCAGAATCACCATGCCGATCAATATCCATGCAACCGGGTTGTCGAATCCAAAAAGGAATCCCAGTCCCGCAGCAACCACCAGGAGACCGATGATGGCGACTAACAGCAGTGTTTTTAATTTTTTCATGCCTTAATTTCCAGCTTGATCGATTATTGTTCGTGAAATCAGCCTACATTCTAGGCCACTTTGTGATATTTCAGAAACCCTTCGGCGTGATGCGGGTTAAATTGGCAGGTTTTTCATTGGAAAAAGCTATTCTCAACTTGGGGGAGGGGAAAGCAGACGGCCAATGGGTTGCAAAAAAACACCGGTTTTTATTGACGCAGGTCAATAAGAATTAGGATTGGGGTTTCTTGCGTTGTCTGACAATTATCAGAAATTTACGCTCCGAAGATCGGTGGCTTGAGTTGTAGTAAATGAATTAACCCTTGCTAATATACTGAGATACGGTGGTTTTTATAGGAATAGGCTTGGTATTTTCCGTGAGCGGTTCACTTTTTTTTACGTTTGAAAAGCTGATTGCCACCCAGCAATAAAAAACGCGTTTGATTCATGTCAAAGAGTGGTATTCCTTCCCGGCGTTATCGTCTGCCCGTGACTAAACCCACGAAAGTACGGGGTTTTGCCCAAATCTTCATAATCGATGGCCTTGATGGAGACTCAACTAGATGAAGAAAACCACATTTACACTTTCAGCCCTGGGCTTTGCCCTTGGTGTCGCGACGTCAGGTTTCGCTGTAAACGCAACTGCGGCAGCGCCAACCATGTCGGAAGCAGACTTTGAAAAAGGGAAGACGATTTATTTCCAGCGTTGCGCGGGTTGCCACGGCACCTTGCGTAAGGGTGCTACCGGCAAGAGCCTTGAGCCGAAGAGCACCATAAAGCTGGGACAGACGCGTCTTGAAAAGATTATCACCTACGGTACAGAAGGTGGTATGAACAACTTCGATGACATCATGTCGAAGGCAGAGATCAGCCTGATGGCCAAGTACATCCAGCAGGAACCGCCGGTCCCGCCGGAGATGTCTCTTGCCCTGATGAAGGAACGTCACAAGGTTTACGTCGAACCCAAGGATTATCCTACCAAGCCGATGCACGGCCGCAACTGGGAGAATTTCTTCCTGGTTATCGAGCGTGATGTAGGCAAGATTGCGATCATTGATGGTGACACGAAAGAAATTGTTGCACACATTCCGACCGGCTATGCAGTACATGTACTGAAAGCGGTAGAGCACCACAACACTCTTCATGCAAAAGATCCCGGTCGCTTCTGGTACATCATGGGTCGTGACGGCATGATGACCAAGGTCGATCTGTGGGCCATGCCTGACAAGATGAAAGTGGCTCAGGTGCAGGTTGCCTATGACGCTCGCGATGTTGCCGTGTCCGGTGACGGCAAATACGTCATCGGTGGCGGTTACTGGCCACCTCACTTCGTTATCCTCGATGCCAAGACCATGGAGCCGCTGAAAGTCGTCTCTGCCCGTGGCGTGAATGTCGATGGCGAGTATGTCAACGAGTCTCGTGTCGCAGCGGTATACGACACACCGATGGCGCCGACCTGGCTGGTTTCCATGAAGGAGCTGGGTCAGATGTGGCAGGTGGACTACAGCGACATCGACAACCTGAAGATGACCAAGATCGACTCCGCCAAGTACCTGCACGACGGTTTCTACGATCCAAGCAATCGTTACTTCCAGATTGCTGCCAACGCCTCCGACAAGATGGTGGTGATTGACACCAAGACCCAGAAACTGGAAGCGATGATCGATGTGGACAAGAAGCCTCATCCCGGTCCCGGCGCCAACTGGATCGACCCCAAGTGTGGTCCTGTAGGCGGCACGACCCATCTGGGTGTAGGCAAGGTTACCGCTTGGGGTAATGATCCCAAGGGTCATCCCGATCAGGCCTGGAAGATCTGCTACGAGGTCGAGACCGACGGTGCTGGCGTATTCATTCGCACCCATCCGAAGTCTGACTACTACTGGGCGGATCAGACCAAACACCCTGAGCCGGAAGTTCAGCAGTCGATCCAGGTAATCTCCAAGAAGACTCGTGAGATCGTCAAGACCATTCGTCTGACCGAGGTTGAAGGCTATGCAGCCGTTCATATCGAGTTCAGCAGTGACGGATCTGAAGTATGGACCTCTGTCTGGAACCGCAAGGACAGCAAGAAGCCCAACGGTCAGATCATCATCTTCGATGCCAAGACTCTCAAGGAGAAGGCACGCATCAAGGGTCTCTACGCTCCGACCGGTAAGTTTAACGTCTACAACCGCGTTAACCACGTAACCTGATCAGGGTTGCATAACTTCGGGTAACACCGAAAGCGGGCATGGAGGCACTCCATGCCCGCGTTTTTTCGCCTTTTTTCTCCTCGTGTAAAACGGTAAGCAAATGGCAGATCAGATTAAAAAACCCAGCTTGGCATCCCGTCGATTCATTCTTGGCACAACCGTGGGTGGCGCACTGCTGTTTTTTATCGGTGGCATCATCTTCTGGGGTGGCTTTAACACCGCAATGGAGGCGACCAATACCCTCGAATTCTGTGTTAGCTGCCACGAGATGGAGGAGAATGTCTACGAGGAGTACAAGCCGAGTATTCACTATTCCAATCGTACCGGTGTCAGGGCGGCCTGCTCTGATTGCCATGTCCCTGATCCCTGGGTACACAAGATGGTGCGGAAGATTCAGGCCAGTAATGAGATCTACCACAAGATTCTGGGGACCGTGGATACCCCTGAAAAGTTCGACGAGCACCGCCTGACCATGGCGAAGCGGGTCTGGGATACGATGAAGAGCACCGACTCCCGCGAGTGCCGCAACTGTCACAATTTTGAATCCATGAACCCGGAGTTTCAGAAACCCCGGGCGAGAAATCAGCATCTGAATGCCTTTAGAACCGGCCAGACCTGTATCGACTGTCACAAGGGCATTGCTCACAAACATGTGCGTGATCTGCTCTCCGATGAGGAGCTGGAGGAGCTGGAGGCGCCAGAGCCCTCGTTTGTCCGGCAAGTGCCTGAGATGTTTCTCGAAGGTCTGAAAAGGGTCGAAGCCAAAGAGGCTGCCGAGGCTGAAGCGGAGCAGGCTGCGAAGAAGAAGGCCCGTGAGGTCAAGGTGGCAGCCAAGAAGGCCGAAAAGGCACGGCTGGATAAAGCCGTTGCGGATGCGCTGGCTGCCTACAAGACGCAACAGGCGGGTGAAGTGCCTGCTGCAAGCGCGGCGGCAGCCCCGGTTGCCGGTTTCGGTATTGACTGGGGCGATGTGCCAACGCGTAATATCACTGTCTTCTATCCGGGGCAGACCTCCATGGAGTGGATGTTGACCGGCAAGGACCATGGTGGCGCACGTCCATTCATCAAGGCAGGCGATCGTTGTACTACCTGTCACGACAGGGAAGCCGCGGCCATGGGTGAGAAGATGGTCACCGGTCAGAAGGCGGAGCCGACACCCATTCCCGGCAAGCGTGGCAGTATTCCTGTCAATGTGCAGGCGGCCCACGATACGGAAAATCTCTATCTGCGCTTTGAGTGGGAAGATACGGACCATGTGCCGGTTCCCTTCGTGGAAGGCGGCAAGATGGATCCGGAAAATCCCATGAAACTGGCCGTCATGTTTGCCACCGACAAGGTGAAGTATGCTGACCGGTCCGGCTGCTGGGGAACCTGTCACCATGATCTGCGCACCATGCCGCATGCTCCGGATGCAGATACTGCGAAGGGCAGTCCGGTTGCACAGGAACTTGATCTGTCTCAGGGGCTGACCAAGTATATTGAAGAGAGCCGTACCAAGGTCGAGGTCAAAGGGCGTCGAGGCAAGAAACGGGGTGGTTGGGACAAGCTGAAGAGCGCGGATGAGCTGAAAGCGGAGATGGATGCCCATAAATATATGGACCTGCTGCGTTATAAATCCGGCAAGGGCGAGACCGAGGATGGAGATATTCTGTCACAGCGTCTGATGAACGGTGGTCAGGGTTTCGCGGTGGATGCCCGCAAGGAGGGCAACACCTGGATCATTGTTATGAAGCGCAAGCTAAAATCCGACAAGCCCGGTGATCTGAGTCTGACGCTGGACCAGGTCTATAATCTGGGTTTTGCCATCCATGACGACCATACCGATGCCCGTTTTCACCACGTCTCCCTGGGCTACAAGATCGGTTTTGACAACGAAGATCCCAAGATCGAGATCAATGCTGTGAAACGTGAGGCAGCTGCTGCCGCGCCTGCAGCGGCGGTGGTACCAATTGCGTCTGCACCCGCCGCAACCAGCGGTATCGATGTGGACTGGAGCAAGGCAGCCAGTCGCGAGATTACCATCTTCTACCCCGGTCAGACCTCCATGGAGTGGATGCTGACCGGCAAGGATCATGGCGGTGCGCGTCCTTTTATCAAGGCAGGAGATCGTTGTACTACCTGACATGATAAGGAGACCGCCGCAATGGGCGAGAAGATGGTCACAGGTCAGAAGGCGGAGAAGACCCCCATCCCAGGTAAGCGTGGCAGTATTCCGGTCAATGTCGAGTCGACCCATGACGGAGAGAACCTCTATCTCCGCTTCAGTTGGGAGGATTCCGAACATGCGCCTGTGCCCTTCGTTGAGGGCGGCAAGATGGACCCGGAGAACCCCATGAAGCTGGCGGTGATGTTTGCCACCGACAAGGTGAAGTACGCTGATCGGTCCGGTTGCTGGGGCACCTGTCACCACGATATTCGCTCCATGCCCCATGCTCCGGATGCAGAGACTGCAAATGGCAGCCCGGTAGCTCAGCAGCTCGACCTTTCCCAGGGCCTGACCAAGTATATCGAGGAGAGCCGTACTAAGATTGAGGTTAAAGGTCGCCGTGGCAAGAAGCGCGGTGGTTGGGACAAGTTGAAGAGTGCGGATGAACTGCAGGCAGAGATGGACGCCCACAAATATATGGAGTTGGTCCGCTATAAATCCGGCAAGAGTGAGGTCGAGGATGGCCATATCCTGGAGCAGCGCACCATGAGCGGCGGCGAGGCGGCAGAGATGACCGCAGCATTGGAGGGTGGTATCTGGACCCTGGTGATGAAGCGTAAGCTTGAGACCGGCAAACCGGGTGATCTGCCGCTGGCAAAAGGCCAGGTTTACAATTTTGGTTTTGCCATCCATGACGACTTCAGCAACGCGCGTTTTCACCACGTCTCCCTGGGTTACAAACTGGGATTCGATAATGACAAGGCCGAGATCAACGCCACTGCGCAGTAATGAAGACCAAGGCTACCAGTTTGATAAGTCTACGTCGGAGCCTGTTGGCTCTGGTTTTCACCCTGGTTGCCTCGTCTCTGTCGGCGGGTGGTGTGCAGACACCGGTTGCTGAGATAGACATCATCAAATTTAAATTTGAGCCACAGGAGATTACCATCAAGGCCGGGCAGCGGCTGCGTTGGATCAACCGGGAGAAGCGGCAGTACCACAGCGTCTGGTTTGAGCAGGCGGGGGATCCAGAGCCTGATTATCTGTTTCCCGATGATACCTATGAACGCAGCTTCGATCAGGCCGGAAGTTTTCCCTATCGCTGTGGTCCACATCCCAAAATGACCGGTGTGGTACACGTCGAATAGGGAGGTTGACAGAAGTCAAAGCCACTCCTGAAACCCAGGTGATATCTTACTATTTAAGTAATGTCTTATTTACGCGAAAGAGAAGTATTAACCTGATGAAAGCCCTTTCCATCCTGTTGCTGGTCATGCCTGTCGTTATGACGGGCACTGCCGTGCAGGCGGAAATCGTCCCCCCGCGCCAGGCTGAGCTGCTCTATCTGTTGAAACATGACTGCGGCTCCTGCCATGGTATGCGGTTGGAGGGTGGACTCGGTCCTGCTCTGACACCCAAGCGCCTGCAGTCCTGGCAAGCGGAACAGTTGGCGGTCACCATCCTGCACGGTCGCCCCGGTACACCGATGCCGCCCTGGCGTCCGTTTTTTACCGACAGTGAAGCCCTATGGTTGGCGCAACAGCTGAAACAGGGTGTCCAGCGGTGATGAAATCTCTGTCTATACTGTTTTTCACGATGCTTCTGATGCCCGGTATCTCCTTGGCTGATTGTCTGACCCGTGGCACCGGCGATATGGGCGTTATCGTCGAACGAGCGGCAGGTAGCCTGAAAGTTGTGGACACCACCCACCACAACACGTTGTTTCAGGTCGAGGGACTGGGCGATCTCTCCCACGCCTCGGCTGTCTACTCCCGTGATGAGCGTTACGTCTATGTGTTCGGCCGTGACGGTGGACTCACCAAAGTGGATATACTCTGCGGCAGAATCGTCAAACGTATCATTCAGGGCGGCAACAGCATCGGGGGCGCTATCTCCCAGGATGGCAGCTTGATCGCAGTCTCCAACTATAAACCCGGTGGCGTGAAGATCTTCTCCGCCGACGACCTCTCCCTGATTGCCGATATCCCAGCCACCACTGTCACTGACAGGGATGGTAATAAAAAAGGCTCAAAAACGGTGGGGTTGGTGGACGCGCCTGATCAGCGCTTCGTGGTCAGCCTCTACGATTCCGGTGAGAGCTGGATTATCGATATGAGTGATCCGGCCAAACCAGCTATTCAGCGCTTCGAGGATATCGGCAGCCTGCCCTATGACGGGCTGATTACGCCGAATGGTCGCTACTATATCGCCGGTCTCTTCGGGCAGGATGGTTTATCGCTGCTCGATCTATGGCATCCGGAGAAGGGAACCCGCCTGATCCTCGATGACTACGGCCGCGGCCAGAAAAAACTTCCGGTCTACAAGATGCCGCATCTCGAAGGCTGGGCGATGGCGGATGACCGCGCCTTTCTGCCGGCGGTGGGGCGTCATGCCGTATTGGTTGTCGACAGCAAAGACTGGAAAGAGATCAAACAGATTCCGGTACATGGTCAGCCGGTGTTTGTCATGGCCCGTCCGGACGGTCGCCAGATCTGGGTCAACTTCGCTTTCCCCCACAACGACACCATTCAGGTTATCGATACCGAAACTCTCGAGATCATCAATACTCTGAAGCCCGGCAAGGGCACACTGCACATGGAGTTCAGCCCCCGTGGCGAATCCGTCTGGATATCGGTTCGCGACAAAGACGAGGTGCAGATCTACGCTACCCGCACCCAGGAACTGACCCACCGGCTGCCGGTGGATAAGCCCAGCGGCATCTTTTTTACCTCCCGCGCCCACCAGACAGGATTGTGACATGGCTAACCCTGCATCGCTTTTCAGACAGGCCCATCCACGTACGCTGAACCCAGGCAAGGTGGAGTTGAACGACTTGGAAAAGAGACTGCTCAACGAATATCAGAATGGGTTGCCGCTCACATCGACGCCCTATGCGGATATGGCTGCCAGGGTCGGCACCAGCGAGGCGTTGGTCTTGAAGATTCTGCAGCGATTGCAGGATGCGGGGGTCATCAGTCGGGTCGGCCCGGTATTCAAGCCCAAGAAGATCGGTGCCAGTACCCTGGCGGCGATGGCGGTTCCGGAAGAGCGGCTCGAGGCGGTTGCCGCAAAGGTCAGCGCCTACCCTGAGGTGAATCACAATTACGAACGTGAGGATGAGCACAATCTCTGGTTTGTGGTAACTGCGCCCTCCGAAGCTCATTTGGCGGCAGTGCTGGCCAGAATGGAGTCTGAGACAGGGTTCCCCATTCTCAATCTGCCATTACGAAAAGAGTTCCATATCAATCTGGGGTTTCCTCTGTGGTGCTAAGTGACGCTGATCGTAGCCTGGTTGCCGAAATCCAGGGCGGGTTGCCGCTTTCAAGTCACCCCTATGCCAAGGTGGGTGAGCGTATCGGCATGGAGGAGCAGGAGGTGATCGAGCGCATTACCAGGTTGCAGGATGAAGGTATCATCAAGCGCCTGGGTATCGTGGTGCGTCACCATGAGCTGGGTTATACCGCCAACGCGATGGTGGTCTGGGACGTGCCTGACGAACACTTGGATGAGGTCGGAGGGAAGCTGGGCAGTGAGTCCTGTGTCACTCTCTGCTATCAGCGTCCACGGCGCCTGCCCGAGTGGCCCTATAACCTCTTCAGTATGATCCACGGCAAGGATCGTCAGCGGGTACTCAACTACATCGACGCAATCATTGAATCCTGCGGCCTCGAGGGCATTCCCCACAAGGTGTTGTTCAGTGGGCGCCGCTTTAAGCAGCGTGGTGCACGTTACCAATGATGGATAGTGTCGACCGCGCTATCATCAACCGCCTGCAGGGAGGCTTCCCAGTCTCCGATCATCCCTACCGGGAGGCGGCGGATCATCTTGGTATCAGCGAGGCGGAACTGATTCAGCGTCTGGAGCAGATGCTGGAGAAGAGACAGCTCTCCCGCTTTGGCCCACTCTACAATGCGGAACGTTTGGGTGGTGGGCTCAGTCTTTGTGCCATGAGTATTCCTGAAGAGGATTTCGAGCGTGTGGCCGAACAGGTCAATGCGTTTTCCGAGGTCGCCCACAACTACGCGCGAGACCACCGTTTGAATATGTGGTTCGTGCTGGCGACAGAGACCCCAACGCGCATCGAGTCGGTGCTTGCTGAGATTGAGGATGTGACAGGATATCGAGTCTACAATATGCCGAAAAAAGAGGAGTTCTTTGTCGGACTGAAATTCGAGGTTTGAATTTCGTCCCCATACTGCGGATACGATGCCCTTATGGTGTAACATCCGGTCTGAAATTCCAGAATACGCTATAGATTAAGAGGCTCAACTTTTGAAGACACGAAAACCTGCCCAGAGGGTATCCCTGGTTGTGGCATATATCTGTTATGTCGCTGCGGTCATCACTCTATTTGCCGCCGGCTATCGGGCCTACACGGTTGGGACGGACAATCCCATATTCGCCAGTCTGGCGGCTTCGGTGTTCTTTTTTGTTTGCTGTGGCATCGTGCTGCAGGTGATCGGTAGCGTCAGTCTTCCGGATCTCAAGATAGATCCTAAAGGATCAGAGTAGCCCCGGGCCGAGAGACACGATGTCGGATAAGGGCATAACAACGCAGCCGTTGGACGACCTGGATCGTCGCATTGTGGTGGCGACCCAGGGTGGATTGCCACTGGTGCCGGAACCCTATGAGCAGGTTGCCCAGGCGTTGGATAGTACCGCCGATGAGGTGATGCGGCGTATGCGCAGGATGTTGGAATCCGGCATCATCCGTCGTATTGGAGCCGTACCGAACCACTATACACTCGGTTTCAAGGGTAATGGCATGACTGTTTGGGATGTGCCGGACGACAAGGTGCAGGAGTATGGCCGCAAGATAGGTGCTCTGGATTTTGTCAGCCATGCCTACCATCGCCCCCGTCATCTGCCTGAGTGGCACTACAATCTATTCGCTATGGTGCATGGCAGAGATAGGGACGAGGTGATGGAGAAGACCAAAGTCATCGTGGAATTGCTGGGCAAGGATAACCGGGGCCACGAGGTCCTGTTCAGCAGCAGGATACTGAAAAAAACCGGGATGAGGATTCCAGGTTAAAGGCAAAAGGTTAAAGGTAAAAGGGCAAGTCGGACGCGACGGAAATACTCTGCTACCTCTTTAACCTTTCACCTTTAGCCTTTTACCTAATATAAGATAGCTATGTTTAGAATCTCACAATTCATGCAGGAAATACTGGATCCCAAACCACTGGGACCGAAACGCAACCCGCCGGGGCCGGTGGTGATCTGGAACCTGGTGCGGCGCTGCAACCTGATGTGCAAGCACTGCTACTCGATCTCAGCGGATACCGATTTTCCGAATGAGCTGGGTACCGCCCAGGTTTTTGAGGTGATGGAGGATCTCAAACGGTTCAAGGTGCCGGTGCTGATCCTCTCCGGGGGCGAACCCCTGTTGCGTCCCGATATCTTTGAGATTGCCCATCATGCCAAGGCGATGGGTTTCTATACGGCCCTTTCAACCAACGGCACCCTGATCGATGAGCAGAATATAGATAAGATCGCCGAGGTGGGTTTTGATTATCTGGGCATCAGCATCGACGGCATCCGTGAGACCCACGATCAATTCCGCCGCAAGGAGGGCGCCTACGACGAGTCGATGCACGGGCTGCGCCTCTGCCGGGATGCCGGTATCAAGGTGGGTCTGCGTTTCACTATGACTCAGGACAATGCGGAGGAGTTGCCTCAACTGCTGGATCTGATGGTTGAGGAGCGCATTAACAAGTTCTATTTCTCCCACCTCAACTATGCGGGACGTGGCAACAAAAACCGTGAGGATGACGTCTTCCTCAACACCACCCGCTGGGCTATGGATCTGCTGTTCGATCGTGCGCTGGAGGATGCGGCCAAGGGGCGGGGCACGGAGTTTGTCACCGGCAACAATGATGCGGACGGCGTCTATCTGCTCCATTGGGTGGAGCGACTCTTTCCAGAGCAGACTGAACACATCAAGGCGAAACTGATCCAGTGGGGTGGCAACAGTTCCGGTGTCAATATCGCCAACATCGACAATCAGGGTCGGGTCCATCCAGACACCATGTGGTGGAACTACGATCTGGGTAACGTAAAAGAGCGGCCTTTCTCAAAGATCTGGATGGATACATCAGATCCCATCATGGCCGGTCTCAAGGCGAGTCCGCGCACAGTCAGCGGACGTTGTGGTGTCTGCCGCCATTTCGATATCTGCGGGGGCAATACCCGGGTGCGGGCGATGCAGCTCACCGGCGATGCCTGGAGCGAGGATCCTGCCTGTTATCTCACCGACGAAGAGATCGGTATTCCCTCCGCCACAGAAGATGAAACGCCGGTAGATCAAGTGCTTACCGGGTAGGTAAACCATGAAGATTCGTACCCTGCTTTTGGCCCTCTTTGGCCTGTCTGGCTTTTTTAATGCGGGCCAGAGTCTTGCCGCAGTTGATGCCAAGGCACTCTATAAAACGCACTGTGCAGAATGTCACGGTCCTGGTCGACTGGGGATCATCGGTCCTGCGTTGCTGCCGCAAAACCTGAAGCGGCTGCGCAGGAAGTCTGCTTTTCAAATGATCGAAAACAGCCGTCCGGCTGTACAGATGCCGCCCTTCAAGGAGAAGCTCAACAAGGCGGAGATAGAGTCACTGGTGGAGCTGATCTACACGCCGCTGAAGGTTATGCCCAAATGGGGTATGGATGAAATCAAAGGGAGCCAGCTGGTCTACCATAAACCGGGAGAACTGCCGGACAGCCCTAAATTCGAGGCGGATATCGACAACCTCTTCATGGTAGTCGAACTTGGGGATCACCACGCCACCCTGTTGAATGGGGATACCTTTGAACCGATTCACCGGCTGCCGACCCGTTTCGCCCTGCACGGAGGGCCAAAGTGGGCCGAAGGCGGCCGCTATATCTACTTCGCCTCCCGGGATGGCTGGATCAGCAAATTCGATGTCTTCAACCTGACCTATGCCGCCGAGGTGCGGGTCGGTATCAACACCCGTAATCTGGCGGTCTCCCACGATGGACGATATGTGATTGCCGCCAACTACCTGCCCCATTCCCTGGTAGTGTTGGATGCCCGTGACCTTTCACCGCTGAAGATGATCGATGCGGTCGACGGAAGCGGCAGCTCCTCAAGGGTCAGCGCGGTCTATACGGCGGATCCGCGGGAGAGTTTTATCGCCGCGCTGAAGGATATTCCGGAGGTCTGGGAGATCGGTTATATGGACGAGCCGCCGGCGGGTTTTTCCGGTTGGGTCCATGACTACCGGGAAGAGTCCGGGGATGCCCATAAAGAGGAGCGGTTTCCGGTACGCCGCATCCAGGTGGAGGGTTATCTGGATGACTTCTTCCTTACCCAGGAGTATGACCGGGTGATCGGCACGTCACGGGGTTTGGATAAGGGGCTGGAAGGAAGTGCGGGGCAGGTTGTCGATCTCGACCTGAAGAGAGCCGTGGCTCAGGTGACACTGCCCGGCATGCCGCATCTGAGTTCCGCCATTACCTGGCAGTATCAGGGCAGAAACGTGCTGGCCACGCCAAATATCAAAAAATCGGAGGTCACCATCGTCGACACCGAAACCTGGGAGGTGATCAAACGCATTCCCACCCAGGGGCCAGGGTTCTTCATGCGCAGTCATGAGAAGAGTCCCTACGCCTGGGTCGATGTCTTCTTCGGTCCCAACAGGGACCTGATGCATGTGATCGACAAGCAGACTCTGGAGATAGTAAAGACGCTGAAACCTGTGCCCGGCAAGACCTCTGCCCATGTCGAGTTCACCAAGGATGGCCGCTATGCCCTGGTCAGCATCTGGGATCTCGATGGTGCGCTGGTGATCTACGACGCCAAGACGCTTGAGGAGGTCAAACGTCTGCCGATGAAAAAGCCTTCAGGTAAATACAACGTCCACAACAAACTGACCCGCTCCCGCGGAACCAGTCATTGATCGGATGTTACTCTTTTCGTGTGGGTATCTGCTCTGTGCGCTGAAAAATGCCTAGATTTTTTCCCGCCTCGGAGAGTCTGGCGGTTCCGTCAGCGGAGATCTGCAGGGTGAAGACAGGTTTTTGAGTCTCGTCATCCGCCGAGATGCAATCCATGTGAATGCTGTCTGCGGTTGTCCCACCCCAGAAACAGCGGAAGAGATGCGCTTCCCGGCCTGCAACAAAGAGCTCGGCCCGTCCCTCGAAAAGCACTTCGACCCTGGAGTAAGGCGACTCACTTCCTGCTGCGGGCACCCAGATCCCCGAACCGGGATGCGCACTGCAGCCGACAAAAAGTATGCTGGTGAGAAGGGCGAGAAATAGGTATTTGGTCTTAATAATCACAAGAGAGTGTCCTGGTACTAATGGCAGGGCGGTATTATAACTCAAGTTTTAGAGTTCGCGGTGGCGCTTGGCATGGGGTGTGGCTTCTCTAAATGTGACAATGTCGGGTGTACCCTGCATATTATGATTGCTTTAAATAGAGGGATAACCGATTGGGCGAAGTAAACTGTCTCTACTGCGGTAAAAAGATAGCGGAAGATATTGCCGAGTGTCCTCACTGCGGCGCAGTCTCCCACTTTCAGAAAAAAGGCTATCGTGCCGGGGCGCGGAAAAAATTTGTTCTGCTTTTTATTGCATTGACCATCTTCTGTCTGTTTTTTATCTTCTGGTTGCCAAGATAGGTTCACGGGGTTTTTATGAATATCTCTCTAGGAAAATTTGTTCTACTGCTGGGTGCCGGTTGTCTCAGCATGACCGCTGCAGCTGCGGAAGATCAGCATTATAAGTTACAGAAGATAGAGGATGGCGACACGCTGGTCGTGGAACTGACTAGCGGCACTGAGCGTATACAGCTGGCTGGAATCGATGCACCGGAAGATACCCCTAATCCCAAGTTGCAACGAGAAGCCCAGCGTACCGGGTTGAGAGAGGACGTTTTGTTGTCGATAGGCGATGCGTCGACCTCTCATCTCAAGAGTCTTGTGTCCCCAGACCAACAGGTGATGTTGAGTGGAAATCTGAATCGCCGTGATAAATATGGGCGTATTTCTCTGGTGGTGCTGGACGAGCAGGGCAACAGCCTGAATGAGAAGATGGTGGCTGATGGTTATGCTGTGGTGCTCAATCGTTATCCGCTGGACAGTGCGTTTCGGGATCGGCTGAAGAAGATGGAGGAAGAGGCGTTTGATCAGAAGCGTGGTTTGTGGGGAGAGTACCGTGAGACGACGCTGCACTGGTCAGGGCGGGGTGAATAGAGGGTCAGCCGCTGACGAATTTCTAACTTAAGTTCCCGAGTTCAAGGCCATCCTGAAAAGATGGATGGCGACGTTTGGCTGGGTGCACTGTGCGCACCAGAATAAGCTTGAGTGATAACCTAAGTCGCGGAAACCGTAAAGAAAGCGAAGATATCCCTGTAGAGTGCGCTGAGCGCACTCTACATAAGTTAAACTGAGTGGAACTAATCTCCTTCTTTAATCACCCCGGGTTCATCTGCCTTCAGATAGGCCAGCTCCTCATCCGACAGTTCAACGTCATCGTAGCCGGTGATCATCGGTTTCACATGATCGATGAATGAATGGCCTGTAGTGAGCAGGTAGACGTGGGCGATAACGAACAGCAGGATAGCGAGTGCTGCGATGGTATGGATCAGCGCAATGGACTCAATTCCTATCCATTCAAATAATTCCCCCTGCCCGAAACTGATCAGCAGGTAGGCGATGCCGGATATCCAGATCGCAGGAAAGATCGCGATCTTGACCATAAGATAGGTCAGCGCCTGAAGCGGATTGTGTTTACGCCGGTAGGTCTTGCGATAGGGGTGGTGCTCCCCTTTGAAAATGCCGAAGGCGTAGAAACGAGCAACCGTGATGAAGTGCTCGGTGGTTGGGAGATAGTGCCGCCACTGGCCGGTCGTGAAGAGCCAGAAGATGGCAAATGCCCAGATCACCAGCAACACAATTGCAGCCCAGGTATGTACGGTGACGGCATCCCCAAAACTGATCAGGCTGTGGGTGCCGTGTACCGCAAAACCCGTGAACAGCAGGGTGAAGACAAGTGCCATCTGGCTCCAGTGCCAGAGTCGTTCAAACCGCTTGAAGACCAGAATCTTATGCATCGTCATCAGACTTTCCTCCTGCGGGTGGCGATCATGCGCAACGCGCCGTGTCCAAGTACCCCACCCAGGGTGCCGAGAACTGCCAATAAACCGATAAGATCGAGTATTTCATTCTTGCCTCTACCCGGCATATAGAAACCCTCAAGATGATCGAGTCTGCCGTCATGTGAATGACAGCTGGAACAACTCAGGGCCTCATCTTTGGGCGCCACCATATGGTTGATGGGCCAGTAGGAGTAGGTTTCTATAAACCCCCATTCGCCGCTGTAGGGGATGCCATTTTTCTTCATTCCGGCCTCTATGGCCTTGCCGAAATCGTAGTTGCCCCAGAGTGCACTATCATCATTTCCCCAAAGATGCATATAGGGCAGGGTGTTGTTGCCCTTGTCGTAGGGTTGTGTGGTATGCATGCGTTTGAACGGGTAGATGCGTGAACCCGGGTCATCATGGGAGCCGGAAAAACTGTTGATGTCGATCGGGCCTTTTGATGGATCAAATTTGGTGGCAATCGTGGTGTAGTTCATGGTGCCGTCAAACCAGGCGTACATCGGCTCAAGGTCTTCCGCATAGGTGAAGGTGCCCTTGATCGACTTGTAGGTGGCGCGGTGATGGCCATCCCCTTGGGTGTACTCCTTCAGCTTGAAGCCCTCGCCATCTTTCAGTTTGCCCATGGTGCGCCAGTCCCAATCGACCTCTGTAGCGACGCCACCCCGGGCAATGGCCGGAATGTGGCAGGTTTCGCAGGCAACTGTTTGAGTATGGCTGTTGAGCTTGATCCCCTGGACTGACGTGATGGGATGGGGTGATGCGCTGTGACAACTTTCGCATGAAGCGGTTTCCCGTGGCATGCCAGGCTTGCCGGTGCCGGTCTCGTCGTTGACCAGCATCTCGTACCGGCTGCCGGCCCACTCGTGACCTTCGCCCACGTGGCAGGTGACACAGGTAAAGCCTTCACCGGCTTCACTCATGTGTACATCGACCTCTTTTGGTGGATCAAAAAGCACAGATGAGAGATCGCCGTGTTTCACATTGTCGCCGCCGCCACCATAGAAGTGGCACTTGCCGCAGTTGTTGCGAGTCGGCATCTCAACGCTTTTGGCAACCGCCGCCCAGTCGATGGCAGGCTTGCCCTCAAACATGACGGAGCAGGCCTTGTTGCCTTTTGATGTGGGTGTTTTGTAGTAGGTGCCAGTGGATTCGTGGCAGACCAGGCAATCCATATTCTCCTGGTTTGTGAAATCAAAATCCGGGCTGTCCATGTTATAACCGGCATGACACTGGGCGCACATACCTTCATTGCCCCTGGCATTGGTGCAGAAGTTATTGATCAGCACGCTCTTGCCAAGGTGTTGCCCTGTCTTTGGGTGTTTGTAGTCCCAGGTCCAGTGCTTATTTTTCATGAACTGATGACCTGCGGTGTTGTGACACTCCAGGCAGGCTTTGGTCACTTCAGGACCACTAAAAAACGGGCCTTGCAGTTCCTTCAGTTTTGTATGATCAGTGGTTGCCGTGCTCTCTTTTTTGGGTTTGATAATCGCATGGCGTTCATCCGTTTTTGTATATTCGGAGATGCCCATTTCGATTTTTGGATCTGAAGAGGCCAGGGTTGTTGTTGCCCAGCCAAGTGTCAGAATCAGGATAGAGAAGCTAAGAGATATGTAATTAAAGCGATACATCCGGCGCCTGGAGGCCGGAGGATAATGGTTGATCATCGTGACGATATCCCCTTGTAAACACCAATCAGCGGCGCTGACAACGACAGATCTCTGCGGACCTGTGCGGAGTGTAAATATACCTGCATTACACCAAGGTGGGAGTCTACTCGTTATTATTCGAAAAAAGCATGATATGTATCAATGGGGAGGAGCCGTTTAAGTCTCGTTTAAGGTAAGAGCACCTTTTTGATGTCATACAGGGTGCGATGTACGCTGTGGCAGCGTGCACAGCTCTGGACGGCCAGTGTTCCCAAGTGGCGTCCTGTCTGCTTTATCTCTCCTGCTTTGATCGCAAGTTCAAGTGCCGCCAGGGATTTCTCTGTTTCAGCGCCGAGGATTCTTGATTTTTTGGCTTTGTCCTTATGGCAGGATTCACAACTTTGCCCAAGATCTTCAAGCCGCTGGCGAAGATCGCCCAGGCTATCGAGTGCCGTCTGTTTTCTCTCATCCTCACTGGCGATCTTGATCCGGTTGAGCAACAGGGTGAGACGCTCCATTACCCTTTTATAGGACTCCTCCTCCAATGTTTCAGTATCTTCGACCTTGACTATACTGAAGTCCGGACTGCGATAGAGTGCAGCAGCTACGGCGCGATAGTCCCGATGGCAGGAACGGCAGCTGAGACCAATTTTTCTCAGTGTGGTGGCCGCCTGTTTGTAATCGCCCTGTTCCACCGCCTTTTGTAGTGCGTCCATCTGTTCGAGTTCCAGTTCATCCCGCCACTCCGGTACCATTTCGCCAATCTTGAGGTAGTGCTGCGCCAGGCGTGTGGTCCACTTATTGAGCCGCACCTGATCTTCCAGTGCCAAATAGTCGGAGACCGCCAGCATCTCACGGCGCAGTTTGAACATGTTGTGTAGCCAGACGTGACGTTTATTGGCCGGTTTATACCACTGTGCCAAAGAGGCGGGAGGGAGCTGCAGATGTATTTCCCTCTCTTCGCTGGCGCAGGTTGATGAGAACGATATCAGCGTGGCCAGCACGACAAAAAAGAGTCTGGGTAAAATCAACTATTGGCTCCGGTTTTACGTCGATGGACAAGGCATTCAGTTTCAGTCATATTGCCCGGCAGAGAACTTTGTTGCAATCGGCTTGGCGAGGGTCGTTGCGTAAAAACAGGGGAAAGATGTGTTTGGTGGTTCGAAAAAGTACAGCGGCACATCTTATTTGGTTGCCGCACTGATCGCTGGCTGTTCATCGCTTTTTTTTTCAGCGGCACTGTCGGCTGCGGATGAGGTGGCGAATCCAGCCAGCGTTACCCATCAGATGTGGCGCAAGATCCGCTTGGGTGAACTCAAGATCGAAGGGGATCACGATGCAGTCAAGGCCCTGGTTCTGCAGGGAAATATTCCTATTACCTACGATTACATCGCCACATTGATGCGCACTCCAAACGCCTTTGGCAATGGACCGGCCTGTATCGTTTGTCACAGCTCCAATGACCCGTCACGGAGTTACCGGGGACTGGACCTCTCCAGTTGTGAAGGTATTCTGCGAGGTTCCACTGAAGCCTCGGCCAGACCCGTCATTTCACCGGGCAAGCCAATGGATAGCCGTCTGGTGCATAAACTCCGAAACAACCGTATGCCGCTGGGTGTCTCCTTCCTGCATCCAACCGATACTGAAAGTATTCAAAAGGTCAAAAAGTGGATCGACAGCGGGGCGGCAGATGACGAGTTTTTCAAGACCAGCGTGCTGTCGCTCTTTGCCGAGCCCACGGCATTTGGCTCCGATATCGCATGTATCTCCTGCCATGCGGGATTCCGGGACCCGCCCAACTTCAATGAGGTCAACCTGAGCAGCCATGAGGCCATCATGACGGGGGCCTTCTCCCGAACCAACAAAAAACAAGGCAGGCCGGGTATCCCTATTGTTATTCCACACGAGGCGGAAAAGAGTCGGCTTTACCAGCGTCTGACGGAGAATCGTATGCCGCCTGGTATCAATCCGGGCGAGGAGAGTGACCACCCGAATACCAGTCTGCTGATGCGCTGGATCGAGCAGGGGGCATGGTGCAAATAGCTCTCCAAAACCATAACTTGATCAAGGTCAAAGCCTTGTCATCTATTAATATTTTCTAATTTACGTCGCAAGTCTGCATGCATAGGAGTAATCACATGGCCGAGGCCTTTACTAAATCGATGGCGCGCAACATCTTTTATGGTGGAAGCGCTTTTTTCTTTCTACTTTTTCTCGCTCTTACGTTCGACACCATGGGGCAGCTTCCAAATCGTGATAACCGGGCGGCCCTGGAGGGGGAGCTGGGTCCGGTTATCGCTCAAGGCAAGGCGCTTTGGGAGAACAATGACTGCATTGGCTGCCACACGCTACTGGGGGAGGGCGCCTACTTCGCGCCTGAGCTGGGCAACGTCTACAAGCGTTTTGGCAATTCGACCGATGCGATCAAGGGTTTTATTCTGAGCCGCCCGAAAGATGGTATTCCCGGTCGCCGCAGTATGCCGCAGTTCAACTTCAACGATGAAGAGCTGACTGCCCTGGCTGAATTTCTGAAGTATGTATCTGAGATCAACACCGCTGGCTGGCCGCCAAACATCCAGGGTTAAGGGGAGAAGGTAACAATGAAATATCAATCACAATCGGTGGCGAAGCTATACTTTATCGCGGCCATTGCGCTATTTGCGGCGCAGATCCTGTTTGGCCTGATCATGGGCCTGCAGTATGTAGTAGGGGATTTTCTGTTCCCAGAGATTCCATTCAACGTGGCCCGTATGGTCCACACCAACACACTTATCGTGTGGATGCTGATGGCCTTTATGGGTGCCGCCTACTATCTGGTACCGGAAGAGGCGGAGACTGAACTCTTTGCGCCCTGGCTGGCAACATTGATGTTCTGGATCTTCCTGGTGGCTGCGGGTCTTACCGTGGCGGGCTACCTGCTGGTGCCCTACGCTACTCTGGCGGAACTGACCATGAACGAGTTGTGGCCCACCATGGGTCGAGAGTTCCTTGAGCAGCCGACCATTACCAAGCTGGGTATAGTGATAGTTGCCCTGGCGTTCCTGTTCAACATCGGCATGACTATCCTCAAGGGTCGCAAGACCGTGGTGAATCTGGTAATGCTGTTAGGTCTGGTGGGTCTGGCCGTGTTCTTCCTGTTCGCCTTCTACAACCCCACCAACGTCGTCATGGACAAGTTCTTCTGGTGGTGGACCGTGCATCTGTGGGTAGAGGGTGTCTGGGAGCTGATCCTCGGTGCCATCCTCGCTTTCGTGCTGATCAAGACTACCGGTGTCGACCGCGAAGTGATCGAGAAGTGGCTCTACATCATCATCGCCATGACCCTGATCACCGGCATCATCGGTACCGGTCACCACTTCTTCTGGATTGGTACCCCCGAGTACTGGCAGTGGTGGGGCTCGATCTTCTCCGCAATGGAGCCGATCCCCTTCTTCATGATGACCGTGTTTGCCTTCAACATGGTGAACAAGCGTCGCCGCGAACACCCCAACAAGGTTGCGATCCTGTGGGCACTGGGCACCGCTGTAATGGCATTCCTGGGTGCTGGCGTGTGGGGCTTCCTGCATACCTTGTCCCCGGTGAACTACTATACTCACGGTACGCAGATCACTGCGGCTCATGGTCACATGGCATTCTACGGTGCCTACGTGATGATCAACTTGACGATCATCTCCTACGCTATGCCACTGTTGCGGGGCCGCAATGCTGCGAATCCGCCGAAGTCGCAGATCCTGGAGATGTGGGCTTTCTGGTTGATGACCGTGTCAATGGTGTTCATTACCCTGTTCCTGACGGGCGCTGGTATCCTGCAGGCCTACCTGCAGCGTATGGGCGAGAACCCACAGTCGTTCATGGCGGTGCAGGATCAGATCGCACTGTTCTACTGGCTGCGTGAGATTGCCGGCGTGGTATTCCTGATCGGATTGGTGCTCTACATCGCCAGCTTCTTTGTAGGTCAAAAAGATCCAGAGGCTGTAGCCGCCGACTGAATAACCATAACCCCCCCTGAGGTGTAACAGCCTCACTTAAGGCCGGCAGTCTCTGCCGGCCTTTTTTATTGTCTGGAATACGGATCAGAGGGGTCGCCGGTTCAGTGTGACGAAACCGGCAAGCATCAATGTCAGAGCCAACACTTGCGCTTGATCCTGCCTACATGAGGCTTCGTGGCCTATAATTTGAGCCGACCACACCGCAAAAATATGGATGCCAATGGAACGGAAGGTTTTGTTATCCGTAAGAAACGCCAGTCGTATCTTTCGCATGGGAGAGGTGGAGGTTCCGGCGCTGCGGGATGCTTCTCTCGATATTCTCGATGGCGAGTTCATGGTCATCATCGGCCCGAGTGGTTCGGGTAAGAGCACCCTGCTCAACCTTATCGGCGGCATGGATCATCCCACCAGCGGGAGAGTGCTGTACGAAGGGATAGATCTGGCGCAGGCGACGGATCAGGCGTTGACTGAATACCGGCGGCACCAAGTTGGTTTTGTCTTTCAATTCTACAATCTGGCGCCGATGTTGACGGCGCTTGAGAATGTCCAGGTTGCCACGGAGATAGCCGGCGATCCGCTTGATCCTGGAGAAGCGCTGGCGCTTGTGGGGCTGGCTGGATACGAAAATCACTTCCCCTCACAGATGAGTGGTGGAGAGCAGCAGCGCGTCGCCATTGCCCGCGCCTTGGCGGGCAATCCAAAGCTGCTGCTCTGTGATGAGCCGACTGGTGCGCTGGATCTGGCCACCAGTCGTCAGGTTCTGGCACTGCTGGTACGTCTGAAAGAGGAGTTGGGCAAGACCCTGGTGCTGATCACCCACAATAGCGCGATTGCCGGCATCGGTGATCGGATCGCCACCATCCGGGATGGGGGCATACATTCACTGCAGGTGAATGCCAGACCGGTTCCGGTGGATGAGGTCACCTGGTGAGCCGGTCGTTGCGCCATAAATTGAGACGTGACCTCTGGCGGCGCAAGGGGCAGCTTCTGACCCTGCTTGCGGTGATTGCAATTGGCGTCGGCGCCTATGTCGGGATGGCGGGTGTTTGGCACGATATGGGTGGTGCCAGAGACGCCTACTATCGTGATTATCGCCTGAGCGACTTTGTGGTGGATCTGAAGCGCGCCCCTTCATGGGCGGTGGAGGAGATCGCAAGACTTGATGGGGTGGTGAATATCGAGGGGCGGATTTCACAATCGGTGATGATCGATCTGCCTGGCGTCGTGCGGCCGATTGAGGGGGTTGCCCTATCTCTGCCGGATTATGCCAGTCCCCGCTTCAATGATCTTATGATGCGCACCGGTAGCAGTATCTCCGGCCCCGGAGAGGCTGAAGTTGTTCTCAATCATGCCTTCGCAGAGGCCCACGGATTGAAACCGGGTGATCGGATCGGCGCACTGCTGCTCGAAAGCCGACAGGAACTGCTGGTGGTCGGGACTGCCCAGTCTCCCGAGTTTGTCTACCTGATTCCGGCCAGTGGTGGACTGGCACCCGATCCAGCGCGTTTTGGAGTGATCTATCTTGGTGAGCGCTATCTGCAGGCGAGAAGCGACCTGGACGGAGCCTACAACCAACTACTCGGACGACTCAGCAGCCGACACGCCACGCAGGTGAAGAACGTCCTGTTGGCTATAGCACTGCGGCTCGACCCCTTCGGTGTGACCCTGACCACGCCGGTCTCCGAGCAGGCCTCGTTCCGTTTCCTGCAGGATGAACTGGCCGGGCTTGAGGTGCAGTCGAGAATTCTGCCGATGATCTTTCTCGGCGTAGGCGCCTTGGTGCTCAATGTGTTGATTGGTCGTCTGGTGAACCAACAGCGATCGATCATTGGAACCTTGCGTGCTCTGGGGTACGACCGTTTCAGCCTGATCCGGCACTATCTCTCCTATGGTGTGGTGGTGGGTTGTACCGGTGGCCTGTTGGGCATAGCGCTTGGTGTCTGGTTGCAGTCGGAGATGGTGGCGATCTATCGAGAGTTTTACGAACTGCCGGGACTGGTCTATCACTTCTATGGAGATATCGCCCTGGCCGGACTGTTGATCAGCCTGCTGTTTGCCCTTGCCGGTAGTGGTTATGGTGTCTGGCGGGCGACCCGTTTGCAGCCTGCGGAAGCGATGCGCCCTCCGGCCCCCCAGGCAGGCGGCCACATTCTGTTGGAGCGTCTGGGGTTTCTTTGGGGGCGACTGAATTTTCGCTGGCGCTCGATTCTGCGCTCGGTGTTTCGCAACCCTTTCCGTTCGCTGGTGAGTCTGTTTGCCAGCCTGATCGCCACTGCGCTGGTGTTTGCGACTTTCAGCATGGTCGATGCACTGGACTACCTGATGGGTTATGAGTTCGAGCGGGTCTCTCATCAGGATCTGAGTATCGGTCTGCGCGAACCCGTTGGTCTGCAGACTTTGACGGAGATCGAAAGCCTGCCCGGGATTACCCTGGCCCAGCCGGAGCTGCTGGTTGCCTGCGACCTGACTAACGGGGCGCGCCAGAAGCGTATCGCCATTACAGGTTTGCCGACGGACAATCGTCTGCATACACCTCTGGACCAGTTCGGGAGAAGGGTTGATGTGCCTTCACAGGGACTGGTGTTAACCCGCAAGCTTGCTGAGATTCTCGAACTGAAACCGGGTGACAGTGTGACCCTGAGGCCGCTTACAGGGCGCCGTGAACAGGTGGTGGCTGAGGTGAGTGCCGTGGTTGAAAGTTATCTCGGTCTCGCCGCTTATGCTGATATCGGTTATCTGAGCCGTCTGCTGGGGGAAGAGCAGGTGGCAAACCGTTTTCTTGCCAACAGTGTGGGCGGGGAGATGAGTAAAAAACTGCTCTCCCGGATTAGAGAGCGCCCGGCGATTTTGGGGTTGAGTGAGCGTCGGCATGCGTTGGCACAGCTTGACGCCACCTTCGGCGAGACCATGGGCAGCATGATTGTAGTGATGGTGGTTTTCGCCGGCATGATCGCCTTCGGCAGTGTGCTCAACACCGCGCTGGTCTCATTGAGTGAACGGGAGCGGGAGGTAGGCACCCTGCGGGTATTGGGGTATACCCCGCTGCAGGTCACCAGCCTGTTTGCAGGAGAGAGCCTGCTTCTGAACGGGATAGGGATTCTGCTGGGACTCTACGCCGGGGTAAAGTTGAGTGAAGGGCTGTCGCTGCTCTATAGCACTGAACTCTACCGGTTTCCCGCGGTGATTTTGCCAGGTTCTCTGGTGGTCAGCGCGCTGCTGATGCTGCTGTTCGTCCTGCTGGCGCAGTGGCTCGTTTTTCGCATCCTGTCCCGGCTCGACTGGCTGGAAAGCCTCAAGGTCAAGGAGTAACCATGTCTAAACGAAATGTTGTCATCGGAAGTTTCGTTATGTTCTGTCTGTTGCTGTTGTCGGGTTGTGGCCAGCAGTTGGAAGTGGTGGCCGTGACGCCGGTGCGCGGCGGAATCTCCAGCGTGTTTACCGAACCGGCCCGGACCCGGCTGGCCCGCACCTATCGTGTGACCATGCCGGTGGACGGGCGCATCGGTCATGTCGACCTGCTGCCGGGGGACAGGGTCGAGGTCGGGCAGCCGCTGGCGATGATTGACCGTTTCCCTTTTGAACAGCGTGTCGAGGAGGCGCAGGCGGCGGTGTTAGAGATGGAGCAACAGCTGCGCATCAATGCCTATGATGAGATCGAAAAGACCCTGGCAATCGAGATGACCGCAACGGTGGAGGCCACCCGGGATGCACTGCGTGCGGCGGATGCCCAAGTCGATGCAGAGAAGGTGCGGGTTGCCTGGGCTGAAAAGGTGAGGGAGCGGAACACCCAGCTTGCGAAGGAGGGCAGTGTTTCGCAGCAGGAGCTGGATAATGCGGTACTGGCAGCGCAGACGGCACAGATCTCACTCAAGCAGGAAGAGTTTATCCAGGCAGCGCTGAATACCCTCTTTACCGCGATCAAGCTGGGGCCAAAATATGTCGAGCAGTGGCTGGGCCGAAAACGACTTGAGCGTGAGGTGAGCCTGCAGCAGTTGGCCCAGGCCCGCGCCCGGCTGGCGCGGGCAGCGTATCAGCTTGATCTGGCGCAGCTGCGCGCCCCGGTGAGTGGTGTGGTGCTGCACCGCTATAGCGAAGGGGAGGGGAGTCTTCCGGCAGGGCAGTTGTTGCTGGAAATCGGGGACCCTGCCGATCTTGAGGTGGTGAGTGATCTGTTGACCCGTGATGCCATGCGGCTCAGTGTTGGGACTTCCGTTGAATTGACTGCGGGTGATATGCGCCTCCAGGGCATAGTGAAGCGGATTGAGCCGGCGGGTTTTACCAAACGCTCCTCCCTCGGGGTGGAGCAGCAGCGGGTCAATGTAGTGGTTGGCCTGTCTGAGTATCCTGACAAGATAGGGGTTGGTTACCGGTTACAGGCACGTTTCCACACCGGTAGCAGCCAGAACACGTTGATCCTGCCCCGTTTCAGCGTGCTGCAGGCTGCGGATGGGTCTCATTATGTGTTTCTCATCGAGGGCAATAGGCTCAAACGCCGTGTCGTGAAATTGGGGCTGCGGAATGACCGCCAGTTGGAAATAGTGGAAGGACTCAGTGGCGGGCAGCGGGTTGTTTCAGTGCCTGATGCGGAGATAAAGGATGGCCAATCTGTTCGGGTAGGTGCAGAAGAATAGATCGTTCCCGGGCTGATGGTATGATGCGTCACTTGATGAATTCAGGCGGGAGCTGAATGAAGGCGTTGCTCAACTTTTTTGTCGATCTCTGTCTGTTGCGTGCTGCGCCACAGGACCTGCCGGCGTCCGGCGTTATTCTGGCAGGGACATTTCTGCTGAATATCCTGGTCAGTCTGCTGATGATCGTTGACGCGAGGCACGGTCCAGGCCTGGCGTTGATTGAAAGCCTCTTCGAGACCTTCCTGATGCTGGTTGTTCTCTATCTGGCGTTGCGAACCCGCCGTCTGAGAGGACGATTTCAACAGTCGGCCACCGCCCTGATGGGCAGTGGGCTGCTGCTCGGCCTGCTGGCCCTGCCCCTGGTGGCCTGGAGTCACCGCAGTGAATCCACCGAAGCGAGCCTGTTGCTGCTGTTGCTGATTATCTGGAGCATCGTGGTGCTGGGACACATCATTCGCCACACCTTTTGGTCTGACCCTGAATATCGGGGTGGCCTTGGGGGTGCTCTATACAATGCTTGCCTGGTCGATGGTAGCCAGACTCTTTCCGGTAACCTGATGCACATCCATATCCTCGGTATCTGCGGCACCTTCATGGGCGGCATCGCGCTGTTGGCACGTTCACTTGGCCATACGGTCAGTGGTTCTGATGCCAATGTCTATCCACCCATGAGTACACAACTCGAGGCGGCAGGCATCCGGCTCCAGGAGGGTTATAAAACCGAGCACTTGCAACCAGCGCCGGATCAGGTAGTGGTGGGCAATGCCATGTCCCGCGGTAATCCAGCGGTTGAGGCGATGCTCGATCAAGGCATCCCCTATACGTCCGGTCCCCAGTGGCTTGCAGAGCATGTATTGCAGGGGCGTTGGGTGCTGGCGGTGGCGGGCACCCACGGCAAAACCAGCACCGCCAGTCTGCTGGCCTGGATCCTGCAGCATGCCGGGTTGGCGCCGGGGTTTCTGATCGGCGGTGTGCCGGAAAATTTTGGCGTGTCGGCCCGCCTGGGAGATACCCCTTTTTTTGTCGTTGAGGCGGACGAGTACGACACCGCATTTTTCGATAAGCGCTCCAAATTTGTTCACTATCGCCCCCGCACCCTGGTGATGAACAATCTGGAGTTCGATCATGCCGATATTTTTGACGATCTGGAGATGATTCAGCGTCAGTTTCACCATCTTGTGCGCACGGTGCCCGGCAGTGGGCTGATCATAACGCCGCTCTATGACGGTAACCTGGGCGAGGTGCTCGACAGGGGTTGTTGGACCCCGGTGGAGTATTTCGATCCCGAACTCGAAGCCTACTGGCATGCTGAAAACAACAGTCTGGACGGCAGTCGCTTCGATGTGGTGTGTGATGGTGAACAGGTGGGGCGGGTGAGCTGGGATCTCATCGGTCGTCACAACGTCTCCAATGCACTGGCTGCGTTGGCGGCAGCGCGTCATGCCGGTGTGCCGCCGAAGACAGCAATCGAGGCGTTGAGTGATTTTCGCAATGTGAAACGGCGCATGGAACTGCGGGGAGAGGTCGGAGGCGTCAGGGTCTATGATGACTTTGCCCACCATCCGACCGCCATTGAGACAACCCTCCAGGGGTTACGGGATCAGGTCGGAGATGCACGGATTATTGCGGTATTTGAGCCCAGATCGAACACCATGAAACGGGGCGTGCACGCCGACCTGCTGGCTGGGGCGCTGAAGGCTGCGGACCGGGTTTTACTCTTTGCGCCGGATGATCTTACCTGGGATGCGGCAGCAGTGCTGCGCCCTTTGGGTGGGACGGTAGCGGTATTCGATGAGGTGCAGGCCATTATCGATAGCATTGCAGAAATGGTGGAGCCGGGTGATCACCTCCTGGTGATGAGCAACGGCGGTTTTGAGGGCATCCATCAGCGTCTGCTGGATGTGCTTGGGAAAGACAGAGGGTAAATATGGAACCAAAAGACGGCCCCATTTCGCTTGCCATTACCGGTGCCTCCGGCAGTGCCTATGCGCTACGCCTGCTGGAGTGCCTTATTGGTGCGGGGCGGAACGTCTATCTGATGATTTCACAGGCCGGGCAGATCGTGCTCAAGATGGAATCGGATCTGGAGTTGTCGGCCCAACCCTCTGAGGCGCAAAAAATACTGGCACAACGCTTCAATGCGGCAGAAGGTCAGTTGCAGGTTTTTGGACGGCAGCAGTGGATGGCGCCTGTGGCCAGTGGTTCCAACCCGCCGGCTGCGATGGTTGTCTGTCCCTGCACCACGGGTTCTCTCTCCGCCATCGCCTGCGGTGCCAGTAATGATCTGATCGAGCGATCCGCCGATGTGATGCTGAAGGAGCGGCGCAAGCTGATTCTGGTGGTCAGGGAGACCCCCTTCTCGGAGATCCATCTGGAGAATATGTTGAAACTGGCGCGAATGGGGGCGGTGATACTGCCGGCCAACCCCGGCTTCTACAACAACCCGGAATCGGTCGATGATATTGTCGATTTCATGGTTGCCCGTGTGTTGGATCATCTGGGCGTGGAAAATGCGCTTTTGCCACGCTGGGGCGGGTGATTTCAGGCTGTCAGGGTAGGCCGGTTCAAGCGTAGTGGAACCGGCAACCCATGTGTCATGACAATTCAAAAATGCCCGATCCGCTACGCTTGATCGGGCCTGCGCCTTGAACAGTGACAAGCCTGTTTTTACGAGGCATGAAAATACTTACAGGGTTTTTATATAGGTCGCCAAAGCGAGGCGTTGTGCTGTATTGATGCCGGGAAAGCTGGACATCACCATGCCGCCCTTTTCGATTTTCTCCGCGATATGCTCGATTGACTCATCTGATCCGGCGAGCCGCAACAGCAGGCCGAACTTGCCCGTGCCTTTTTCACCGTGACAGGATTGACAGCCGTCGGCGAACATCTCTGCCGGAGTGGTGGTGATGGATGGACTGTATTCACTGGCGCCGCAGCCGGTGAGCAGTGCTGCCGCAGCCAGGGGAGCGAGAAGCTTGGTCGTTGTATTCATTATGGATTCCAGTTGTGAAATATAGGAGATAATCAGATTTTCGTCCGATGGGTGGTCGCGCGGATGATAACAAATCAGCAGAGCCGCATCCTGCCGGAGGGTAAAAAAGCCTATTTATTAAGTGGTTATATGGTTTGCCCAGCCAACGAGTGTCCGTCTTGTTGCGACGTCGGCAAACGATTCAGCCTGCGTCAACAGGCCCAAGAAAAAGGGGGGCATTTGAATCGCTCTTCTCTATGTGGATGAAATCTGCAGTGTCTCTTTTCAGGATCTCCAGCGGCGTCTGAAAATCGCTCTCCGTGACGGGATAGGTCAACAGGCCGAGCAGGTATGCCTGGCGCTGGCGGGAGACGTTGCCAATCCAGACTGGTTGTTGTAATGGCCGTAAAGTCACGGCTGTGGACCAGAGGCGTAATACCAACTGTTCACCTGCATCGGGGTGTTTTACCAGTGTGATGCTTTCGTAACTGCCGTCGTGAACCTGGGGCAAAAGGGGAAGTTCCCGCAGCGCCAGAGAAGGTGAGAGCATTCGCAGCAGATTGTGCCACCCCAGCATCTCTGCCCGCTGCCAGCCCCGGCTCGCCAGGATGTCGATCAGTGGCTGTGGCGTTCCGGCAAGCTGAACGTTGAATGGGTGATCCAATCGTTCACGTATATCGTGCCGATGGCGGGGCAGCGAGGGGGCAGCGCCCTGTTGCCAGGCTTGCAGGCTGATCGTCTGCGCCGGTGGGGCAGGGCGGTAACGCTGGAAATCCTCTGTCTGATAGAGGTGGCTTCCCAGAGCGGTGGCGAAACCGGCGGCGAGCATTACGCTAAGCGTGAGCCCCAACCAGTGGCGTTCCAACTCGGCATGCCGATACCAGGCCATGCCCAGGGCTGCGACCCAGGCAGTGCCCAGTAGCAGACTGGCGACTACATCACTCAGCCAGTGCGCGCCCAGGTAGAGCCGGGAGAGCGCTACGCCTGCGATAATGGAGCTGGCCAGGCTATAGGGCAGCCAGCGCAGATTCAACGGTAGTGTCCTGGCGATAAGGATGGCAAGAAAGCCGTAGGTCACGGTGGCACGTAGGACATGGGCGCTGGGAAACGCCCAAGGACCCAGCCCTTCGATACCCTCCATCGGACGGGGAATCTGCAAGCTATATTTCAGCAGTAGAGGAGTAAGCAGTCCAAAGAGCACAGCAGCCAGCCAGTGTTGCAGTGCCGGAAGGTGGTGCTCCCGAATCAGGAAAATTCCCACTGCAAGAGTCACCACGCTGATCGTTGAGAGGTCGGCAAAACGGCTGAGATGGAGCATCAGGTTGTCTGACCAGGGATTTCGCAGGCTTTGCAGTCCGTTGAAGACCCAGTGATCGGGCTGGCTGATTAGTGTGCCTTCCAGCACCATTGCCGCGAGCAGCCCGAACAGAAAGGTGCCCAGCAGCAGCAGGGTTGCCAGGATGCCGAATCCCCGGGCTTCCGGATGGGCGGGATTACCCAGGGCGCTGGAGATCTCGCCCAGGAAGGGGTGTCTCGCGCCCCAATTGGTGATGGTCTGGGCGATCCGGGTGGCGTGAGGTCGAATCAGTCGGAACAGTCGCCGGGAAATGGAGAAAATCAGCCAGATTCCCCCCACGCCCAAGAGTAGAACCGCCACCAGCCGGAAAGCGACTTCGGCTGCGAGTTCGAGGGAGGCTCCGAAGACGATGCCGGGTAGCAGGTAGGCAGGTGCCCAGATCAGGGCAGAGAAAAAATTGGCGAAAAAGAAGCGCCAGGCCGACATCTCCAACATACCGGCAACCAGCGGAATGATCGCCCGCACCGGGCCGAAAAAACGGCCGATAGCGACACTCTTACCGCCATATTTTCTAAAGAATTCAGTGCCGCGCTGCAGGGTTTCCGGATGGCGGCTGAAGGGCCAGAGATTGTGCAGCCGATCCTTATAGTGTCTGCCAAGCCAGAAGCTGAGTCCGTCCCCGGCGATAGCGCCTCCGACCGCCCACCAGAAGACCGGCCAGAACGCCAGAGTGCCGGTAGCGATCAGGGCGCCGAAACCAAACATCATTACCACGCCTGGTACAAGAAGTCCGACAACGGCCACTGACTCGGAAAAGGCGACCAGAAACACCACAACGCCAGCCCATAGCGTGTGGTTCGAGATCCATTCCAATAGTAGGTTGAGAAGGTCGGTCACGGGTGAAGGATAAAGGTAAAAGGCAAAAGGTAAAAGGCAAAAGGTAAAAGGCAAAAGGGTGAGCCTTGACCGAAGGTCCAGTGGACCTTCGCAGCAAGGCGAACGACCGGACAGGATGTCCGGGCCGGGGTTGATTTAGAATGCTGAGGTTACGCCAGGGATGGCGAGGAAAGATTTCCTTAGAGTCACCATCGAAGGTCCAGTGAACCTTCGCAGCAAGGCGAACGACCGGACAGGATGTCCGGGCCGGGGTTGATTTAGAGTGCTGAGGTTACGCCAGGGATGGCGAGGAAAGATTTCCTTAGAGTCACCATCGAAGGTCCAGTGGACCTTCGCAGCAAGGCGAACGACCGGACAGGATGTCCGGACCGGGGTTGATTTAGAGTGCTGAGGTTACGCCAGGGATGGCGAGGAAAGATTTCCTTAGAGTCACCATCGAAGGTCCAGTGGACCTTCGCGGCAAGGTGAACGACTGGATAAAAAGGTGGGCTGAGGCTGGTTAAAATACCACGTTTAATCCTTGTTGGATCTCCTCCTCTCGAGTCGCATCTTGCGACTGATTCGTCGCTGCTGGTTTAGCTTGTTGACCAGATGGAGTCCATCCATGTAGGGAACGACTCCGTTGTGCCGGATGACCTCCCGGCCTAGTGGGCTGTTGGCAAAACGGATGAACTTCATCACCTCACTTCGGTTACTGCTCCTGAAATTACTAACCAGATAGAGGGGTCGATAGAGTAGATAGGTTCCCGACTTGATGTTTTCATAGGTAGGGGCTTTGCCTTCAAGTTTAAGGATTTTGACATTGCGCTTTCGGGCGCTACTGACACCGGTGATTGCCAGGCTGTTGAGATTGCTTTCAGTCTCCTGTTCCAGCGGGCCTGATGAGGGAAAAATGATGTCAGAGGCGAAGTCCATGTCAGGTGCAGCAAAAAGATATTCCCGGATGGTGTGGCCAACACCTGAAATCTTACCCTTGCGAATCAGTAAGTCGATTGGTTGGTCATTCCCGCCCAACTGCGTCCAGCTGGTGATTTTGCCCGTGTAGACCGCTTTCAGATCCTGCAGCGAGATGTTGTCTATCGGATTCTTTTTGTGGGTGATGACCACCAGCGCATCCCAGGCAACGGGGTGAAATTGAACCGATTTCTCTGCGGGATCATCCCACAGTTTGTTACGGCAACTGCCTCCAATGTCAACTTTGTTGGCTGCGACCTGACGTATGCCCTTCGTGGCTCCACCACCGGAGAGTAGGATCTCTGTCTTTGTCTTCCGTTGGTAGGCGAGGCTCAACTCAGCCATGAATGCCTTTTTAGTGATGCCGCAACCAACCCACGTCAAGGCGTCGCTGTAAGCTGGAGATATAGTGAGACAGAGCAGGCAGGTGAGGACGAAGTTGCGAACGGTAGGATACAAGTGGATATCTCCTCAATCGGACTCCCTTCCATTCATGGGTAATTTTATAGTCAGCTGATTATTGTCCAGATTTAATTTGAAAACAATTGTGACTTGGTCAGAGAGCAAACTCTCTTTTCTTTAGGGTGTCCTGCTGACCAGATACGTAAGGATGGTGTCTAATCGGAAGCCCGCGCCTGGGACTGGCGTGGGCTTCCATCTTTGCCGCCTGCGTAGGGCACTGTTCGCATGAAAATAAATTTGCCCCATTTTTCCTACGCAGGCACAACGATTAGCGTTTCAGCAACCGGCGTCCACCCACTCCCAGCAGGCCAATAGCCATCAATGTCAGAGCGGAAGGCTCAGGGACTGACTCAGCTGCAACGCCCGCATAGGTGACCCCAGACTGTGAGTAGTTATAGAAACCAAAGCTACCCGCTTCGAAGGCACCTGCAACGGAGAAGATGGTTTCGTCGGTGAACTGACCGCCATCCAGAACTATCTCGATCAGGTCTGACTCATAGGTCAGGGTGAAGTCGTAGGTAGTGTAGTCCAGCCAGCCCCTGCCGCTACCGACGCTGCTGGCCAGAATATTGAATTCACCTGCATCCGCATCAGCCGAATCATGATCCCAGAAAGCGCTGCCGGCACTGCCATGGTTGAGGTTGTTATTGGAGAAATCCCCGTCCACCTGAACCAGATGAAAACCCTCGTCGGCTCCGCCGGATTGAGCATGCTGTTTCCAGTCGAACAGGATGAAATCCATGTCCCTGTTGCCGTCACCATCAGCACTGAAAGGTGTCTGATAGCCGAAGACAAAACCGATGAAGTCATCATCACTACTGGTACCTACCGTGAGCGAGCCGTTGAACTGAGAGTCGATAAATGGGTTGTCACTGATGAAGAATGTCGGCGTGCTGGAGTTCACTGTCTGGGTAACCGAATTGTTGTCGCCGGCAACACTCCAGACACCGCCGCCTGGCCCCTCTTCGGACCAGCTGGATAGATCAACTGGTGCGGCTTGGGCAAGTGAGGAAAAGCCGGAACTGACAACGGCAACAGCAATGAGGGTTGATTTGATTGTGTTCATAATCTTAGAGGCCTTTTTGTTTGATTGTCCGAAAGTCACAATTCTTAGAGCAGTTTTCAGGCCAACTAATAGAATTAATTATATCTATTTGATTGTATTGTTGTTTTCAAATGAAGGCATGCTCAAGTCACGCCCGTCCTTTCAAAATGGGAATGCTGTTTCTGGGCAAGGTGTTTATGCAGGTCCATGTGTAAATCTCACCGACAATGGTAGAAGTTTTTTTCCTTAGGCAGGTGCCGGCATTTCTCTGCACTGCCTAAACAGCAGAAAGGTAGTTGTTTAGTTCATACAACTGACCAAATGGGATTGGGGATTCTTAATTTGTGTAAAGAAAATCGACGTTTTACGGAAAAGAAACGAAGACTGAGTTGTTCGAATAGTTATGGAGGCGATGATGAGGATCGATTATTGGCGGTAAAAAATTTGCGATCAGGTAATCACTGGTAGTGAGCTGCCCATTGCGGCAAGATCGTGAGCGCCTTTCTCTTGTTCTCCTATCGGCCATGGCTGGGTGTTAGGCTCGGAAATTTCCTCGTTCTCGTTCTGTGACCCCTTCGCATTCACGATTGTGAAAAATGAAATAGTATTGATTGGAATTCTGTTGATTGGTTGGGAGAGAAAGGGATGAAAAGAAAGCTTGGTCCTATGGTGGCATTGCTCGGAATTGGGCTGCTTGGAAATAATGCGATGGCTGAAGGCTTCGCATTGACCGGCAAGGTCGGCTCTCTGGGATTGGGCCTGGAAGGCACCCTGGGAATAACTGAGTCGCTGAACGCGCGCTTGGGTTTCAACGGTTTTAATTACGATTACTCATATACACAGGATGATACAGATTACGACATGACGCTGGATCTTCAGACGATTTCGCTGCTGGCCGACTGGCACCCGTTTGATTCCGGTTTTCGCGTCAGTGCCGGGCTGATGTCCAACAATAACGAGCTAACTGGCACTGCGCTGCCTGTCGGCGGTTCTTTGAATATTGGCGGTACCGACTACGATGTTGGACTCGATGCAATAGTCGGTTTTAATTCCAGTGCCCCCTATCTTGGTATCGGCTGGGGCAATGCCGTTAGCGCTGACAAGGGTTGGGGCTTTAATCTCGATGTGGGAGTATTGTATCAGGGGTCACCCGAGGTCGGTTTGACGCCGTTCGGTGCCGATGCGGGCATTGTGGATGCTGATGATTTGGCAGCCGAAGTGCAGCGTGTGGAAAGCGACTTCGAGAACTTCAAGTACTACCCAGTGGTCTCGCTAGGCGTCTCCTACAAATTCTAAGCCTTGCCTCTAATGATTAAGTAAAACCGGCCGGTGGTCGGTTTTGAAAAAGGACATGAAAAAGGGGACAGATTTATTAATAGTAAAATAAATTTGTCCCCTTTTTGTACAGATGCTTGACCGCCAATAGGTTAGGCGAGAATCCTGCTGTCACCTGTCACCTTATTTCCTCAAACACCTCTCCCGCTGCATTAATAGTCGCTTGCAGGTCTGCATCGGAGTGGGCGGCGGAGACGAAGCCTGCCTCGTAGGATGAGGGGGCGAGGTAGACGCCGCGATCCAGCATGGCGTGGAAAAACTGCTTGAAGCGCTCCGGGTTGCATGCGGTGGCGCCGGCAAAGTCGGTTACCTTGTCGGCTTCGGTGAAGAAGAGGCCGAACATGCCGCCTATGTGGTTTTCAGCCATCGGGATGCCTGCCGCTTTGGCCTTTTCCATGATGCCGGTGACCAGGGTTTCCACCTTGGCGGAGAGGGTGTCGAAGAAGCCTGGTACGGAGATCAACTCGAGAGTCTGCAGTCCGGCGGTCATAGCTACAGGGTTGCCGGAGAGGGTGCCGGCTTGGTAGACGGGACCCAGCGGGGCGATCTTCTCCATGATCTCCCGTTTTCCGCCGAAGGCGCCAACCGGCATGCCGCCGCCGATCACTTTGCCCAGGGTGGTGAGATCGGGTTTGATGCCGTAGTAGCCTTGTACTCCGCCCAAAGCGACGCGGAAGCCGGTCATCACCTCGTCAAAGATCAGCACGCTGCCGTGCTGGTCACAGACTTCACGCAGGGTCTCCAGGAAGCCGGGAACCGGCGGGATGCAGTTCATGTTCCCCGCCACCGGCTCGACGATGATACAGGCGATCTCGTCGCCGATGCTGGCGAAGGTCTCTTTGACCTGCTCTGCGTCGTTGTAGTTGAGGGTGATGGTGTGCTCCGCCAATGAGGCGGGTACGCCAGGGGAAGAGGGTTCTCCCAGGGTCAACATGCCGGAGCCTGCCTTCACCAGCAGGGAGTCGGAGTGGCCATGGTAACAGCCTTCGAATTTAACGATCTTGTCCCGGCCGGTGTAACCCCGGGCGAGACGGATCGCCGACATGGTGGATTCGGTGCCGGAGCTGACCATGCGCACCATGTCCATGCTCGGCACCAGTTCGCAGACCTTGTCCGCCATCAGGCTCTCAAGTTCGGTGGGGGCACCGAAACTCAATCCTTTGTCGATAACGGATGCGACTGCCTCGATCACCTCGTGATGGGCGTGTCCCAGAATCATCGGCCCCCAGGAGCCGACATAGTCGATATAACGTATGCCGTCCGGGTCGAAGATGTAGGGTCCGGCGGCGCAGTCGATGAATACCGGATCACCGCCGACGCCCTTGAAGGCCCGCACCGGCGAATTCACGCCGCCGGGAATATGTTGCTGTGCATGGGCGAAAAGGTCGTGAGAACGGCTCATCGTGGTAAATCCTCCGGTTGGAATAGTTTGTTGAATCTTGCCGCGGCGAGTCGAATGTCTGTCTGGTTGAAAATCGCTTCGATGACAGCCAGCATATCGGCGCCCGCGTCTATTAGTGGGCCGCCATTCTCCGGCGTAATGCCGCCAATGGCAACCAGTGGCTGCGGCAGTTCACGGCTGGCCTGGCGCAGCAATTCGGGATCGGCCTGTACCGCATCGGGTTTTGTCTGTGAGGGGAAGAAGCGCCCGAAGGCGATATAGTCCGCTCCATCGCGGCTCGCTTCGCGGGCCAGTTCAAGCTGGTTATAGCAGGAGACGCCGATGATCACCTCCGGTCCCAGCAGTGCTCTTGCCTGTGGAAGAGAGGCATCGTCCCGGCCCAAGTGGATGCCGTCGGCACCGATGCACTTCGCCAGTTCCAGGTCGTCGTTGATCAGCAGCAGCGCATGGTGCTCCCGGCAGAGTTTGAGCAGGCTTTTTGCCTCGGCCTGTCGGCGTGACCTGTCGCCACTTTTGTCCCGGTACTGGATGATGCGCGTGCCCCCTCGCAGGGCTTGGGTGACTTGTTCAGTCAGGTTTTGGTCCTGAGCAAGCGCCGTGTCAGTGATGGCGTAGAGGCCATGCAGCCTGGTAACTCTGTTCATGTTTCGGGTTGGCTGCTGTTGCGCTGCAGCCTGTCCGGCAGGGATTGGCAACGACCGCTGCGAAAGCCATTCAGTAGCGTCTTCCAGGTGTATTGCTGGGCACTATTGACCGCTTCGATTAGATCTTTTCCACTTGCCATATTGGCTGCGATGGCGGCAGCCAGGGTGCAGCCGGAGCCGTGGTACTCGCCGGGCAGGCGCTGCCAATCGGCTTGATCGAGCAGCCCCGTCTTGTCGTAGAGGCGGTTGGTTACGCGGTCACTCTGCTCATGGGTGCCGGTGATCAGAACATGTCCAGTGCCGGATTTGAGCAGAGTGCGGGCGCACTGTTCAAGTGTCTCCTCATGGGGTGCCAGACGACGAGCCTCAGGGCTGTTCGGGGTGATCAAGGTACACAGCGGCAGCAGCTGTTGCCGGATGGTCGACAACAGGCTCTCCGTGGCCAGCGGGGTGCCGCCGCCAGCCGCCAGCACAGGATCGAGAACCACTGGGATGTTTTCATGCTCCCGCAGCAGCCCGGCTATAGCACGGGCGATGACTGATTCTCCCAGCAGGCCGATCTTGATGACTGAGACCTGGCAGTCTTTCAGAACGGTCTCTGCCTGGGCGATGACCTGCTTGGCGGGAAGTGGCATCACTGCCTGCACGTCGCAGCTGTCCTGCAGTGTCAGGCAGGTGATTGCAGTGGAGCAGTGGCAACCATTCGCGCCGACTGCCTCGATATCGGCCTGTATGCCGGCGCCACCACCGGGATCGTGTCCACCAATGGCGAGTACGATCGGTAGTTTGCGGGATGAGGGTTTCATATAGGGCGATTGTACGTTTTTTTTCCTTTTCGGTAATGGATTACCCTGGAATTGTCATTGCAAGCAGACCAGTGCAGGGTTTTTACTAGGATTGGTCGGTTTGCCTGCTAAACTATCTGTTACGGTATCCCGCCGACGAAGCGTTGAGACCGGGTGTAGGTAGTGGGACCCGGAGCATCAGGTCACAGCAATCGGAGAAGATTCATGAGTCCACATCAGCAAAATATTACAGACGTAGCCCGCAATTTTTGCGAGCTGGTCGATCGTCTGCAGGATGGCGATGAGAAATGGCTGCAGGAGGTCGCGAGTCTCCTGCCCCGTCTGCACGCTGCGGTTTCATCGATAGAGCAGCCGGATGAAGACGATGGACACTATGTTTTTGCCGATCTGGATGCCCGTTTTGAGCTCTACTCCTATCTGCGTCAGCTGCTGGGTGAGCGCGATGGCTATTGGATGGAGTTTGATGTGGCGGAGGATGGCCAAAGCATGAGTGGCAGCCTCGCAGATGACCTGACCGACATCTACTGTGAACTCAAGCATGGCCTGAAGGTGATGGAGGGGGAGCCGGATCAGGCCATCGAAGGGTGGCGAAAAGGTTACCATCTGCATTGGGGGCAGCACTTGGTGGATGCTGAACGGCATCTCTACGAGCTCAAGGCCCGCAATCAGCTCAATCTATAATCCGTTTTCCTAGCTGACTCCAGCCAACTGGGGATTCAGTGGCGGGGGAAATCTATTCCGTAAAACCTTCTAAAAAGCTGGGTTTAGTGGTTCTTTGTATAATCTTTTGCTAACATACGTAGCCTTTATCAGATGATTTATTGGAGAAATCGGGATGAGTGGTACTGCACTGACCGAGAGTGACCTGACCCTGACCGAGATGGCCCAGACTAAAATGGTTGAGCTGTTTCAGCAGGTTGAAGACAACATTGAAGGCGTACGGGTGTATGCAACCCCAGGTGGTTGCAGTGGCGTTAGCTTCGGCATGACTTTCAGCGACGCGATCAATGCCAATGACGGTATACTCGCCTGTGAAGGTTTTAAAGTGATTGTCGATGACGGCACCATGCAGTATCTGCGCGGTGTAGAGATCGACTTCGTGGATCGTGGCGACGGCAATGCCAGCTTCGTATTCAATAATCTCCAGCCGGTTGACGGTGGTGGGGGTTGTGGTTCCTGTGGTTCCTCCCAGGGTGGTGGCTGCGGCTGATTCGACCCCTTTTCGAGAATCCAAATAACCGCGGATGGTGTTGCCACTCCGCGGTTTTTTGTGCCTGCCAGGGTGAGTCGCTGTGGGCCGGAAACTATTGCCAAGGTGCTAAGGTGGATTGGAGATGAAGCAAAAAGTGGTTGAACTTGCTGTGGTTGGTGCGGGTATCAGCGGGCTTGGTTTTGCGCATATGTCCCTCAAGCGGGGCATTCAGCCTCTTGTGCTGGAAGCATCGGAACAGGTCGGCGGCTGTCTGCACAGTCACTGCTTTGATACGCCGGAAGGAGAATTCTGGACGGAACTCGGCGCCCACACCTGCTATAACAGCTACGGAAACCTGCTGCAGATGCTGGAAGATACCGGCCAGCTTGAGTCACTGCTTAAAAAAGAGAAACTCCCCTATCGTCTGCTGACGCCCTCTGGTCTGAAAAGTATCCCCTCGCAGCTGAAACTGACCGAGTTGTTGGGTGTGCTGCCCCGGTTGTTCAGGTCGAAAAAGGCGGGCCACACGATTAAGGAGTATTTTGGCGGAATCATTGGCGAGCAAAATTTCCAGAAGGTGATTGGCCCGGCCCTGGATGCGGTTACCTGTCAGCCCTCGGCGGAGTTTCCCGCCGATGCGCTGTTTCGCAAAAAGCCACGACGCAAGGAGATCCTGCGCAGCTATACCGTCGCCGGAGGCATTCAGCAGTTTGTTGACGTTATCGCCGCTCAGTCCGGTCTTGAGATCCGCACGGGAATATCGGTTGTGGGTTTGGATCGGCTCGAAAGTGGTTATCTGCTTAAATTGAGCGATGGCAGCGAGATAGAGGCGCAGCGTCTGGCTCTGGCTGTGGCACCGGATATCGCGGCAACCCTGCTTCAATCGGTAAATACTGAGCTTGCTGCGTTGTTGTCCCAGGTCGGCATGATGGATATCGAAAGCGTCTCCGTATTTTGCGAGGCTGAGAAGCTGTCGTTGGAGCCGGTATCGGGCATCATTGGTCAGGATGATGATTTCTATTCGGCGTTATCCCGCGATCCAGTTCCAGATACCCGTTATCGCGGATTTACCTTCCACTTTCGCCCCGGACGGCTCGACGAGGCTGGGCAGCTTGAGCGTATCCGGGCCGTGCTTGGGCTTGCTGAGCAGGACCTGTTGGCAACAATTTCCAAAACCAATCGCCTGCCTGCACTCAGGCTGGGGCATGGGGAGCGCGTCACATCGATCGACCGGATACTGCTGAACCAGCCGCTGGCGCTGACCGGCAACTGGTTCAGTGGCGTCTCCATCGAAGATAGCCTGGTACGGTCTGCAGCGGAGTTTGGCAGGCTTTTTCCCGCTTGAGCTACTCTTTCGGTTTCCCCCCGGCGTCGTGATAGAGCGACTTCAGGATGTCTTTGCGGCTGCGGCCAGCTGGCGGCGATGAATTTTTTCTGCCACTGAAAAACGTTCTAATGCGGTGAAACAGACGTTTCAGTGCACGCCAGATCTTCGGCAGCAGCCAGATAACCAGCAGCAGGAAGACTCCCAACAAAATAAGAAAGGCGATAGGGTAGTGCAGCGCTGCCCATAGTCCGCCGATGACTGCAACATCCTCAGCCACGGATGCGGTCCAGTTTGTTACGGGTTCCGGCGATGTGTTGATCAGGATGCGGGAACCCGTTTTGGTGAGATGACTGCCGGCAGCCATAGTGCCCCCGACCAGAAATGCAGCAAACTCGGCGGTCTCGCTGACCCCCAGGCCACTGACTGCGCCGGCAGCCAGTATCGCGCCTGCCGGAATTCGGATGAATGTATGGATAGCGTCCCAGCCCGTATCGACACCGGGGGTCTTGTCGGCAAAGAATTCGATGCAGTACATGATGCCCGCAGCCATCATCACCATCGGGTCGGAGAGTATCTCCAACCCCGGTGGCAGATCGACATTCCCGGTGGCGCCCATGTAACCCAGCATGAAGACTGCGGCATAGAGATTGAGGCCGGCGGCCCAGCCTGCCCCGAGCGTCAGGGCCAGTGTTTCGACAGTATCCATAACTTATCCTTGATGCTTGCTTCCACTATATATTAGGGTCATTGCTGACAGTTTCCAGTCCGTTTGTGTGATTTTTACCTTTTTGGCGTTTTCCGTCTTTCACGGGACGTTTCACTTCCGCTTTCCAGATTCTGTCCGTATTATTGATCGTTCGTTTTGAAAATGAAGTGTTAAGGATTCGAGAGCGATGATCAGAGTGGGAATCGTCGGTGGTACCGGCTATACGGGCGTGGAACTGCTGCGTCTGTTGGCGAAACATCCAGAGTGCGATCTGGTGACTATTACCTCCCGTTCCGAGGCGGGGCGTGCGGTGGCGGATATGTTTCCCAGTCTGCGCGAACATGTAGACCTTGTCTTTGTTGAGCCGGACCCTGCTACCCTGCAGGGTTGTGATCTGGTCTTTTTCGCCACGCCCAACGGTATTGCCATGCGTCAGGTGCCGGAACTGCTGGATGCGGATGTCAAAGTGATCGATCTGGCCGCGGACTTCCGGATCACCGATCAGTCGGTATGGGAGCACTGGTACGGCATGGATCACGCCTGCCCCGAGCGTCTGCCTGAAGCTGTGTATGGTCTGCCGGAGATCAATCGCGAAGCTGTGAAGCAGGCACGCCTGGTGGCGAATCCCGGCTGCTATCCTACTGCGGTGGCATTGGGTTTCCTGCCTTTGGTCGAGCAGGGATTGATCGACCTGGATTTTCTGGTTGCGGATACCAAGTCCGGTGTCAGTGGCGCAGGCCGTAAAGCGAGTGTGCCTGCCCTGATGGGTGAGACAGGTGAGAGCTTCAAGGCGTATGCCATTCCAGGGCATCGTCACCAGCCGGAGATTCGTCAAACACTTGCCCGGGCAGCCGAGCGGGATGTCGGACTGACTTTCGTGCCCCATCTGGTGCCAATGATCAGGGGTATCGAGGCGACACTCTATGCCCGGCTGAAATCGACGGATAGGGATCTGCAGGCGCTGTTTGAAAATCGCTATCGTGATGAACCGTTCGTGGATGTCATGCCTGCAGGTTCACACCCGGAGACCCGTAGTGTGCGCGGTATCAACCACTGTCGGCTCGCGGTGCACCAGCCGTTGGATGGCGATGTGGTGGTAGTGACCTCGGTCATCGATAATCTGGTGAAGGGTGCTGCCGGCCAGGCGGTGCAGAATATGAATCTGATGTTCGGACTGGCCGAGAATACTGCGCTGAACCAAGTGGCTCTATTGCCTTGAGAACAGAGTGCTGAATGATTTCACTTAAACGATACCAGGTCCCCAAGATCGTCGTTCCTGGCGGGCGTGGACGATGGTTGCGCCTGTTCTTTGTTCTGCTGCTGGTATTGGCGGCGGCCTGGTTGGGATTTCAGCAGGGGCAGGCGCGGCCGAAAGGTATCCAGGCCATTGATCGCGCCGGTCTGAATGATTCCTTGAATGAGTTGAAAGTCGAAAGGGGTGAACTGCGCCGCAAGCTGGCCATGGCGGAGCAGGTTGCAAAGGTGGATCGTGAGGCGATGCACGCGGTCAGGGAGCAGATCAAGCAATTTCAGGACGAGCGTCTGAAGATGGAAGAGGAACTGGTCTTTCTGCGGGGCATCGTCTCAACGGATAGCAAAAAAGAGGGTTTGAGGATCCAGAATTACAAACTGGAACCCGGCCTTGAAAGCGGGCAGTTCCTGGTTAAGTTTTCTGTCAGTCAGGTGTTGAAAAGTGGCCCGGTGGCCAAGGGGCGGATTCATATTCGTGTTGAAGGCCTGCAGCCGGACGGGAAAGCAAAGGCTTTTGGCCTCGAAGAGCTGACGGAAGACAAGACACCGAGCATCAAGATGCGTTTTCGCTATTTTCAGAATGTGGAAGGTAAATTGAAACTTCCGGACGACTTTAAACCCGCCAGCTTGACTATTGAAGTCAAGCCGAGCAACAAGAAACTGGCGCCGGTGACTGAAACTTACGAATGGTCACCGCAGGCCTGACAGGATACAAAGCAGATGAGGTTTGGCATGAGAAAGAAGCGATTCCGCGCGCCGAAGATTACAACAGTTATCGGCAAGGAGACCCAGATTCGGGGAGATATTCTATTTTCCGGTGGGCTGCATGTGGACGGCGTGATCAAGGGTAATGTCTCCTCCGCAGAAGGAGATGACAGGGCAACCTTGACCCTGAGTGAAGATGGCTCCATCGAAGGGGATGTGCGGGTCGCCAATGTCATGCTGAACGGTAATGTGATCGGAGATGTCTATGCAGGCCACCGGGTGGAGTTGGCGCCTAAATCCCGGGTCACGGGAACGGTCTGTTACGACCTGCTGGAGATGGCGATGGGTGCCGAGGTCAATGGGCAGCTCGTGCATGCGCAGGATATGGAGCAGCGTAAATTGGGTTTTGATGGAGACAATGGTGTTGATGTCGGGGTTGAATCAGAGCAGACCGGCTGATTCCTCGTCGTGCCGGGAATACTTGACTAAAACTCTGGGTAAAAGCATACTTTTGCTTATATTGTGCATGGTCTGATTCTTTTTGACCCACCAAACAGGTTTTTTATCATGAGTACGGCAGAAGCTACCACAGAGTCCCCCCTTGTATTTACACAGTCTGCGGCAACCAAGGTTGCCGCACTGATTGAGGAGGAGGGAAAGCCTGATCTGATGCTGCGAGTCTATATTCAGGGCGGCGGCTGTTCCGGTTTTCAGTATGGGTTCTCTTTCGATGAGAACGAGAATGATGGTGACACCAAGGTCGTAACCGATGGCGTGACATTGTTGGTCGACCCCATGAGTATGCAGTACCTGGGTGGTGCTGAGATCGATTATACAGAGGGTTTGCAAGGTTCCCAGTTCGTCATCCGCAACCCGAATGCCAGTACTACCTGCGGTTGTGGATCGTCCTTTTCTGTTTGATTTGAGGTAGATAGCCAAGGATGAAGTGGCGTTTTTGCGCCCTTTTGGGCGGAAAAAGTAACAAACTGTGTTCTGAATTTTATTGCCAGTGAGCAGGTTATTGTTCCAATGTCCTGGTTTGCATTTCAGTCTGGGGTGATATATCTTCACTCGTTCGCGTGATCTTGGTCCCACCTGAAACGCCCTACATTTGCTGTTTTCTCACAGATGCATTTTGAAAGACAGGCGCAGGGTGCGCGGGCTTATTCGTCGACACATTACAGAAGGTCAAAAACATTGATTACCCTTTCAGTCCGCAGTCTTCCCAGGTCGACCACAGAAGAGAGCTTGACAGCACTCTTTTCAGAGTACGGCGTGGTCCGTTCTCTTAAACTGGTAAAGGATCTCTTCTCTGGTGATTGTAAGGGCTTTGCCACTATCGACATGGAAGGGCATGAAGCCCGTGCCGCAATGGCAGCGCTCGATGGCAGTGAATTCAACGGCAGCATGATTCGTGTCGGCCCTGACCGGCCGAGAAGAGGACGTGGCGGCAAACGCCGCTGAATTAGGATAGTCCGCCTGCCGGTTCTGCTTTCCGCTATTTGGAAAGCCCGGCAGGATAGATCCCCCCCAACACCACAGATTCCCTTGCGCCGGTAACTGAAGGCAGGTTTCCCGGCAGTCCCTCCAGCGTTCTATGCGCCAGCCAGGCAAATGCCATTGCCTCGATCCAGTCCGGGTCGACGGAGAGTTTTGCTGTGCTGAAAACCTCGACCGAAGGCAGGTTAGCAGCGAGTCGGGCCATCAGATAGTCGTTATGTACCCCGCCGCCACAAACGAACAGTTGCTCCGCCGCCGGGTAGTGTTGGCCAATGGCTCGCGTTATGCTGAGAGCAGTGAGTTCTGTCAGCGAGGCTTGCACGTCACAGTTGGCTGACTCAGCATCATCCCCGAGCATCGAATCCATCCAGTCGAGATTGAAATATTCGGTGCCGGTGCTTTTGGGCGCAGATCGGGAAAAATAGGTGTCTGCCATCATTTTGTTCAGCAATGACGGGATAAGTTTGCCCGTTTCACCCCAAGCGCCATCACGGTCGAAATCGACTTGCCTGTGTCTGGCAATCCAGTGATCCAGCAGAGCGTTGCCGGGTCCTGTGTCGAATCCAGTGACCGGTTCGGCACTATTACTGGGTAACCAGGTGATGTTGGCAATACCACCGATATTGAGGATGACCCGGTTCTTCTCCCCGCTCTGGAATATCGCCTGATGAAAGGCGGGCACGAGTGGAGCGCCTTGTCCTCCAGCCGAGATGTCACGGCGCCGGAAGTCGGCTACTGTAGTGATGCCTGTGCGCTGGGCGATGGTGTTGGCATCGCCGATCTGCAGTGAAAAGGGGTGCTGGACCCCGGGGCGGTGTCGCAGCGTCTGTCCATGGCTGCCGACGGCTCTGATCTGCTCCCGGCGGCAGGCATGCTCCTTGATTAACTGCAATGTTGCCTCGGCAAAGGCCTCGCCGACCCGGATATCCAACTCCCCGAGGCGGTCGATCTCGTTATCGCCGGGTTGGCAGAGGGCTGATAGATTCCGACGGAGCTCCGGGGGATAGGGGTGGCTGTGGTGGCCAATCAGTCTGGGGTCGCTGTCAGGCGTCAACTCAACCAGGGCAGCGTCGATCCCATCCATGCTGGTGCCGGACATGAGGCCTATATAATAGTTGGCCTGCTTAGCGGGCATTGGCGAGCAGTGTGCGGTTCAGGGTGTCGAGTTGGGAAACCAGTGGCTGGGTCTTCAGTTGAAAATCCACTTTGTATTTTTTTGCGATGGGCTGAGCGGCGGGAAGTTTGACGGTCAGGGGATTGCGGTGCACACCGTTGACCCGGAACTCATAATGGAGATGGGGGCCGGTGGCAAGACCGCTCTTGCCGACGTAACCAATAGTCTGCCCCTGGCGAACCTTGCTGCCTTTTTTTGCCTTCTTATTGTAGCGGGAGAGGTGGGCGTAGAGGGTTGTGTAGCGTTGGCCGTGCTGCACGATAACTGTACGGCCATAACCCCCCTTCTTACCTCTGTGGATGATCTTGCCATCCCCGGCTGCCTTAATCGGCGTGCCGGTCTTTGCTGCATAGTCGACCCCGCGGTGCGGCCGTTTCTTACCTAACACGGGGTGCCAGCGTTCGCCGGTGAAGCGGGAGGATATGCGTCGAAAATCGACCGGAGCACGCAGAAAGGCCTTGCGCATGCTGCGTCCTTCAGGGGTGAAGTAGTCACTGTGGCCAGTCTCATCCGTATATCTCAGTGCACGGTAGCTGCGTCCCTGATTGATGAATTCGGCTGCCAGAATGGGGCCGTCTTTCAGCTTGTCGCCTTCAAGGTAATCCTCCTGGTAGATGACGCTGAAGCGGTCGCCGCTGCGGATCTCCAGGGCGAAGTCGATATCCCAGCCGAAGATGTTGGCCAACTCCATGATCAGGGCGTCAGCAAGTCCTGCGTCCTGGGCGCTGAGATAGAGGGAGTTGGTGATGGTTGCACTCGTATGCGCGGTGCGGTGTTCGATGGGTTTGTTTTCTTCATTGGCGAGAAAGGAATCGCCATCGGATTTGATATGCAGGCTCTGCACCCTATTGTGGTCAAGCGCCAAGGCAAGCAAACTGCCGCTGTCGTCCAGTTGCAGACGCAGTGTCTCGCCGGGTTTTATACGGGTCAGCTCTTTCGCCATCTCACTGGAATTAACGATGCGGTGTAGTAGATTCGCGCTCAGCCCATTCTCTTTGAAGATGCTGGAGATGGAGTCCCCGCTACGAATCTTCCGGGAGATCCATTGGGACTTGGATGCAGTCGCCTGGGACTCCAGGTCTGGCTCTGATGGCACGCTCCCCGGTTTTACGGGAGGATCGATGGTTGATGGAGCAGGCGTCATTGCGAGGGGAGGGGGGCTGATCTGAGGTTCAGCGCGGCTCTCTTCGCGTGGCTGCCCCGGCAGCGCCAGCGGCACGATTATCCGTCCGTTTTCCTGGGAGGGTTCAGCTTTGGCCGGAAGTTGGATCGGTGCAGTGGCCGGACTCTCTTTTCTGTTATCCAGATACAGTACACCTGCGGCCGCAATAGCCAGAATTAATAGAATGACCAGCCCGCCGCGCAAAAATTGACGGAGGCGTGAGGGTTTTCTATCCAGTGAATAAGATTTAAAGTCTTGCATCGGGTTTTGGGCTCAACTGCTGCCGGTAGGGAATCCCACAAAAATACTAAACATAAGTATAGATAAGCAAGCGCTCTTGTGGTTCCCGACAGGCAATAGTTAATTTCTTCGGGAGCTTTTAGTAGAGTGTGCGCCCATTGATGACTTTTGGGGAAAGATTGATGACAGACGTTAATTCGGCGCTGGAGATCATTCGGCGGGGCACTGATGAGATTTTGCCGCAGGATGAGTTGGTCAAAAAACTCGCAAAAGGCAAGCCGCTACGCGTCAAGGCGGGATTCGATCCCACTGCGCCAGATCTGCATGTCGGGCATACAGTGCTGGTCAATAAACTGCGCCAGTTTCAGGAGTTGGGGCATGAGGTGCTGTTTCTGATCGGGGACTTCACCGCCATGATCGGTGATCCAACGGGTAAAAGTGCGACGCGTCCCGCGCTCTCCCGGGAGCAGGTTATGGAGAATGCACAGAGCTACGAACACCAGATATTCAAGATTCTCGACCCTGAGAAAACCACGATCGTCTTCAACTCCTCCTGGATGGGGGAGATGAGTGCGGCTGAGATGATCCAGTTGGCGGGCAAGCATACGGTGGCCAGAATGTTGGAGCGGGATGATTTCAACAAGCGCTATACCTCTGGACAGCCGATTGCCATCCATGAATTTCTCTACCCTTTGGTTCAGGGTTACGACTCTGTGGCATTGAAATCAGATGTCGAGTTGGGCGGCACCGATCAGAAATTTAATCTGTTGGTGGGCAGGGAGCTGCAAAAGCAGTATGGGCAGGAGCCGCAATCGATCGTGACGATGCCGATTCTCGAGGGATTGGAC
>JAESPE010000002.1:0-15000 GCA_016756835.1 gamma proteobacterium endosymbiont of Lamellibrachia anaximandri | reverse complement strand
GAAGGTACGCCCTTGGTATGTGAAGAGACTTGCTCTCGGAGCAGAAGGGGGTTGCAATAAAATGGTGGCTGCAACTGTTTATTAAAAACATAGCACTCTGCAAACTCGAAAGAGGAAGTATAGGGTGTGACGCCTGCCCGGTGCCGGAAGGTTAATTGATGGGGTTAGTCTTCGGACGAAGCTCTTGATCGAAGCCCCGGTAAACGGCGGCCGTAACTATAACGGTCCTAAGGTAGCGAAATTCCTTGTCGGGTAAGTTCCGACCTGCACGAATGGCGTAATGATGGCCACACTGTCTCCACCAGAGACTCAGTGAAATTGAAATCGCTGTTAAGATGCAGCGTACCCGCGGCTAGACGGAAAGACCCCGTGAACCTTTACTACAGCTTTGCACTGGACTTTGAACCTATTTGTGTAGGATAGGTGGGAGGCTTTGAAACCGAGACGCTAGTTTCGGTGGAGCTAACCTTGAAATACCACCCTGGTATGTTTGAAGTTCTAACCTAGACCCGTTATCCGGGTTGGGGACAGTGTATGGTGGGTAGTTTGACTGGGGCGGTCTCCTCCCAAAGAGTAACGGAGGAGCACGAAGGTACCCTCAGCGCGGTCGGACATCGCGCAATGAGTGCAAAGGCATAAGGGTGCTTGACTGTGAGACAGACAAGTCGAGCAGGTACGAAAGTAGGTCTTAGTGATCCGGTGGTTCTGTATGGAAGGGCCATCGCTCAACGGATAAAAGGTACTCCGGGGATAACAGGCTGATACCGCCCAAGAGTTCATATCGACGGCGGTGTTTGGCACCTCGATGTCGGCTCATCACATCCTGGGGCTGAAGTCGGTCCCAAGGGTATGGCTGTTCGCCATTTAAAGTGGTACGCGAGCTGGGTTTAGAACGTCGTGAGACAGTTCGGTCCCTATCTGCCGTGGGCGTTCGAGATTTGAGGGAAGCTGCTCCTAGTACGAGAGGACCGGAGTGGACGTACCCCTGGTGTTCCGGTTGTCACGCCAGTGGCATTGCCGGGTAGCTACGTACGGACAGGATAACCGCTGAAAGCATCTAAGCGGGAAGCCCCTCCCAAGATAAGATCTCGCTGGAACCTTGAGTTCCCTGTAGGTCCGTTAAAGACTATGACGTTGATAGGCTGGGTGTGGAAGCACAGTAATGTGTGAAGCTAACCAGTACTAATTGACCGTGAGGCTTGACCATATAACACCCAAGTGTTTTGGGTGCTGGTTGAGTGCACACCCAACGCTACAAGCGATCTAACCAAATTTGAAAGGATGAGAACTCATCCTTTTGAGCCAGTTTGCCTGGCGGCCATAGCGAGTTGGTACCACCCGATCCCATCCCGAACTCGGAAGTGAAACGACTTAGCGCCGATGATAGTGTGGGGTCTCCCCATGTGAAAGTAGGTCACTGCCAGGCTTTTATTCAAAACCCCGGATCATTTAATGGTTCGGGGTTTTTTTATTGTCTGAAACAAAATGTTTGAAATGGAATCAGACATACAGTGTAAATTTTGGATATTGTTTACCAGATCTATTAGTTTGATGATCATTTCACTCATATTATTGATAGCGGGTCTAATCGTGCTTTTGTTTGGGCTTCGTGCGCTTTTTAAAAGGAGGCTCTTGATCGGAGTAGTGACGGGCCTGATTGGTTTGCCACTTGTGCTTTTTGGCTTCTTACTGCTACTCCTTGCTACAAACCTCTATACCTATCAGAAACTCACACATGAGATGGAGGTTGCGAGGATTACCAGCCAGAAAACAGAAACGAGTTTCCAAGTGAGGATAGAACATAGTCATGCGGACAATGAAAAATTTATTCTCTCTGCCAATCAATGGCAACTTGATGCACGCTTTGTAAAATTTAAGCCTTGGACGATAATGTTTGGCAACGAACCGTTGGTTCGCTTGGAAAGATTATCTGGAAGACATAATGACGCCAATAAAGCTGTCAAGAATATCTATGAGTTCACTGCCGGTGGCGGCCTGCTGCTGAATTTGTCCAATCAACTGGTTGATATGTCAGGTTTGATAGATACATATTTTGGTAGTTCGGTCTACATGCCGTTGGCAGATGGTGCTGAATATCTTGTTACTGCCTCTGTCTCTGGTCTGGTTGCCAGGCCTGTAAATGCTCAGGCTGAGAATGCTGTTTCAGCGTGGATGGCGCAATGACCGAATATCAGGTAGTGATGAAGTCGCCCGAAGCCCACCTTTTTGAGGTGACTTTGAGAGTCCGTAAGCCTGACAAGCTCGGGCAGATGTTCTATCTTCCGGCATGGATTCGTGGCAGTTACATGATCAGGGATTTTTCCCGCCATATCATCACGCTTGAAGCCTCAGATGAGAAGGGATCTATTCAGGTTGAGAAACTGGATAAGCAGAGTTGGCGCTGTGCACCTGCATCTGGTCCCATTACACTAATCTACACGGTTTATGCTTGGGACCTATCCGTAAGAGCGGCTCATCTCGATACCACACACGCCTATTTCAACGGATCCAGCCTGCTCCTTGGAGTCAGTAATCAGGATGATGTAACTTGCCTGTTGAAGATTCTTAGCCCAGTAGGTCAACAGTTCGATGACTGGAAAGTGGTGACCTCAATGGAAAAGATTGAGGTCGATAAACGGGGATTCGGCCAATATCACTCTTTGAATTATGAAGAGTTGCTGGACCATCCTGTCGAAATTGGAGACGTCACAGAGGCGGATTTTACAGTTTCCGATTTGCCCCACTGCATCGCGATCAGCGGCCGACAAAGATGTGATCTTAAGCGATTGTGTTCTGATCTTAAGAGAATATGTAGCCAACATGTTGGTTTGTTTGGAGAGTTGCCGGTCCACGATTATCTGTTCCTTCTCACAGTTGTTGGTTATGGTTATGGTGGTCTTGAACACCGAAATTCAACCAGTCTGCTTGCAAGCAGGGATGACCTTCCGCTGGAGGGTATGCAGGAGATGACCAAAGGCTATCGACGCCTCCTCGGTCTCTGCAGCCACGAATATTTTCATCTGTGGAACATCAAAAGGATTATGCCTGCGATGTTTCAGGAGGAAGGGACCACGCAGGAGGTTTACACTCGACAATTGTGGGTATTTGAAGGTATTACCTCTTATTATGATGAACTGGCAGTGGTTCGAAGCGGATGTATCGACAGGAAATCCTACTTTGAACTACTCGCAGAAACGGTTACCCGTGTCATGCGTGGTAGTGGTCGGTTTAAACAAACGCTTGAGGAATCCAGTTTCGATACCTGGACAAAATTCTACAAGCAGGATGAAAACGCCCCTAATGCGATTGTCAGTTACTACACAAAAGGTGCGATCTTAGCGCTCGTGCTTGATCTGCACATCCGTTTGCAGACGGATGGGAAAAAATCATTGGATCACGTTATGCGCGAGATGTGGCGCAGGCATGGCGCAACAGGGCAAGGGGTGCTCGAAGATGGTTTTGAAACGGTTGCCGCCGAAGTGTCTGGTCTAGATCTATCGGACTTATTTGATCGGGGTGTCCGTTCAACTGCCGATCTGCCGGTAGCTGATCTGCTGGAAAACTTTGGTGTGGAAATGCGCTTGCTGCCGGCTCAATCCTCTTTAGACAACGGGCGTGTCGTGGATAAAATGCCCGCTAACGAGGCGGCAAAACCGGTGATCGGTGCGCGTCTTTCGGCTCAGAGTGTGGAGGCAAAGTTGCTTCAGGTTTTTGATGGCGGCGCAGCGCAGGCTGCCGGTCTGTCTGCAGATGACATTATCATCGCGGTTGATCATTTGAAGGTTGATGGCCAAAAGCTCGAAAAAGCCATCGCAGACTGTGCGCTTGGAAAATCCGTAACCGTGCATGCTTTTCGACGCGATGAAATGATGGAGTTTGAACTCCAACCAATGCCTGCCCCAGCCGATACCTGCGTCTTTTGTCTTCCTGTTGACCTGCCAAAAGAGCATCAGCTGCGCCAGTCCGACTGGCTGATATCGAATGGATACGAAAACTAGATTGATACATGCGATGTCCGATGGACGGTTTCACTCCGGTGAAACCCTGGCGGGCACATTGGGTATCAGTCGTGCGGCAGTTTGGAAACATCTCCACTCTCTAGGTGACCTGCTGGGGCAGAATATCCATTCTGTGCGAGGAAAAGGTTATCGCCTCTCTCATCCCATTGAGCTTCTTGATGCGGGGCAAATTACCCAGTCAATGGCAGAGCTTTCATCTCGCCATATCAATACGATTTACATACACAATGCGATAGATTCAACCAATACATGGCTCATGCAGAAAGGTGCCGATGGTGCGGTTTCCGGCACTGTCTGCCTCTCTGAACGGCAGTCGGCCGGCAGGGGGCGTCATGGCAGGCAGTGGATATCCCCATTTGGCAGCAACATCTACCTTTCATTGCTCTGGCGTTTTGAGACTGGGCCGATGGGACTCGGTGGACTCAGTCTGGCTGCAGGCATTGCAATTATTCGCACCTTGCAGGGGTTGGGCTATCAGGGTGTCGGGTTAAAATGGCCCAATGATGTTTTGTGGGAAGGGCGTAAACTTGCTGGACTGTTGCTCGAAGTGGTTGGCGAATCTGAAGGCCCCTCTCAGGTGGTCATAGGGATAGGGTTGAACACGCACATTGGCGAACACGGCGACGCCATCGATCAGCCGTGGGTGGATCTGATTTCCATTTCGGATGAAATGGAAATTCGCCGTAACCGGATTGTTGCCAAGCTCATCGACAATCTTGTTGATGTGATACTGACCTACCGGCGCTCAGGACTTGCTGCCTTTACCGATGAATGGCAACGTCATGATCTGCTGACAGGAGAAACTATCAGCTTGTGCAGTGCCTCCCAGGAGTATGAGGGCCGACATCGGGGCATTGATGAAACAGGTGCATTGCTGCTCGAAATTGACGGAAAGTTGCGGCGTTTTTACGCCGGAGAGGTTTCCCTCAGGCGCGGGGAGTCGGAAGAGCAGTGATTCTTCTTCTGGATGTTGGAAACAGCCACCTTAAATGGTGTAGTCATGAAGGGTTGCGCAGAGGTGAAATTATGCGTGAAGCTTATGGCGCTGATATAGATGGCTGGTTGGATCAATGCTGGCGAAATTTAGAGCGGCCAGCATCAGTATGGATTTCGAGCGTTGCAGGTGAGAAGGTCGACGCGGAGGTTTCCCACTGGGTACGCCGCAATTGGATGGTCGAATCGGAATTTGTTGTATCAAGACGCGCCCAGGCAGGTGTTGTGAATGGATATCGTGAGCCGAAACAACTCGGGGTGGATCGCTGGATGGCGCTGTTGGCTGGCAGAGCGATTTCTCATCAGCCCTGCCTTATCGTAGACTGTGGAACGGCAACCACAATCGATGCAATGGACGCAGAGGGCAGGCATCTTGGTGGCCTGATCATTCCTGGTCTCGATATGATGAAAGAAAGCCTTCTGGGCGGTACGGCAATTTCTAAATTTGATGAAGCTGACTCGATAGACTTTGTTGCGACCGATACCGCATCGGCTATTCTTTCCGGTGGGATCAACGCAACAAAGTCACTGATAAATGAAATGAGAGACAGATTGAGTAAAAAGCTGGACCAACCGGTTCTCTCTCTTTTGACCGGGGGAGCAGCAGGCCAACTGCTGGATGGGGTGCTGTTGCCAAAACGGCATGAACCCAATCTTGTCCTCAACGGCGTGGCGATAGCTGCCGGGTTGAGGGACAGCGCATGAAATGGCTGTTTTTTCTGCTTCTATTTGCCAATATTGGTGTCTTCATCTGGGCATATCCACAGCAGCAGGTTTCCCGGAACGGCCTCCTGAACACTGATGGGGTTGCAACCTTGATCCTGCTGAGTGAGGTGCCGGAAGAGGCTGAGCCACAATCTGAGCAGAAGTCCGACATCCTGAACGATCTGCCGGTTGAGGTAACAGAAGAACCTGCAACGCCCTCCGCTTCTGAGGAGAGCTTAACTCCAAGGCCTGAACCTGCCCTAGAGAAAGGTTTGGAAGAGGAGGAAATGGAGGTTGGGCCTCCCGATGTTGCGGTTTTGGAACCCCAGATTGCGAAGCCAATTATTCTTCCAGTTGAGGAGATAGTCACTACCGATGAGCCTGAGAAAGCCCTCGTCGATACCACTACCTGTGTAAGTATTGGCCCGCTACCCAAGCGTGCCATGGTGGATACACTGTCCATCAGGCTATTGGCTATGGACGTAAAAACACGGTTGAAGACTGAGTCTGTGAAAGAGCAGGCCGGCTATTGGGTGGTGGTTCCCCCACAGAAAGATCGTGCCGCCGCTGTAGCCACAGTAACAAGATTGAAAGGTGCCGGTGTTACGGATCTCTGGCGATTTACCAGCGGTGAACTTGCCCATGCCATCTCTCTGGGACTCTTTCGAAATGAAGGCCGGGCTGAGGCCAGGAAAAAGCTGATCGCAGATAAGGGTTTTAATGTTGAGGTTCGACCAAGAGTGAGAAAACAGTCCTCTTATAGACTTGAATATAGCTATAAGAATACTCCCCCTATTTCGGACGATAAGTGGGAGAGCCTCACACAAACTTTCCCGGGAATCGAGCGCAACGTGATTGATTGTGGAAACGTTGCCACATCCGGCATAAAAGAATAGAATCCCCGATCCAGCGCCGGCGTAGCTCAGTTGGTAGAGCAGCTGACTTGTAATCAGCTTGTCGGGGGTTCGACTCCTCTCGCCGGCTCCAAATAAGTAGATAAAAAACAAAGGCTTACCGGTTTCCGGTAGGCCTTTTTTTGTTGCTCTCTATTCTCTGTGGGACACTGGTGGGGCAGTAATTAAAAATAATCTACAATAATCGGCAGCATTCGACGAAACGAAATAGGCCCCCAAGGTAGTGACACACCAAGGAGGCCCTGACCACTACTCAGACTGAAAAGGAGTCCGGGCCATGGCTGTCAACAATCCTACCAGCACTGCCGGTACCCCTTCCATTTGGGAGGAATGATCATGGCCAGTATCGAGAAGCGCACCAACGGAAAGGGAGAGACCACCTACCGGGTAAAAGTGCGCCTGAAGGGTTACCCTGCCCAGACTGAAACCTTCAACCGGCTGACTGATGCACGGAAGTGGGCAACGCAGACAGAAGCGGCGCTCCGTGAACGGCGCCACTTCAAGACTGCAGAAGCCGAGAAGCACTCCTTCGCCGAACTAATCGAGCGCTATACCCGTGACATATTGCCCACCAAGCCGAAGGCGAGGAACCAGGGGCAGCAGCTCAGGTGGTGGAAACAGGAGCTTGGAAGCTACAGCCTGGCAGAGATCACGCCGGCGCTCCTCTCGGAGACTCGGGACAAGCTTTCCAAGCGGACATCCAAGACAGGACGGGTCATCAGTCCTGCAACGGTTGTCCGTTACATGGCTGCACTCTCCCACGCCCTCTCAATCGCTTCCAAGGAGTGGGAATGGCTCGAAGCCAACCCCATGCTGAAAGTCAGAAAGCCCAAAGAGCCCCGGGGGCGGATCCGGTTTCTCTCAGAGGATGAGCAGGATCCGGGGGGTCAGAAGGTCGAGGGTGAGCGAACCCGCCTGCTCAAGGCCTGCAGGGAATCCGAGAGTCCCATTTTGTACACGGTGGTAGTCATTGCCCTGTCCACTGGGATGCGACAAGGGGAAATCATGGGATTGACCTGGCAGGCTGTGGACCTCAACCGGGGCAGGATTACCCTTCACGACACCAAGAACAATGAACGGCGGGTGGTGCCTTTGACAGGTAAGGCGCTGGAGCTCCTCAAAGAGCATTCGAAAGTCAGGCACATCAATGGGATCTCCCTGGTGTTTCCCGGAAAGAACCCCGAGCGGCCGGTAGAACTCAGAAAGCCTTGGATGGCTGCTATGGAGGCGGCTGATGTCGAAGGCTTTCGTTTTCATGATCTGAGGCATTCAGCGGCTTCCTATCTCGCAATGAATGGGGCCAGCTTGGCCGAGATTGCTGAAGTATTGGGCCATAAAACCCTGCAGATGGTGAAACGGTATGCGCATTTATCGGAGGCGCATACTGCGGGTGTGATCTCCAGGCTGGATGATCGGATGTTTGGAGATGATCATGGATAGATTCATTGAAGTGCCGGCAGGCATCTACAAAAAAGCAGAATCATTATCTGAGATTCAGCATCGATATCGGATGTTTACTCCTTTGACGACTGGTGGAGTTGTTGCTGAGAAAGTGTATGCGTTGATGGATCAGATGGATATGCTTCGATCAGTTTGGGCAAAATCCCCGCAATCCGTAAATGATCGCGTTGAATATGAAAAAGAGATTTCTGATCATCAAGTAGCGATTGCGCATTTAGAGGGAATAGCAGATAAGGCATTGATCAATGATGCGGTGACAGGTGGGGTTGTCGGTATTGGGTATACAAGCCCAGATGACCCATATCCGGTAGCCATACCAAAGAGACACTGGCCTTTCCTGGAGATCGATTTTGAAGAGGGAATTGCGAAGGGAAAGAACATTATTTATGCAGCAGTGAGGGTCATGGATGCGCCTGATTTCATTCGACTGATGCAGATCTCAGAGACGGATGAATCAGAAGAGGCTGAATGTCCTTTTAATCTTCTTCATGAGGAACGGCTCGAAGATATTCTCAACACCGCATTGGCTATGGATATTGATTTAAAGGTTCCAGGTGCTCGAAAACGTAATGACAAACAAAAAATACGTCGAAAGTGTTCTCTTCCAGAATCCGCCTTTGGAAGAGCATGGCAGTACGGTTTGAATAGAAAAGTTATTTGGCAAAAGCCCAAAAAATATACTGCCTAACTTCTGCCCAGTTTAACCTATCTCTCCTCTAGCCCGCGTTACTGCTGGCTTTTTATTGGTCAATAAAGTCGTGCCCAACTTCTGACTAACTTCTGCACAAGACAGATCAGAAGTTCGACCCTAGTCTGTTGTACAGCAGCAGCGACAAACCGCCGCTTGCCCCGCGAACAGACCTAAGAGGCAATAAAATGGCAATTCCTACTCTACTCACCATCAAGCAATTCTCTGTGAAACATCCGGCCTTTCCTGTGGGTGGACTGCGTTGGAATGTCTTCAATGCGGAAACGAATGGTATGGCCAGCGCTGGAGTCATCGTCAGAAACGGCCGGCGTATTTTGCTGAATGAGGAAAGATTTTTTACCTGGCTCGAAAGGCAGAATGATAGCGTAGCCGTTTAAGGTTGCACATGTCTTCTCAAGTGGCCTTGACGCCATCAGATCATTTCGGCTACGGTATAAGGGCAGCAGCAAAATCTGTTGCCGGAATTGGCATTCCGCAATACAGGAGAGCACAGGCTCTCACTCGAAGGGCTTTTTTTGTGTCCACAGCTTTATGGTGGGCTGTATGGGGCTTCCTCCGGGAAGGCCGTTTCTCTTGTAGCGGTAATGCCAACTCTGTACAGCCCGCCACCCTATTGATTGGCATCAACGGTGGCGGTTCTCAATACATACAAGAGGGCACTGCCATGTCTAAACACACCCAAGTTACGTCTGAAGACCTGCGCCATGCAGGTTCCCCGGAAGATTACTTTCTCATTCCGCCTCAAGCTCCCAAAGAAATTAACGCAGATGTCCTGCTGGCTACTCTGGCTCGTGCAAGAGCAGTGCTGATGTTCATCGAAACGGCAGGTCAAGATCTCGAAGAGGGATTTCATGTCCACCCGGTCACGCTAATGGAAGCGCTTGGGTGTGTGGGTGGTTTGATCGAGCAAGCCCAAATGATTGCCAGACACCCCTTTGACTACGAGGGGCACGATGTCGGCAACTCTCAGATGGATCAGGGAGGGCAGGAAAATGTCTGAACACACCAAAGTTTCGCATGCAGCCAATATAGATAAATCCATAATCAATGACGCGGTGGACGTTGTGTCGTTTGGCAAATCCTCAATATCCGACCTCGGGTCGCTGTTCAAGGCTATCCGAGACACCAGCGAGAAATACTCCCATGCTCATGAACTTGCAGGCATTGGTTGCTATTTAAGTGATGACTGGGGAAACAGCCTCGACAATATGGGTGAGGCGTTAAAGGAAAGGCTGGAGGGTAAGGCATGAAACCCACGACGCTAAAATACGGTGAAAAACTACGGATTAAACCGGCCCTTGGAACCACAACAGAAACGGCCTATTTCGTGCGCAGAATCCCTGCCAGGTCCGGCCGCAAAGCGGTGAACTATGTGCGGTTTCCTGAATTCGCCGGACTCAATGGCCCGGACGATGACGGCACCTGCGAAATGAGCGATTACGATCTCTCAAGACGCAGTGAGCGGGTGGGATGAACATAGATGCTCGTGGGGTAGCAGAGGCCATTTCACGTGAAGTGGGTGGCCCTGTTACGAAAAGTGGAGGTGGTTTTCAGGTGCGTTGTATTGCACACGATGACAAGGACCCCTCTCTATCGCTCAAAGACGGTGATAACGGTCGGCTTCTATGGCACTGCCATGCCGGGTGCTCTCAAGAAAGGGTCGGTACAGAGTTACGTGAACGTGGTCTACTGCCAGAGGCGACTCCTGCAGCAAAAGCAAAGGCAAAAAAACGGGCAAAAGCAGAAGAAGTCAATCACGCCAAGCGCGTCTCCCAGATAGCAGAAGCAGATGTAACAGCAGGCCGTGATCGGGTATGGAGTGATTCTGATAGGGCCACTATCAAGAAGTCTGAAAGTCTTCTCTTGGAAGAGCGGAGTGGCTGGGAAGATCTACCGGTCCCTGGTGATGTAGCGCCGGCACCTGGCCGAGAACCATATCCCATCGAGGTATTTCCGGATATTGCTCAGGCTGCAGCCATTGAGGTCCAGCAATACATTAAATCCCCTATAGATATGATCGGTTGTGCTGCACTTGGGCAAATGTCCTTGCTTGCCCAAGCACTGGCTGATGTTGGGCGGGATGAGCGGTTAATCGGATCTTGCTCAATTTATGTGCTCATCCAGGCGCTCAGTGGTGAAAGAAAAACTCAACTGGATGGGCTTTTTTCAAAGGTAATAAAAGAGTGGATGGCAAAGCAGCGAGAGAAAAGGCTTCCAGATTACCGTAAATCTAAGGCAATGCAGCAAGCTCTCAATGAACGGCGCCAGAGCGTGATAAAAAAGATAGGTGCAGTGGAAGCAAAAGGTGGAGCGGAATCAGAAGCAGAGCGCAAGGTATTAGAGGAAAGGTTGATGGATCTGGAAGAGCAGGACATCAAGTTGCAAACTTTCCCACTGCCGCATCTTTACTTTGCGGATGTTACTACTGAGGCGTTGATTTATTACCTGGCGAAGGGCTGGCCCTTCGCGATGATGAGCAGTGCGGAAGGTGGAATCGTGCTGGGTGGTCATGGCATGAAGGAAGAGGCTGCACTTGCATTCCAGGCAGTCCTAAATATGCTTTGGGATGGTGATGACATCGTTCAGGTCCGCAAACAGGCAAAGGCGGCTGATGTGATAGGTAGGCGGTTTTCATTGTCCCTCATGATTCAGCCTGAACTGTTCCAGAAGATCACGGATAAAGGTGGGCGGGGTGTTGGTTTCCTGGCTCGGACATTGTTGGCTTATCCAGAATCGACCATGGGAACACGCCTCTATACTCCGCCGCCGGCCGATATGCCTGCGCTTTCTCGGTTCAATGAAAGAGCGCGGGTGTTACTGGAATTACCTCTCCCGGTAAATGATCGTTTTGAGCTGGAGCCCCCAGTGATGATGCTGTCGCCTGGTGCACTGACTGTCTGGCGTGATTATCACGATGCAGTGGAAAGTGAGATGGGTGTTTACGGTGAATTGTCGCATGTGAGGGATGTTGGGAGTAAGAGCGCCGAAAACGCTGCACGAATAGCCTGCGTCTTCCAGATTTGGGGTGAAGGGCCGGGTGGACAGATTACCGCCGATTACATGAAGGCCGGTGTGGCTGTTGCCTCCTGGCATCTCATGGAAGCGTCGCGGATCTTCTTCGAGGCCGACAAACCACAAGAGCTGCAAGATGCTGAACTGCTCAGCCAGTGGCTGACTAAGCAGGCGCCCTCCCTTACCCGTAGTGATGGGTCACCAATGCTGGATGAACGTGGCTGTATGCCAGTAGCTGACATTCTCAGATATGGCCCCTACCGATTCCGTAAAGATAAGGCGCGAAGAGATGCGGCATTGATCGAACTGGCTGCTGAAGATGTCTTCCATATCCGCTCCATAAAGGATGGTCGCCGTAAGTTGCTGCAGGTTAATCCATGGCTGCTCAAGTGACAAAACGAAAAATAGCAGTCAGTAGCAATGGCCTGCTATTTTTCGCGGGGCTGTAGGGCTTGATAGATCAATGCCTCTCGATTGATGCCGTGAAAAGTAGCAGGAATAGCAGGAATAGCAGGAATAGCGGTCTGTCTATAAAGAAGGTTTTAAACATTATTTATTTATTGAAATGAGATCGAAACTAGCCAAATTCACCAGTAAACAGAACAGCGGTATACCTGCTATTCCTGCTACTTCTGCTATTTCACAGGGCGGTGACCTTCATGGGTACATGCTGGCTGAGCTGGAAGCAGCAGCACATCCGGATGAATGGCAGGAGATTAAGGGCAATACAGAGGTGATTGAAGCCTTTGCCTTGTCGTTGAGAGAAGGTCAGCAGGCTAGTGAGGGAACCCCGCCAGAGCGGTGGACTGGTGAGGCTACGTGTCGTCGCTGTGGAATCATAAGTGTTCCTCCATTCATGGCCGGACAAACAATTTCTAGTTGTAGGTTTTGTAATCCGGAACAGCGGTGGCTTCAGCCTAGAGTGAGTAAGAAATCAAAGAAAGCGGTGTGATCGCATCAATCATCAATATCAGGAGAGGAAAATGATTAACGTAAAAGTGACCACCAGGGGCGTTAAGCTGGTAAGCGATTATCTGAAGAATCTGGAGAAGCAGAGTCGATTTGCCACTTCTGTTGCTATGAATAAAACAGTATTCAAAGTGCGCGAAGATGTGCAACAAGAAATGAAGCGGGTATTCGACAACCCAACAAGGTATACGTTGAATTCAATCCGCTATAAAAAATCCACAAAGGCAAACCTGAGCGCTGATGTACATATTGCAGACGAGGCGTTCAAGGGCATACCGCCTATCAAATGGCTATCACCCAATATTTTCGGTGGAGTAAGACCGTTAAAGCGATCCGAAATGCACCTTAGAAGAAGCGGGCTGCTGCCAACTAACTCCTACATAGTTCCAGGGAAGGGAGTTAGAAGAAACAAGTTTGGCAACGTATCAAAAGGACAGATAAACAAAATACTATCCAACGTCAGAGCGCAGAACGACCCCTACCAGAATACCCCGCGTGGTCGGGGGACCAGTTATTTCTCTGGGAAGATTAAAGGAACTCATGGTATTTGGGAGCGCAGAGGTCGCCGTGTCCGTTCAGTACTCATATACACAAAGAGTGCACCTAATTACCGGTCAATATTCGAGTTTCATACTGTCGCTAGTAGATCAGCAGAGAAGCATTGGCCTGGAGAAATAGAGAAAGCCATCGATTATGCAATCAGGACGGCAAAGTAAATGAAAACAGGTGAGCAGCAAGAAATAATTGGCGATCTGAAATTTTTATTAGCCCAAGCTGAAGCAGGAAGTATTACTGCGGTGGTTTATTCTGTGGTGCTAAGAGATGGCGTAGATGAACCTATGGACTGGGGCTTAGTAGGGAACATGGGACCACAGCATGCTCTCGCCTTGCTGGGGCAGAATAAGCTGATCGATCAGGCATTGATTGATTTCATTGCTGGATTTGAGGTCAATGGCAATGAAAATTAAATTGGTTCCTTCTTTCGTCCCTGTCACTGCGGGTTATTCGATGCCCGGTTCCGATCTAGTCATAGTGTTAGTAAATAAGTTTCGGTTCGTCTATAGGTAATTCCTATGTCTAGCTGTCGCAACAATAATGCAAACCCTGATTCTGCCGTGTATCTCCTCACGCTGGCAGATGCAGTGGCTAACGACAGACTTCCGCCTGATCTGGTTAAAGACTGGATTAGCCATGGTGTTCGCGAGTACCTGGATACTGGTGTTTCCTTGGATGAAGCGCTCGGGTTGGCTGGTGGTCGCGGGAGGAAGTCGAAAACGATGTATTTGACCGGGCAACGGGATGAGCTGATCCGACAGGCTTGCCTCCTTTGCGGGGGATCAGTGAGTGAACTTGCCAACAAAATACAAGCCTTTGAAACACGAGTATGGCCCCGCTGGAAGCACTTGGAGTCGCCACCTGAGCATGTAACCGATTTGGTCAAACTGAAGTTGTACGAGGTTTTCAGGGTCGGGGTGGGGGTGCCGGGCAGTAGTAAGCAGTTGAGAAGAATTTGTTCACTAGGGACATGGAGGGTGGGTGTTCATGTCCCGAAGAATGGATGATCCTGTATCTAAGATCACAACTTAGGAATCAATGCCCATGGCAAATAAACAGTTTTCATTCGATGTGGACAAGTTGCTTTCACTAATGGAGCGACGGAAACAGGCAGGTGTTGTGCTTACTGACCTCAGTGAGCGGCATCGTGAAGCCAGAAGCGATCTTTTAAAAGCCAAGCAGATTTCTGAACGCTATGTGCATAGAGGTGGTGTTGTTCGAGAGCCTGCCCCTCAATATGTGGCGGAAATAAGAAGGAATCAAGCGGAAGTCGACTGCATCTTTCAGGAGCTTGAAAATCGCCGGGAAGAATTTCACGACCTGATGGCAACAGCAAGCCGATGTGAACGGTGGGCTCGTTATCAGGGGTGGCGGGAAGATCTGTCTATCGTAGCGAGTAGACCATCGGTTGCAGCGGAGAATGCACCTGGTCATTCCCAGCAATACTTCACTCGATAACAGAGGAAAAATGACAAATGAATAAAGCACCAATCAAAGGTCCGGCCAAAGACTTTAAAACAAAAGTTGCAGGGCTCCGGAAAAAAATTGCAGATCTTCAAGTGAGTCTTCGACCTCGTGAAAGATTTTGGGACATCCCAGTCCCCAAAATCGACTCGGCCTTCGACAGCCTGTTTGTGCCCCGGCCGTCCCGGTCACTGGCACT
>JAESPE010000199.1 GCA_016756835.1 gamma proteobacterium endosymbiont of Lamellibrachia anaximandri | reverse complement strand
CACTCGGATGCCTACTTTGCTTCCCCTCTGGCGCAAGGCACGCCGGGTAAGCAGTGCGGCCTCGCGGCTACCGGGGACTACCAGCCTTCGCTTCGCTCTCCATGGCTGGCAGCGAATGAAGGCCATTACATCATGCTCGGCCTGCAACGCAGCCAGCTGCTCGCGCAACCGGTCTATTTCCCCCTCCAGGGTTGTTTCCTGTGCCGTTCGCCGGGTCGTGTTCGATTTTTCCATATGCGATTTTCTTTAATGCTGAATCAGTCGGTAACTTTCCCCGATTCTGCCGGCAAACCGTCGATTAAGACCACGTTTGCCGAGGCTGCGGCTAACCGCATTGCTTTCCAGGGACGGTATTCATCGGAAGCGTACCAGGCATGGAAGGCCGCGCGATCAGGCCACTCGTGAACAACGACGATCTGGCCAGGCCAAGCCCCTTCGATGATCTCGAACTCATTACCGGCGACCAGGAACCGCCCACCAAATTTCGCCAGTGTGTCCATGTGACCATCGACATATTGCTGAAACAATTGCGGATCTCTCACGGTAACGGCTACGATCGAATAGGCCGGCATCATCTCCTCCATCACTTCAAGTTAGCTTATATAGGGACGTATCCTCCACACAAGAGGAACGAGTAACAGCAGGTGACGCATGATGGACCGTCATGCCCTTCCCGTCCGATAGTATCCACTCTGCCGCGTCAGCGGTCTCAGGTACAGCAAATCCTGAAAAAACACCAGTTGACGCGCCATCGGGAAGTGAGTCCAGTCAGACGATCGTTTCCACTTATTCTACCACTGAACGATCGGCTACCCGACTGCCCATATCGATGTGCACCGAGCCCGGAATTCAACTCCCTGGGTTACATTTGGCTTCTGGCTGGCTGCTCAGCGGCTTGCTGATGGCAATCATGACCAATGTGGTGTTGGCGCTCTCCAACGGGGTAAAGACGCGCTGATATTGTGGCGATGCCAGCTATCGTAGCATTTGAGGTGACGAAATTGAGGTACCTTGACCATGTCAGCAGGATGGCCGTGCCCAATTATCATATGGCGAGGATTGAGGGCAAGGGATAGGGGTTTGCTTTCTCGACAGAAGCAGATTTAATCGATTGGCGGTGGGGAACGGCCTTGAGTACTTCATCTTCCACCCAGTCGCCGTAGGCCGGTTGATCAAGTTAAGGATAGTATGTGACATTCTAGAAAATACAGTCTATAAGACGATAATTGACGTAAAAAACCTATTTCAATAGGGTTAGGTGTTCCGCTGATGTATAAATCTACTTATTCCCATCTTTTTAGAACGGTTACTTTTTCTCTTTTTGCCATAACTTTCCTAATTGGCTTATCCGCTTGCGATTCACCTTCAGATGGCTTATCCAATCAACAACCCCAAAGTGGCCTGGATGTGGTGAATATCGGTAGATTAATCTGTGGAGGGCATCTACCGCTGGCGATTGTCGAGAAAAAATACCAAAATCAACTCAAAACCTTCCAGTTACTAACCGTTCAAAATCACGACTGGAATGATGTGATTGCCGATATGAAGTCAGGCAAACTTGCGGGCACATTTATTCTTTCTCCCTTGGCCATGAATCTGATTCACGATGGATTCCCCGGCAAGATCGTGCTGATGGCTGATCGTAATGGCAATGGGTTTGTGCTGTCCGAAAAAATAAAATCCATTGATGATCTAAAAAGCCAGAAAGCCATCATTTCTGTACCCCATGTCTATTCCCAACATCATGTGCTGTTACACTGGTGTTAAAACAGCACGGCATCCCAAAAGAAAATGTCACAGTACTGGGTATGCCGCCAAGAGATATGATTAATTCTCTGCGTAACGGTGAGATTGATGGCTTTGTGGTCGGGGAACCCGAGGGCAATAAATCAATTAGTCTGGGTATTGGCTGGATGGCAGCCATTTCTCCAAAGATCTGGAAAGATCATATGGATCATGTCTTTCTTGCATCGGATAAATTTATTCAGCTCCATCCAGAAAAACTACAGGAATTGATTAATCAATTGGTACGAGGTGGAGAGTTTATTGAAAATAACCCATATGAAGCAGCTGTTATGGGCGAAGACTACACTGGCTCGAGCGCTGCAGCTTTCGAGCAAGTCCTGACGATGCCATCAGACTGGATCACCTACACAAATATGGTGGCAAATGAGACCGACATGACCTCTATGGCAGAAAAACTGGTAGACATGAAACTCTGGCCAAAGGTACCTGATGACCTTGTCAGTCGCTATTTTGATATGAGTTTCGTTAAACAAGCAGAGCAGCATATGCGAGGAAAATAACCCTTTCATGAGACTTAAAATCTCTCTTAAGCAAGCATGGACAGCATTGATTCTTTTCGCTGGTATTGTGCCAGTCACAGTCGCGGCAATCTGGTATGGTCAGCAAATCTATCAAGATGGATTAAACAGTGCGCTGGCATCAGAACGCCATGCTAATGAGTTGTTGCGCAGTCGAATCGAATCAGAGCTGCAACGCTTTAAAACGCTACTCAGAAACAAGAGTGATCACCTTTCTACTCTGCTTGATCATGCAGAAGATCCAGATGCCCTAAGAGGCATGAATAGCCTATTGTCGTTCATTGTTGAACGAGAACAGGCCATTCATGAGGTCATGATTTTATCCACGCAGGGCGATGTCATCACTGTTGTCGACCCGGGTATTGGAATTATGGGAGACAGGTTGGCATCAGATGAAGAATTACAATTGTCAAAGACACACTGGCAGTTTGACAATGCTTATGATAGCTATCCTGAAATTGTTATTCCCTCAATAGGCAGAGACTATATTGGCTCCCCAAGGACACATGAAAACGCCATTGTTTTCAGTATGGCTGTTCCCATCGGAAAGCCGGCAAAAGCGGTACTGATTGCACTGATTTATGCGAACAAAATTTGGCCATCTAGCGAACAAAGCGACCATGGCATTGGGGCGGTGAAGACTCGAGATTACATTATTGATCGCCGCGGGTCTTTGGTAACTGAAATTCCAGGAAGTCAATTTAAGCCGGGGGATCTGATAACACACCTAGCCATTTCTCGATCAGGGTTGATTAATAAAGAATGGCCGACAGACACTATCTACACTGGCGTTATCAATGAACCTGTTTTTGGAACAATCACAACCATTCCTTCATTAAACTGGACACTGGTTTCTGAAGTACTGGCCTCCAGTATCACGCAACCGATCTGGAATATTTTACTCAAGACCCTTGTTGTGACACTGCTCGGCATCCTCTTCTTTGTGTGGTTTATACTCTACCTCAGCAATAAAACAATAAAACCGATCCTGCAGGCCTGTGATGCTATCGACCATGTTGCTAAAGGTGATTATCATCAGCGACTACAGACCAGTGGAATTAATGAATTGAATACTTTGAACATGGGTTTTAATGCCATGGTCCAAGTGAGTCTTCGACCTCGTGAAAGATTTTGGGACATCCCAGTCCCCAAAATCGACTCGGCCTTCGACAGCCTGTTTGTGCCCCGGCCGTCCCGGTCACTGGCAC
>JAESPE010000198.1 GCA_016756835.1 gamma proteobacterium endosymbiont of Lamellibrachia anaximandri | reverse complement strand
GAACTTGTTTCAGCAGGAGTCCTCTTCACTCAGTCTCGCTAAGAAAAAGAGAAAAGCTGCGTGGAATGACCGTTACCGCACTAAGGTGGTGTTTTCAAGCTGATTTTAATGCGGTGGCCCTGGCCAGTAGTTCTGGATCGTGAGAGAGAAGCGTTATACCAGGTATCCTTGGGTTATAAAAAAGGTTTTCTTCCAAATGTCGAGTATAAATTGCTCATGGAAGATTGCGTTTTTCCACAACCGAAAACAGCAGCTACAGTTGTTGGTTTGGAACAGCCTTGGTGTGCCTCTGTGCTTCATCTTCTTGATATTCCATCTCCTGAACGCCGATCTGAAAACAATAAGGAATCTCAACGTGCTTTGAAACGCCTGGAAAGTTGGCGTCCACCGGATATTGAAGCAGATGTAGAAGAGGTTCTGCATGAATCATTGAGGAATTTTGAGCAACGTTGTTCTGAGCACCCCTGGATTGAGATTTGGCCATCTGAAGATGATGCCTTAAGGGACGAAGCCAGAGAACTTTTTTCATATATAAACGAGCGCTGTCTCGATTATCACATTCCCGATGCTTGGATGCAGTTGCCCTGGACTGAAGATATAGGGGATGAATTGCGTGTTTTACGCAAGACACTCTCATTCTATAACGGACACAGTCACTACGAAATAATAGACCGGCGGGGAGGCTATCCACGGCGAACCGAGATGCTTTTTGCAGTCGCAGATTCTGAAGTACCTGCAGGTGTCGACCGCCTTGTACCACTCAATGGTAAGTCGGCCACGCTTCACAAGCTAAACGCTGCCTACAAACTTAATCTGAACAGCACAACTGCTACGGAGTATCTCGATTTCTTTTGCGACATGGTGCATGGTGATGAAGGCCTGTTTCATATTGTAGAGTCGATAGACGATGCCAAGTGGCGCTGTCACTCAAAAGATCAGCGCGATGTGCTGTCGGATACGATAAGACCGATTCGGATCTGGCCGGCCAGTGACCCCGGCAAGGACTTTATGGTTGCAGATGCCTTTCTAACCTATTCAGATACCTTTTTTCATGCGTGTTTTCATGTCTACCCTGATGGGAGTGTCGCTATGGATGATGATACGCCGGTGATGGGCCGTTTGGGTATGGTACCGGAACTCTTTACCACCAAGACGCATTTTCTTTTGCGTCTCCCTCGCGATTTTGTGTTGCCATAACCAGAATACTATTTGAGACGAAAATGACTGAATCCATGCTTGTTTCGAACGAGATTATCGATGCGGATATGTTTGTCGCAGCGTTAAAGCGGGGCGATATGGCTGAGATTGAACATAAGCGTGTACGCGGTGCCGTCCAGTTTCGTGGAGAAAGTGTAACTTTTCCAATGCGGGCGTTGTATACCTGCTTTGAGGGAGAAGTCGACTTCACCGGCACGAAGTTTGAAGGGGGTGCCGACTTCTCCGGTTGTACATTTTCAAAAACAGTTGCTTTTCGGAATGTCAGGGTTGTTGGGGACTTTATTCTCGATGATGTGGATGTTTTGGATATGCCCTCTTTGTGGGGAACACGTCTTTTGGATGCAGTTTCGCTTAATCTGAATGGACTGCAGGTTGAAGGGAATTTTGTTTTGGATCGTACTACGGTCCACGGTATGGTTCTGGCAAAGGGCCTTCAGGTAAAGCGGAATGCGAGCATTCGTGGATGTGAAATCAACTCGCCGAATCCCAAGAATATAAATGCTGTTACTCTCGATAATGCAAGGATTGGCGGGGATTTTAATTTTGGCTGTTGGGCGCAACATGGATCACTTTATCGTAAGAACGGAGCTTATCGAGAGTCCCTGGTCAGAGGAAGTGTCAGCGCAACCAATATTCGGGTTAAAGGAACGGTCAATATAGCCGGGTTGCAAGTTCTTGGTAACTTATCCTGCTGGGGTTCTGTTTTCGAGAGTACCGTATTTATAAAGCCTTTCATGAAACAGACGGATGATGGTATCAGTGTGGCCGCACATACTGTGGTCAGTGGAACGCTAAATTTTGCTGCGGCAAAAATATCCGGGCATTTAGAGATAGAGAGTACGCGTGTTGATGGTCTGCTAAACCTGCTTTCGTTGGAATCAGGGACTATTGTCCTAGGAATATTCGAATACCCCACCCCTGCTGATACCGGTCCCTGTATTCTCGGCGGTTTGGTGCTGATAAATGCGCGAATACATGGCGATGTGCGAATGCCGTTGCTTGTTGTAACCGGTGGGGATAATACTAAAGGTGCTCCAGGGCTCTTTATCAATGGCACCGATATTGAAGGCGACATTCTGCTCTGGCGCAGCACCTTACAGTATAACAATAGTGCTGGCGGCTTAAATCATTCGATTGATTTTCTTACCGAAGGTGCATTTGTTGGAGGGCATCTTGAAATATGCCAATCGAACATCCGTGGTGAATGCGATTTTGTCAATGTTACAGTAGCCGGAGTGATCAGGTTAAACGATAGCCACATTGCAGGTGATATCGCCTTTCGTTCGCGGACAACACTGCTTTCCTCGTATAAAACGCCCAAAATCGTGCGGGATCGCCTGCCAAAGAGTTATGTGAAATTCCGTCGTGCGACAGCTGCAAATCTTGACCTGACTATGGTTCGTTGTGATAACGACATCGATCTAACGGGCCTGGATCTTATCTCGGAACGACCGGATGCTGAGTATGCAAACGAACTTCTTGATGGAGTCAAGGTCGGCTGTGTGGTGGCGAGAGGGCTACAGGCACAAGGTGAAGTTGAACTCTTTGCCATCAATGATGAGTTTAATGTTACGGACAGTGTAAACATCCCAGGCGCGGCCGACTTCAGGTATCTGAAAGCGTTTCGGTTCGTGATTTCATACAATAGTTTTGATGCTGAAACATTCAAAGAGTGTGATATCGATAGAATTGGCCTGCGTTTGACATCGGCCGAGCTTGGCGAATTAAGGATAGAGGCGCGGAGGATAGAATATAAACGGTGGCAGCGTCTTTTCGGTGAAAGAACAGAGCGTTTTCCCCGTCCACTACATCTGCAGGATCTCTCGGTGCGTGCCTGGGATATTCGAAACTATGAGCAGACGGACAAGTTTCAGACGCTGCTCTCCTGCGATCCCATGTTCAGGCGCGATACCTATGTGAGGTCGGAACAGTCCGTTCGAAATGCTGGGCATGAGAGCGAAGCCAATGCAATCTACCGTGCTGCTCAGCGGCGCGGGCGCCGTCAAGTGTGGCGGGATGCCTGGCGCAGTAAATGGTGGTTTTTTCGTCTGCCCCTGGAGTCTCTGCGAGGGGTTTTTCTGCACCTGCCTTTTGCACTCTTGCTTGGTTACGGCACTACGCCGCTACGGCTTCTTCTGGTCATCGGTGTGGTTTGGGGGCTGATGATGCCCCTCTATTATACACGTGAAAATTTTGAACCCAGCCTCGCATATCGTGAGGTCAGGGCCACCGCATTAAAACCTGTTTAAATGCAATGAACTAGGCGATCATTACGAGAAACAACATCAGGAGTTTCTCATGACCGCCAGCATAGTAGAGATC
>JAESPE010000197.1 GCA_016756835.1 gamma proteobacterium endosymbiont of Lamellibrachia anaximandri | reverse complement strand
CTCGGATGCCTACTTTGCTTCCCCTCTGGCGCAAGGCACGCCGGGTAAGCAGTGCGGCCTCGCGGCTACCGGGGACTACCAGCCTTCGCTTCGCTCTCCATGGCTGGCAGCGTAAGCATTTTTCCTGATCGACGACTAAGAGGAACCACAATTTACCTGGCACACATGGAGAAAGAAAAGTGGAAATCACGTCCCGCACGTTACTCGCCTTTGCGATCCTCGCCCTCATCGGCGCCTTTTTCGTCATAGAGTCTCTGACTGGCATCCTTTCACCCGTTATTCTTGTCTCTCTCTTCTTGCTTGGCATTTCCCTGCTGGCCGTCAGAAAAGCTGTGGAGTGGGTAAAGAACCGAAAAATTTATGCTAAATGGCAGAAGCCTTCCACATTCGAACGTAACCTGGTGGTGATTGGGGCGGGATCAGCCGGGCTGGTGACTGCCTATATCGCGGCTGCGATAAAGGCAAAGGTCACACTGGTCGAAAAACATAAGATGGGTGGTGACTGCCTGAACACCGGGTGTGTGCCCTCCAAGGCGCTGATCCGCTCGGCCAAACTACTCTCTCACATATCTCGCTCCAAAGAGTTTGGTATCCGTGAGGCCCATGCTGACTTCGACTTTGCCGAAGTAATGGAGCGGGTTCAACGTGTGATAAAGAGAGTCGAACCCCACGACTCAGTGGATCGGTATACCGAACTCGGCGTGGATGTGATTCAGGGCGAGGCGAAGATCACCTCACCCTGGACAGTAGAAATCAAAACGGCAGAGAGCATGCAAACCCTTACAACCCGCAACATCGTCATCGCCACCGGAGCCAGGCCCTTTGTGCCGCCGATTCCGGGACTTGCGGAGATTGGCTATCTCACCTCCGACAATATCTGGGATCTGCGAGAACGCCCGCGACGTCTGCTGGTCCTGGGTGGAGGCCCTATTGGATCGGAGATGGCGCAGACTTTCTCCCGCCTGGGTTCACAAGTCACCCAGGTGGAAAGACGGCCCCGGCTTCTGATCCGCGAAGACCCGGAGGTGTCGGAGATGGTCATCCAGCGCTTCCGTTCCGAGGGCATCAAAGTGCTGCTGGAACACCAGGCAAAACAGTTCCTGATGGAAAACGGCGAGAGAGTCCTGGTCGTAGAAGACCTGCAAAATGGAGGAGTGGAAGTGCGCATCCCCTTCGATGCTGTGTTGGTGGCGGTAGGCCGTGCGGCCAACCTGAAGGGCTTCGGCTTGGAAGAGTTGGAAATCCCCGCTGGTCGCACCATTGAAACCAATAAGTTCCTGCAAACGATCTACCCGAACATCTACGCCGCAGGCGACGTGGCTGGCCCCTTTCAATTCACCCACACCGCTGCTCACCAGGCATGGTACGTGGCAGTCAATGCCCTGTTCGATCCCTTCAAAAAGTTTCAGGCAGACTACTCGGTTATCCCCTGGGCCACCTTCGTCGACCCGGAAGTTGCACGGGTAGGTTTAAATGAGCTCGAAGCAAAGGAGCGCAATATTCCCTACGAAGTGACAGTATATGGGATCGACGATCTCGACCGAGCCATTACTGACGGGGAGGCACACGGCATGATCAAGGTACTCACGGTACCAAAGAAGGACAAGATCCTCGGCGTCACCATCGTAGGCGAGCACGCAGGAGACCTGCTAGCCGAGTATGTGGTGGCCATGCGCCATGGCATTGGCCTCAACAAGATCCTGGACACTATCCACATCTACCCAACCCTGGCTGAAGCCAACAAGTATGTTGCCGGAAACTGGAAACGTGCCCACGCACCCGCAGGTCTATTGCGCTGGAGCGAGCGTTTTCATTCATGGCGGCGTGGAATAAAAACAAAGGAGACACGAGTAAGCAAGACACTTCCTCCTGTTGGAGAGAAATACAGCCGTTAGACTGTCTAACTAAAAGATAATCAGAAAATCTCATTTTTACAGATAACTGAATGTCGCATTCTGGTCGATAGCTGTCCTTCGCAGAATGCGGTAATTAACGGTACCCCTGGCCAAAAGCAGCGATTTTTGACCAAGTTTAAAGGAATATGCAGGTAATGTTTCCTATACTCAAATAAAAATGCAATCTCCCAGGTGATGAGGATGGTACGACATATCTTGGTTATAACGCTTACCTGTCTGCTGATGATAGGCCAGCCTGCCGCGGAACAGGGTATCAATCAGGCCATGAGACAGATCGAAGAGGCCATACACCTGACTCCGGATATCTACAACGGGCGAGAAGTCTACCGGATATGTGCAGTCTGCCATATGCCGGAAGGCTGGGGCACTGAGGATGGATATTATCCTCAGATAGCCGGACAACATTCTACGGTAATCATCAAGCAGCTCGCGGATATTTTGGCCCGCAACAGGGACACCCCCACCATGTTTCCCTTCACTATTCTAGAGAACCTGCAGCCGCAGGAGTTCGCCGACGTGGCGGCCTATCTGGCAGGCCAGCCGATGACGCGCGATAACGGCCTTGGCCCCGGGACGGACCTGGAGCACGGCAAGAGGCTGTATGAAGAGAACTGCATAGATTGTCATGGAGGAAATGGGGAGGGAACTAAAAAAGACTACATGCCCCTGATCCAGGGACAGCATTACAACTATCTTGTACGCCAGTTCGAATGGATTCGAACGGGGAAACGGCGTAACGCCGATAAGAAGATGGTGGAGCAGATTCAGGGATTCACAGACCGCAATATCTCGGCCATCATGGACTACACGTCACGACTGAAACCACCGTCGGGACGGCTGGCAGCGCCCGATTGGCGGAATCCGGATTTTCCCGATTTCTTTCGTGGGGAGTCACCGAAATAGACGATTCACTTTCGAATCTGATAGACGGCATCAAGGCGGACTATCAGCAATACAAAGTACTCGCTGGAAACGTTCGTCTAATTCTTTTTGCTGTTTTGGTTCCGCACCTGGCATACATAGCCAGTCTAGTTCCATATGATCTAACTGTTCGGTGCTATTAACTGTTTGCTGGCCCAGTCCGGATTTATTCATCTGTTCAAGCTGGTATTGCATGCGTATCGCTTTATCATCAGCAGGGCTTTCCTTACCCATCGCTATTTCCAACTGAATACAAAGCAGCCTGCGTTCAGCCCCGATTGCAACTCGATCAATAACAGTCTGAGCTGAATTTCGACGCTTCTCTATACGGCTGGACAATACTGAGTCATGAAGGTCTATGGAATCCCATTGTTGCGAAATTTCCTGAAGTTGTTCTTCTGAGAGCGATTCTCCCAAGGCCTCCAGTTGGGCGCAAAGATTAGCTTTCAGTCGGAGTGCATCTATCTGCTTGGCGCGCATACTATTAACAATCCGAGAATGACATTCTTCGAACTGATCGCAGGCGTTGCGATAATCACGTTGAATACCTTCTGCCAGTTTTTCAGGGAGTTGCCCGGTTGAATGAAGCCGATTCGATTTAGGAAGTTCTAATTCAGGCAGTTCGGCGTATTTAGCTTGCAGAATAGTAAATAACTGATCAGCTTCCCCTAGATTATTAGCCTCCTCAGAAAAATTCGTGGGTAGTTTCCGGTACGGGTAACGCCCCAAGCGCGTGATATAAAGCAATTTCAGCAGCATGGTAGGTCCGAAAT
>JAESPE010000196.1 GCA_016756835.1 gamma proteobacterium endosymbiont of Lamellibrachia anaximandri | reverse complement strand
GCGTAGTGCCAGTGACCGGGACGGCCGGGGCACAAACAGGCTGTCGAAGGCCGAGTCGATTTTGGGGACTGGGATGTCCCAAAATCTTTCACGAGGTCGAAGACTCACTTGGGTATTCGAAAGTAGCATCAACATCTCCGGCGGCGATGCTTTCCCGGCTGAGATCAGGGCAAGCCATCTCGCGTTTGAAGGCAACACCTATGTCATGGCCGTTATCAGTAACATTACTGATCGGCGTAGGAACGAGGCGTTATTGCGAAAGAGCGAAGAGCGCTTCCAGTCCAGTCTCTCTTTTGCAAATATCGGGACTTGGGATTGGGAAATCTCAACCGGTAGCATCTATTGGTCGGATAAGATTGCGCCGTTACTCGGTTACGAAAAAGGTTCTCTTGAAGCTTCCAACGAGAACTTTTTAGCGGCAGTCCACCCCGGTGACCGTGAAAGAGTCCAGCGGGCAATCACCGACTGTATAGAAAGGGGGGTGGCCTATAACGTAGAACATCGTGTCGTCTGGCCTGATGAAACGGTCCACTGGCTGTACGAGAGTGGCGATGTGAAACGGGATGCTGAAGGTAATGCGGTGCGCATGCTGTGCGTTGTGCAGGATATATCAGATCAAAAACAGTCTTTGATAGAGCAAAATTATTCGAAAACCATGCTGGAAGAGCAGACCAGGAACCTTGCTCGTATTGCCGAAGAACTGGAACGATCCCAAGCCAAGGCTGAAGAAGCAAATCGTGCTAAGTCTGTATTTCTGGCGGTCATGAGCCACGAAATTCGCACACCAATGAACGCCATCATTGGTATGTCGCATCTTGCGCTGCAAACGAAACTCGACGACAAGCAGCACAATTACATCGAAAAGGTCCAAAGATCCGCCGAAAGCTTGCTCAGCGTAATCAATGATATCCTCGATTTCTCCAAGATTGAGGCCAATAAGCTGGACATGGAGAAAACCGACTTTCGCCTCGAGGATGTGCTGATGAACCTCTCCAACCTGGTAGGACAGAAAGCCCGGGAGAAGGGAGTGGAACTGATGTTCCAGTCGGGATCCGATGTGCCCACAGCACTTGTCGGAGATCCACTGCGCCTTGGGCAGATTCTGGCCAACCTGGGTAACAACGCGATGAAGTTCACCGAATCGGGGGGGGAACTCCTGGTTAGCGTGGAGCTGAATGAAGAAAACGATAACACGGTTTTGCTGCACTTTTTGGTGCGTGACACCGGCATCGGCATGACACAGGAACAACAGGCCGGGTTGTTTCAGCCCTTCAGCCAGGCTGACAGCTCCACCACCCGCAAGTATGGCGGGACCGGCCTTGGTCTGGCAATCACCAAAAAACTGATCGAGATGATGGGTGGCCGGATCTGGGTAGAGAGCGAATACGGCGTTGGAAGCGCCTTCCACTTCATCGTCCGTTTTGAGAAACAACAGGATCAACCCTTTCAGCGCCGGCCGATTATCACAGAACTTCAGGAAAGGGTCGGCAATGCTATTGCCTGCCTGCGCGGCGCCAGGGTGCTGTTGGTGGAGGATAATGAGATCAACCGGGAACTGGCAGTGGAACTGCTCGTCAATAATGGTCTCAGTGTGGAGGTGGCATGTAATGGAGTCGAGGCGTTGGATATGCTGGAGAAGGCCTCTTTCGACGGTGTGCTGATGGACTGCCAGATGCCGGTGATGGATGGTTACAGTGCCTGTCGCAGAATTCGCGAGCATGATCGTTTCAAAGATCTGCCCGTTATCGCCATGACCGCCAATGCAATGGTTGGGGACCGGGAAAAGGCACTGGATGCGGGCATGAATGACCATATCGCCAAACCGATTGATGTCAACAAAATGTTCAACACCCTGGCGGAGTGGATCAGACCCAGTGGGCCGGGTGTTATCGCAGGAAAGGGGGGGGCTGGAGAAACCTCGATTGCAGATGACAGGCTCCCCGGCCTGCTTGGAATCGACACCAGGGCCGGTCTTGGAGTCGTTCAGGGAAAAGTCCATCTGTACCGCAAGCTTCTGCTCATGTTTTGGGACAATCATCGGGACTTCGAGCAACATTTTCGTACTGCCCAGGCTGATCAGGACTTGAAAACGGCCACACGTATTGCCCATACACTCAAGGGAGTCGCTGGAAACATCGGGGCCTTGGGCGTTCAGGACGCCGCCCATTCACTGGAGATGGCCTGTAAAGAGGGTGACGATAATGTCGAAACATTTCTGGAGAGGGTTACCGCTGAGTTGCAGCCGGTGCTTGCCGGACTTGAAGCCTTCGCGACGCTATCTCAAAGCGGCAACACAACAGGAGCAGCTATCACTAGCGGGGGAACCTCCGGAGATGAAGGAATTTCAGGAGAGAGTCGGGAACTTGATCTGCCGGCAGCGGAACGGTTGCTGCGTGAGCTGCATGCCCTTATCGTTAAAGATGATGTTGCCGCGGGTGATATAATAGGAGAACTTGCCTCCTCGTTGAAAAACACACCATATATGGATCAGCTGGAAAAGCTCGCCAGAGCGGTCGAGGGTTATGATTTTGACGAAGCATTGGAGGCAATAGAGGTATTGGCGGATACACTCAAGATTAAATGGTGATTTACGGCTCTGGATATGGATAAGATGAGTAATTATTTCTTTAGGAAGGGTTCATGATTGAGCATGCAGAGAAACAATTGCTCCTGGTCGTGGATGATACACCGGACAACATCGACGTGTTAGTCGGCGTGTTGCGATCAAAATACGACATAAAGGCGGCGCTCAATGGTGAAAAGGCATTAAAGATAGCCAGCTCTGACCCCAAACCAGACATGATTCTGCTCGATATTATGATGCCCGGCATGGATGGCTACGAAGTCTGTCGTCGGCTAAAGGTGGATCCGGCAACTTCCAACATCCCGGTAATCTTTGTGACGGCCAAAGACGATGTCGCCAATGAACAACGCGGATTTGAGCTGGGAGCAGTGGATTATATTACCAAGCCTATAAGCCCTCACATTGTAGAGGCCCGGGTGCGTACACACCTGGCGCTTTACGATCAAAATCGTGAACTTGCGCGCCAGATCGACGAGCATACAAAGGAGTTGAGCTACACACGTTTGGAAATTATCCGGCGTTTGGGTCGTGCCGGTGAATACAAAGACAATGAAACTGGACTGCACGTTATCCGCATGGGTCACTATTCAAGGCTCATCGCCGAGGCGTATGGTGGCAACGATGCTTGGATCGAACTGATGTTCAATGCCGCCCCCATGCACGATATCGGCAAGATTGGTATTCCCGATCATATCCTTCTCAAGCCAGGGAAGTTGGATGCCGATGAGTGGGAACTGATGAAGAGGCATACCGAGTTCGGTGCTGAGATCATTGGTGATGATCCCAACTCTCTGCTGCATATCTCACGTACCATCGCCTTGTCACATCATGAGAAATGGGACGGCTCGGGATATCCGCATGGTCTGGCGGGCGAAGAGATTCCACTGGAAGGCCGCATTGTGGCCATTACCGACGTGTTCGATGCCCTGACCTCAGAACGGCCCTATAAAAAGGCTTGGAGCGTGGAAGATCAAGTGAGTCTTCGACCTCGTGAAAGATTTTGGGACATCCCAGTCCCCAAAATCGACTCGGCCTTCGACAGCCTGTTTGTGCCCCGGCCGTCCCGG
>JAESPE010000195.1 GCA_016756835.1 gamma proteobacterium endosymbiont of Lamellibrachia anaximandri | reverse complement strand
TACTTTGCTTCCCCTCTGGCGCAAGGCACGCCGGGTAAGCAGTGCGGCCTCGCGGCTACCGGGGACTACCAGCCTTCGCTTCGCTCTCCATGGCTGGCAGCGAATGTTGGCACCAATGCTGTTTGTGCCTATACCAAAGCGGATACTGTTGCTTGGTGTTGGCGGTGGGGCCTTGGCCCGCTATTTCAATCACTGATTTCCCGCAGTTTAAGGAGAGGCAGTGGTGCGTTTAGAAGATTTATTTAGATGAATTGGAGGTAACAATGGATACGATAGAAGTCAGCTTTCCCGGAGGAAAGCGAATCGATGCCAAGGTTGGGAATTTTGTCATCCACACAGATCAATCAGAAAAATATGGGGGTAGTGCGTCGGCACCGGAACCCTTCGATCTGTTTCTTGCCTCCATCGCCACCTGTGCAGGCATCTTCGCCTGGAATTTTTGTGAAATACGGGAACTCTCAACTGACGGCATGGCGCTGCACATGGATTGTGAACGGGATGAGAAGAAGAAACTCTTCTCCCATATTGTTTTGAGACTCACACTGCCGGCGGATTTTCCCGAAAAATATCAAAAGGGAATTCTCCGGGCGATGGAACTCTGTGCGGTGAAAAGACACATGATGGATTCCCCGGCTTTTTCAATTGAACTGAAATAACAGAGTCATCGGAGTTTAATGTTTTACACCGACACCTATGATGTGATTGTAGTGGGGGGCGGCCATGCCGGCACCGAGGCTGCGCTGGCTGCTGCGCGTATGGGTGCACGAACCCTGCTGCTGACCCACAACATCGAGACCCTTGGACAGATGAGCTGTAACCCGGCCATCGGGGGCATCGGTAAGGGCCATCTGGTGAAAGAGGTGGACGCACTGGGCGGCATCATGGCCCATGCAGCGGATCTCGGTGGTATCCAGTTCCGCATTCTCAACTCCCGCAAGGGTCCCGCAGTGCGAGCCACCCGGGCGCAGGCGGATCGGGTTCGTTATAAGGCTGCAGTGAGATTTGCCCTGGAGAATCAACCCAATCTCGATCTCTTCCAACAGGCAGTGGATGATCTGTTGGTTGAGGGGGATAGGGTCACCGGTGTCACGACACAGATGGGTTTGAAGTTCAGTGCCCGTGCAGTGGTGTTGACGGTGGGTACCTTCCTTGGAGGCCGCATCCACATCGGATTGTCCAACTATGAAGGGGGACGTGCCGGTGATCCCCCGTCCAATGCCCTCTCCCGCCGCCTTCGAGAGTTGCCGTTTAAGGTGGAACGCCTCAAAACCGGCACCCCGCCACGCATCGACGGGCGCAGCATAGATTATTCTGTGCTGCAGGAGCAGCCGGGGGATGAGCCGACACCGGTTTTCTCTTTTCTGGGGCAGCGGGAGGAACACCCGCGACAGGTCAGTTGTTACATCACTCATACCAACGAACGGACCCATGACATCATCCGTGGCGGCATGTCCCGCTCGCCAATGTACACCGGTGTGATCGAGGGGGTTGGGCCGAGATACTGTCCCTCCATCGAAGACAAGATTGTCCGCTTTGCCGATAAGAACTCCCATCAGATCTTCATCGAACCTGAGGGCCTGGATACCAACGAGGTCTATCCTAATGGCATTTCCACCAGCCTGCCCTTTGATGTGCAATATGAACTTGTGCGCTCTATGAAGGGATTTGCGCAGGCCCACATCATCCGCCCGGGTTATGCCATCGAGTATGACTTTTTCGATCCCCGTGGCCTCAAGTTTTCGTTGCAGACCCAGCATATGGCCGGGCTCTTTTTTGCCGGACAGATCAATGGCACCACAGGCTATGAAGAGGCGGCGGCCCAGGGTCTGTTGGCAGGTTTGAATGCGGTGCGATTAAGCAGGGAACAGGAGGCCTGGTCTCCCCGCCGGGATGAAGCCTATCTCGGCGTGATGGTTGATGACCTGGTTACCCAAGGTACAGCTGAACCCTACCGTATGTTCACCAGCCGGGCGGAGTACCGGTTGTTGCTGCGGGAAGACAATGCCGACCTGCGGTTAACCGAAACAGGGCGCGAACTCGGCCTGGTGTCTGAAAAACGCTGGGCCGCTTTTGATCACAAGCGCGAGACGATAGCACGGGAGCAGCAACGGCTGCGGGATACCTGGGTACGACCAAGTGATCTTTCGGAGGCTGAGGTAACTCGGGTGGTGGGTGCGCCTTTGGCTCGGGAGGTGCGGGTCCTGGAACTGCTGGTGCGGCCAGAAGTAAGCTATGCCGGATTGATGAGTCTGCCTGGTATCGGTCCGGGTGTGTCGGATTGGCAGGTGGCCGGGCAGATCGAAGTTCAGGCCAAATATGCCGGTTATATCGATCGGCAGCGGGATGAAATTGAACGGCAACGGGCAAATGAATCCATGTCTCTGCCCGATGATTTTGATTTTGAGAAAGTCCGGGGACTCTCCGCGGAGATAAGGGAGAAGTTCCAGCGCCACCGGCCGGATACCCTGGGTCAGGCGGGACGCATTCCCGGGGTCACCCCTGCGGCCATTTCGATGTTGATGATTCATCTGAAACAGGTCTCGGCAAAGTGATGAAGAACTTAGTGGAGTCTCGATGGGGAGAACGGCTTGATTTGGGCCTCGAAAGAATGCCACTGTCGATCCCGGCAGATGTACGTGAGCACTTACTCCGCTTTCATGGCCTGCTTATAAAGTGGAACAAGGCTTACAATCTAACCGCTGTGCGCGATCCGTTGGAGATGGTGGATCGACACTTGCTCGACAGCCTTTCGGTGCTTCCCTATCTTCACGGTGAAGAAATTTTAGATATGGGAACGGGTCCGGGCCTTCCCGGCATCCCTTTGGCGCTGCTACGGCCAGATGCCCATTTCGTATTGCTCGACAGTAACAACAAAAAAATCCGTTTTGTTCGTCAGGTCGTGCTTGAGTTGGGAATAGTGAATGTTCTTCCCGTACATGCCAGGGTCGAAACCTACCAGCCAGATCACCCTTTCGACACCTTGATCTCCAGGGCCTTTACTGCCCTGCCCCGGATGGTTGAACTGACCCGCCATCTGCGTGCTCCCGGTTGCCGCTTGCTTGCGATGAAGGGGATGGTGCCGGAAGATGAGATTGCAGGGCTTCCGGCAGGGATGAAAAAGGAAGTGATACGGTTACAAGTGCCGTTAACGGATGCTGAGCGTCACCTGATTATTGTCGAATAATCTCTTATCGGATTTATACTCGTCATCCTACCGCTCCTATTTGTCTGTGTGATCTTCTTTGCCGAACTGCTTCCAGCGGCGACGAAAAAAAGCGAGTACAAAAATAGCCGATCCGAACAGCAGATAGGTTCGTGGTTCCGGTACTTGGGCGGAGTAGGCGAAGTTATCGATATTCAGAAAACGGCCGGAAAGAGATTCGAAGGTAATGGAACTGATGGTTTCATCTGAGATAAACCCGGCAAAGGTTCTATTGCCAGGGGTTGCGGTTGCTATGTCGAAGATATCCCCGGAGGACAAAACGACCCGAACGTCCGAGGCGAATGGTCGGAAGGTCATCAAGTCCACACCGCAAGTGAGTCTTCGACCTCGTGAAAGATTTTGGGACATCCCAGTCCCCAAAATCGACTCGGCCTTCGACAGCCTGTTTGTGCCCCGGCCGTCCCGGTCACTGGCACTACGCGACAACCTCGCAAGC
>JAESPE010000194.1 GCA_016756835.1 gamma proteobacterium endosymbiont of Lamellibrachia anaximandri | reverse complement strand
CTCGGATGCCTACTTTGCTTCCCCTCTGGCGCAAGGCACGCCGGGTAAGCAGTGCGGCCTCGCGGCTACCGGGGACTACCAGCCTTCGCTTCGCTCTCCATGGCTGGCAGCGATGGAAGCAGCTACTGAAGCCGCCAAAGCAGCAATCAGCGCCGGGATCAGCGTCATCCCACCGTTATGATACGGAGGTAAACATGAACGATCTGATTCAATATATTGAGGCTGAAACCAAGGCTACAGCTAATTTCCACATTGACTGCGCTGAAACGCTCATGCGCGAGAGCAACACACTATTGATGCTGCTTCTCGGTGGCGCAGGTGGTGCACTTGCTCTTTTCGTGGGCCTAAACGAGAAGTCCGCTGCAATGTAGCTGCAAACCGGCACTATGGCAACCAGCTGCGATCCTTTTTTGATTGCCGCCATTGTGGCTTTGAAGTGCTTGAAGGTTCGCCCGATTTACCCACCAACGAATGAACCCCTGCATCTTTTGAATGATGATTTCGAGCCGCTTCAGATTAGAAAGGCAGAACTCAAAAACTAGCAAGCATGCATAGATGCCAACAGAACCAGAAACGATAGTGTTGGATTCTGGCTCAACAGGCTTCGGGCCTTCGTTGCGGCTACACCGCTAGTTTTCGGTCTTAGTGCTTTGGTGGCTTGTTGACTGGCTCACCATCACTCCTTCCGGGGTTTGGCATGGGAATATTTGGTTCATTTGGCGCCATTTGCGTCCCTTACCGGAAAAGTGGAATGTAGACGGCATCTTATTACGTTTGACAACGGAGCTACGCTTACCCCGTCGCAGCAAAATCTGCGGCCGGGTCTTGCAGCCTGTTTTGTCAGAGCGCCCAGCGCTCACTCGAAGCGCTTTTTTTACGCCCGAAAACCAGTTTATGGTGGGCCGTATGGGGGCACTTCGGTGCGCCGATCTCTGACCGGTCCTGCAAGCCCCTGTACGGTCTGCCACCTATTTCGTCTTGCAGCGAACGGTGGCAGTTCTCAAATTCAGTCAGAGGACACCACCATGACCGGACTCATTCCTGTCTATTCCCGCTTCATCGCCGGCGAATCCACCCATACTGTTTCAGCACGTCAACTCCATGAATTTCTTGGCGTCCGCCGCGTCTTCTCCAGCTGGATTCTTAACCGTATCAGACGCGGAAGATTCGTTGAAAATCAGGACTTTATTTTGATACACCAAAAGGGTGTGTATCAAAAAGCATGCTGGCGACCGTCGCTCAAAAGACTACTGGCTCACCCTCGACATGGCCAAGATGCTCGGCATGCTCGAAAACAACGACAAAGGCGACCAGGTCCGCAATTCTTCATCGACAGCAGAAAAGCAGCTCCAGGCAAAGCACAAGCAGGAGCAACCCACCCTGCCCGCCCCAGTCATCAAAGAACGCATCCTGCTCAGGCTGGAGAACGGCCAGGCCAAACATACCACCACCATTCCCGACACCGCCTACATCGCCACCCCGGATCAACTACCGGAAGTGGTGGCCAAGGCGCTGCCCGGCATGATCCTCGTCGACCGCAACTATTTCACCGACACACAGAACAAAATAGAAGGCGTACTGGCCTCCCTGTTCTAGCTAGACCAGATGCGCGAAGACCTCAGAGGTCTGCTGGGAGATCAATGACACCCAGAACTGACCAGGCTGGCGGCCTATCTGCGGAGATTGGGTAGAGGGGAATAAAATAATAAGGGACGGAGGGATTAAGTATTATTCCCTCCACCCCTTTTATGAAAACTAGCCTACCTGGTGCGAAACGCAACCCATGATCACACCGACCAGCTCCAGATCGACAGTATCGAACCCGCAGCCGCACTGACAGGCGAGTTCATGGCGACTGTTAGGTCTTAAATGCGTAGTAGCATTTGACGCCTGATAGGCTAGCCTTAGTCTCTCATAAATCGATTTTTACTGTAAAATCAAAGAACTATAACTACCAATTTGCTACCATTTGCTACCAAATTGGTAGTAAAGACCATGCCCGCTCAATTATCGATTTGCTACCAATTAATACCAAATTGGTAGCAAGGCCAGTTACTGAGTGCTACTATATTACCAACATAGCGACAATTGGTAGTTTGGCATGAAAATTCCTTGCTCCCCCCCTAGCTTTGTCGACCTAATAAGGCGCACGTCTGAAGAGTCAGCAGAGAAGATGAGTGAGCTCTTCTCATGGGGGGTAAGCCCCGACCCAAGGGGAAATTATTACCATTGGGATAAGCTCAGGCATTTGAAGTTGCCACCACAAGTTCCCGATCATGAAGATTGGTGGCTGGCAATAAAGCTTGCTCGTAAAGCTCTCTATAAGAAAATCCCTCATTCAGATAAGGATGGGTGTCCATTCGTCTACGCAGAGCCGGATATTGTTCGTCGATTACTGCATGAAATCGATATCCATGGAGGAGGGGAGCTAAAGGCAACCGAGCAAGTTGCCAACCCTAATACCCGAGATACTTATCTAATAAACTCTTTAATCGAAGAATCAATAACATCAAGTCAGCTTGAGGGCGCTGCCACAACAAGAAAAGTGGCTAAAGAGATGCTTCGGCAGAAGCGAAAGCCGCGTGATAAATCTGAAACAATGATTCTCAATAATTATCATGCAATGGAATTTATAAAAGAAATATCCAATGAGGATCTTACGCCAGATTTAATATTTGAGCTGCATAAAATTCTAACTAAAGATACTTTGGATAACCCAAATGCGGTGGGAAAAGCACGTATTTCCGATGATATCTATGTTGGTGATGATAGAGATGCAACCATAATCCATGTCCCACCTAAAGCAAAGGAGCTGGGAGATAGGATCAAAAACATATGCGATTACGCGAATACAACACACCCTACTAATTTTTTACACCCAGTTATACGAGCAATAATTCTTCATTATATTCTTGCATATGATCATCCGTTCGAGGATGGGAACGGGAGGACAGCGCGCGCGCTATTTTATTGGTCTATGTTGAAGCAGGGGTATTGGACTATGGAGTTTATATCAATATCCAGAATCTTGAAATCTGCCCCTGCAAAATATACACGTGCTTATCTATTTACTGAAACTGACGAAAATGACGTTACCTATTTCATTGTTCACCAATTAGAAGTTATAAATAGAGCCATAAATGACTTATTGGCTTACCTCGAATTAAAGGCTAATGAAATAAAAACAGTTGAGCATTTGGTTCGTGAATCTCCTGGATTACAAAAATTACTGAATTATCGTCAGATGGCTTTGCTGAACAGAGCGCTGAAACGGCCAGAGGCCATATTTTATATTGAAAGTCATAGAGGAGCCCACAATGTCACTTATGATACTGCTAGAACAGATCTTTTGAAGCTTGTTGAGTTGGGTATTTTAGAAAAAACAAAAATTGGACGGGCCTTTGCTTTTACCGCGACAAAAAACCTTAATCAGCAACTCAAATCTCTATAGGCAGATAAAGTATCAAATGGCCAGACCGAACGATATTTGGGGTCATATATGGCCAGAATCATTTGGTCAGTGATAGCAAGAGACCACGATTATTACCCCGCAACGATATTTGGGGTCAGAGTTGAATGGCACTTACTTAAGCTTCTTCGGATGCCCGTATTTTCTCACTTTTTCACGTGCCTGTGGCCTTGGAACGGTGAGCAAAGGGTATGCTTTTGGCCTTCT
>JAESPE010000193.1 GCA_016756835.1 gamma proteobacterium endosymbiont of Lamellibrachia anaximandri | reverse complement strand
CTATTTTCTTAAAGAGCGGTATTGCTTAACTGCTGTGGGCTTGTCCAACAAACGGTTCAGATCGTGGCTCGCTTCGCTCTCACAATCTAACCTTATTCGTTAGGCTTTTTGATCATAACCGTTCCTCATTACGAGCTTGAATAAAACTGCAATGGTAGCAATACTCCAAACAATAACCGCTCCGCTTGGCAAATCCATAAACGATGATGCGATTAAGCCAAGCCCATAACCTGAGGCACCAATTATATAACCTGTCAATAATGCCCTGCAGTGTCCAGCACTTCCCAGAGCCGGGATAATCAGACTGGCAAACACCAGATAAACCCCCACTAATTGCACTGAGCTGGTCACAGCAACGGCAAACAGTAAGTAGAATCCTAGATGGTTTAATTGTTGTTTAAATTTAAACAACACCAGCAATATTAAACCTGCCACTAATGCCGTAGGCAAGAGTTGCTCCCAAGTAATCCACAATATTTGTCCCACCAGTAAATCTTTGAGTGATTCACCACTATGCGGGTTATCCACCAAGAGTAAAATACTGGCAGTAGCTGCCAGTATAAAGGTCACACCAATAAGGGCTTCCTGATGTTTTTGATAGTGTTTCTCTAACCAGCCTAATGCGGTTGCGGCAATTAACGCACTGCCCACTGCGGCTATTTGCACTTCCCAGCCATGTGTTTCCCAGCCGAAGCGGTAAGCGGCAATGACACCCAAGCCTGCAATTTGGGCAATCGCCAGATCAATAAAAATAATGCCGCGTTTAAGTACTTCCTGACCAAGCGGTACATGGGTTGCCAGTATTAGCAGACCAGCGATAAAAGCTGGTCCTAGAATGGAATATTCCAACCCTTCAATGCTCACGGATGAACCCTGATTAATTGATCTACAATCTGCCCAAACCAAACCATCAAGGTCTCGTTTTTAGCAGGGCTAAAGCTAAGATTGATAACAGGTATGCTTGTTTTTTTTGATAACCAATGCGCTGGTTTTTGATTCTGATAAGTTGCACTCAGAATCATCTCCGCTGGGTTTTGTTTTAATTGAGTCAGTAGCTTACTTAAATGGGTGCTACTAGCTGGAATACCTGGTTTCGGTTCAAGTGTGGCGATCTTTTTTAATCCCAGCCATTGTTCCAGATACACCCAACTATTATGGCTTACAACAATTCGCTTACCTTGCAAGGCTTGCGCCGTTTGTTGCCATTTTTTAATCGCTTGTTGCCACTGCTGAGTGAAATGTTGCCCATTTTTTTGATACAGAACACGATTAGCAGGGTCAACATTTGCTAGCCTTAGGCTGAGGGCATTGGCAATTTGTTGAATACGATGGGGATCATAGTGAATATGCGGATTTCCAGAGGCGTGAATATCGCCCAGACTGCGATCCAATACAGTGGGTTTTTCCAGTAAGGCTACCTGATCGGCTGCCATAAAATGACCCACTTGCCCAGACTGAATATTGCCATTGCCTGATTTACGCAGTAACAAGGGCAACCAGCCCACTTCTAGTTCGGCACCCGTACACACCAGTAAATCAGCACGGCGTACCTTGGCGATCAGACTGGGGCGTGCCTGTATGTGATGCGGATCTTGCTGGTTGGTCGTGGCACTGAAGACCTTGACGGCTTTGCCACCGAGTTGCTGTGCCAATGCTGCCCATTCAGGTTCGCAAGCGAAGACATTGATTTGGGCGTAAGCCGCATTCGAGCCAAATGACAATAGCAACACCGCCAGACCAATTTTTGTTATCCATTGCCTAGATTTATATATAAAAACGTACATAGTATTTTCGCCTAAAACTGGTGAGCACCGTGACTGCCGAGGCTCATGGTGTATTGCAAAAAGACCTGATTGTCGCTCTTTTCATAGGAATCATCCTTATTGAATTGCAAGCGTACTCGGCTAAATTCACTCGGCAACCAGTCCAATGCGAGACTGATGCGTTTAGGTGTATGCCCTTCATTATCCAGCCCCGCTTCTCCCAACACATCAGCATCAGAACCCGTATTATTACTGTCTAGCTGGTCATAGCGTAAACCCAATTGCCATTGAGGTTTAAACTTATAGATTGCTTGTGCATACCAGCCTTTTTGATGCCCGTCATAGCTTGATATTTCAACAGGAGGGCCGCTGTTTAGCATGGTGACATTGCCCGTTTCCTTGCGGTCAAAATATTCAGCTTGAAATTTGAAATTTTGATTTTTTGGGTTGCCATTAGGTGCCCATTTGTACACAAAATCCAGCGCATTAATTTTGCTGTCACCACTAAATGAGGGGGTTTCTGTTGTTAGGCCACCATGTCCATGACCACCACTTTGACGATCCTCTATGTCATTTGCCTGCCAATGGCTTACACCCAACTGCCAACTGTGTTCAATGCCAATATCTCCGCCTATATCCGCAAATGCAGTCCATGCACCTAAACCATTTGTCCTGCCACCTGCTGGGAAACGGCTGCCACTTAACAGCTCTGCACCGAGTTGTAAAAAGGTATCCGTGGGTGCGATATAGCTTATTTGCAAGCCATCATCAATCAATTGATTACCAAATAAACCACGATAAATTAACGGAGCATCGGCAAAATCCCAAGAATGAGCGTGTTGCTTATTGAGATAGCCGATCTCTGAAAAGAAGCGACCACCTTTTACGGTTAAGCCGTTACCTAACCCCAAGGTTTGGATAAACGCCTCTTCCAACTCTATTTCTGTTGAACCCTCATGCTCGGCAACGGCAAGCGTTAACTTGCCGTAGAATTTGTCATCAACATTGGCACTCATAACGAGTTCGGTATGTCCCACAGAAAACCCTTTTTCACCTAAACCTGATTCAGGGCCGAGAGCGAACCCAGGCAATTCATAATCTTCTGGATCATTATCAAAGTTGGTATAGCGACCGTCCAGAATGATACTAATCGCTGGATTGAAATTGTTTTGACGAGAGGATACTTTTTTTGAAGTATTGTTTTTTCCCAAAGTAACCTGAACTTCCTGAACCTTGGTATTTGCCTGTTTTGCATTTTCCTCTGTTTTTAGTAATCGGACTTCCAATGCTTGAATACGTTGTTCATAGTCTTTTTTAAGAGCATCCAGTTGTTGTTTTATGGTCTCTGTTTCACTGTTAGCGAAGGCAAGAGTTGAATTAAATAGTGTGGTTGCTATTGCAACCGATAGTAATGCTTTACGCATGAGAACTTCTCCTGTAAACGGTAATATTTGCCACAACATACAAAAGCCTGTGACGGTCAAAAAATGATTTGTTGTTTACAAAAGAGGAGGTGGGGCGCGGGCAGAATAGGCTGATTGTGGTAAGGATAACCAGATACTAACGATCTGGAGGATGGGCAGTACATGACTAACCAGAATGGGGAATTGTAACTCAGGAGAAATCAGCCCATTTCCTGAGTTCTCACATTGCAGAAATATTTGACATGATTGATCTTGCGTATGAAACGGATGCTCTACAGAGTGAGAAAGCACACCAAACTGCCCGATAAGCAATAAGATGCTTATAAGTGCTCCCATGTGTATCTGAGTGTGCTTTCGATTTACCATTTGTACGATTTACTCTATATTGCGAAGCCTAACGTCGCATTTCAGCGGAATTTTGCGCCGCGTAGCAGAGCAAAATGTCCGACTTCCGGGTAAAAGCACCGGTCACCCGGCGCTCTCCCCACAGACCCGGACGTGAAGATTTCCCTCATCCGGTTCCTCGATCCTCTTACATTTCCGAAAGAGGAACCCATCAGGCG
>JAESPE010000192.1 GCA_016756835.1 gamma proteobacterium endosymbiont of Lamellibrachia anaximandri | reverse complement strand
TCTTCACTCAGTCTCGCTAAGAAAAAGAGAAAAGCTGCGTGGAATGACCGTTACCGCACTAAGGTGGTGTTTTCAAGCTGATTTTAATGCGGTGGCCCTGGCTGTTTGCCGCCAATCGCTTGGTGACGGGTGAAACCTGGTATCCTGCTGAGACCATGATCGAAATGTTGCCCCGCTTCGCCATCGAGCACGCCTGGCCCTCCTGGCCGGTAAACCGTTGGATCAGCGCCATGGTCAGGCTGTTCCAACCGCATATCCGCACCCTGCTCACCCACCGCGACAGTGTGATTTCCGTCTGGCAGCAGGCCCACCCTGGGATGGATGTGTTTGAAGATCGCAACCTGGAGCTGACGGGGTATCTGCCCATCTCGGTGGAAAAGTGGATGGCGGCACTGAAACAGGCTTCATCGTGAACCGTCACCGGATCAAATTTCAGTTTGCCTGCGGGTTTGTGTTTTCGATGCTGATCTCGACTGCGATGGCTGACAACGACCTCAGCGCATCTATCAGTACCTTCCTCTCCCGCCACTGGCAACGCCCGCTGCAACATCAGGGCGAGGCGCCAGCCTCCTTCCCGGCGCTGGAGACCTCACTGGACCCCAGGGCCTGCGGGACCTGCCATCCACAGCAGTTCCAGGATTGGCAGGGAAGCCTGCATGCCCACGCAATGGGTCCCGGTCTGCTGGGTCAACTCATGGACATGAACCCCGTCAGCAGAGCAGAACATCAGGCCTGTCTGCATTGTCATGCGCCCTTGGCGGAACAGGCCGATGAAGTGGTTACATGGCTCTCCGGTGGAGAAACCGGCAGCAGCAATCTCCTGGACGAGACTATTCCCAATGACCCGCTCTATGATCAGGGATTGATCTGCGCCGGCTGCCACCTGCGCAATTTTCAAGTCCATGGCCCACACAGAAGCAAGGCACTTCCACCCTCCCCGCCTCTGGCTGAAAACGCCCATCAACCCCACAATGGATGGCAACCCCAGGATGCCTTTGAGAGTTCCCGCTTCTGTGCAGCCTGCCACCAGTTCGATACAGACGGTTACGCACTGAACGGCAAACTGCTTGAAAACACCTTTGAGGAGTGGAAGGTAAGCCCGCAGGCGAAAGAGGGGAATAGTTGCCAGTCCTGTCACATGCCGGACCGCCGTCATCTGTGGCGAGGCATACACGACAAGGCGACTGTGCTGTCCGGCGTTAGGATCTCGCTGGACGGGGTAAAAACAAGCAACGACAGGGTCAGCGGCATCCTGTCCCTGACCAGTACGGAAGTGGGTCACCAGTTCCCAACCTATATCACCCCCCGCGTGGTGATGGAGGCGATCCAACTGGATAGTTTCAATCAACAGATTTCCGGAACCCGGCAGGAGCAGATAATCGCCAGGCAGGTGAGCCTCGATCTGAGTCGGGAACTGTTCGATACCCGCCTCGCACCCGGAGAGACTGCCCGCCTGGAATATCAGGCTCCCCTCCATCCTGAAACCCAATCCATCCTGTTCCGGATCCAGGTCGAGCCAGACACCTTCTACCGGGACTTCTATCGGGCCACCCTGAACAGCGGATCGAGTGAAAAAGGTGCCGAAACCCTGCGTCTCGCACTACAGAATGCCGATGCATCGGTCTATACTCTCTTTCGCAGGGAAATACCGCTGGAGCTGAATAGTGAGCCATAATCGTTGACTGGAAGTCTGTCGATCTGACTATGGATTTCGCCCAACCCAATGCACATCTTTCCTCTTATCCTGACTTGAAGATTCATTTGGGAACAGCCAGGTTGTTTAGCGTTTATTCAATAAACCATTCAAGGGAAGAGCATGTCCATATCGGAACCCGAACGCTGGCTTGAGGAACATGGCTCCGCGCTCTATTCGTTTGCATTCCTGCATGTACGCGACGGACATCGGGCTGAGGATTTAGTACAGGAGACCCTGCTGGCAGCCCTCAAAGCCCGCGAACGTTTTCAGGGCAACGCCTCTCTCCGAACCTGGCTCACCGGCATCCTCAAGCACAAGATCATGGATGAGTTCCGGCGACAGTCCCGCGAGGCACCCACTCCTAATTCTCCCGAAGATGCGTGGGATGCGGCTGAAGCGCGACGGGTTGCGGAGAATTTCACCGATAGTGGCCGCTGGAGTCAGCCACTCACAAACTGGGGAGACTCGGAGCAGGATTTTTCCCGCGATCAGTTCTGGTCACTGATCGAGCAGTGTTTGGCTGCACTCTCCCCCCGCATGGCACGACTCTTTGTTTTGCGCGAATTATGGGAAATGGAGACCGAAGAGGTGTGTAAGGAAATGGCTATCACACCGACCAACCTCTGGACAACACTGCATCGAGCCCGATTGGGTATGCGACAGTGCCTGGAAAAAAACCTGTATGCCTGATGTGAGGTCTCTGCACAATGCTTACCTGTAAAGACGCGAGCCGCCTGATCTCTGAGGGGCAGGATCGAAAACTCAGCCAGAGGGAAAAGATAGGCCTGCGCCTTCATCTGTGGATGTGCGACAGTTGCCGTCTCTTCGAAAAACAGGTGAGTCATCTGCGCCAAGCCTTGCGCCGGGGATGGTCAGGTGGCGATTTACCCACGGACAAGCAGTTGCCCGAAGAGGCCCAGGAGCGTATCCGCAAAGTCCTTAAAGAACACTCAAACGACGACAGCAACTCATCTACTTGAGAAAGGCGTTCATAACCATCGACAGAATCAATGGTGATGGGTATCCGTATGCTGGAAGTATTTACGCAAAGAAAAGAGATCGCTCTTCTCAATCAGCCTCGGCACAAGAAAAAACAGGAAGACAACTGCGACACCCGCAATCAAGCTGATAACACCCCCTTCCACCACCACGGCGCCAAAGGTAACGTAAAGATAGGTCAGCGGCAGCATGCCAAGATAGGTGGCAATACTGAACTTTGCCAATGACATCTTGGTCAATCCGGCACCATAACTGACGATATCAAAGGAGATCATAGGCATCAGCCGGGAGAAAAAAACAATTTTCGTCAGCAACCTGTCGGAACAGAGTGTACAGAAATTGATGTGGCCACTTATCAGGCCCTCTATCAAATCACGTCCCAAAAAACGGGCAATAAGAAAACTGACCATCGCGCCCAACAATGCGCCGATAGATGCGTACAGGGTTCCGGCAATTGGGCCAAAAAACGTACCGGCAGCGATATCCAACGGCAAACTGGGAATCGGACTTATCACCACAGCGGCAGCCATCACACCAATGAACAATACTGGCGCCATAGGCCCTGCGTCATTCAGCCACTGACTGATCCTGTCAGGCTGCAGAAAATCGCTGATCTCAAAATAGGACTCAACCCAATAGAGCAACGCAAAAACAACCAGGACGAGGCCAATCTTAAGTATGAATTCAGGCCTTTTCATTAATCCAACTCAGCATATGCTTCATTCCGACGAAAAGTAGATATCACCGTACTAGGCTGTCGCATTTGCACCAGTATTATCCGTATCCGTCATGAGTGCTATCAGGTCGATCTGATGAACATCCTGACCGAACAGCATACGACTTGGTCGCACGAGAGCGCTACTTCCTTACACGGCCGATTCTACCTTCTACACTCACGGCCAAGAAAAACCTTTCTCTACTGAATGATGCGTGATCTGCCTAGCCTGGCACAGCCCAGAAACCTGGTCTGCAAGTGAGTCTTCGACCTCGTGAAAGATTTTGGGACATCCCAGTCCCCAAAATCGACTCGGCCTTCGACAGCCTGTTTGTGCCCC
>JAESPE010000191.1 GCA_016756835.1 gamma proteobacterium endosymbiont of Lamellibrachia anaximandri | reverse complement strand
TGTCGCGTAGTGCCAGTGACCGGGACGGCCGGGGCACAAACAGGCTGTCGAAGGCCGAGTCGATTTTGGGGACTGGGATGTCCCAAAATCTTTCACGAGGTCGAAGACTCACTTGTGAAGTTCTTGAATATCTGTCGGCCAATGCGCGAATCGTCTCAACAAAACGTGGTGAGGGTATCGCATCCAGTGGAAAGGAGCCGATAGCTCTGTATCTTGTAATGTACGGGCAGGTCAAATTGAGTATCCTCTCGTCCAGCGGTTCCGAACGGGTTGTGAACATTCTTTCCCAAGGGGATTCCTTTGGAATTTCATCACTTTTTTCCGGTCAACCGATGACGATTTCCGCCTATGCGTTGAATCGTTGTGAAATTGTCGAGCTGCACAAGGATGCTATTCTCAGCGCCGTTTACCGGTGGCCGGAGTTATCGGCAGCACTGCTTCAGCATATGGGTGCTTGTCTCGATAATCTGTATGCTGATCTGGAGTCCTGCTGCCTCAAGTCGGCTACTCAGCGCGTTGCCGGATATCTGTTGAAGATTGCAGGTGAGGATTTGCGGGGCGATAAACCACAGGAAGTCGTGCTACCCGTAAGTAAATCCGTCGTGGCGTCCTCTCTCGATTTGACGCCGGAGACCTTTTCCCGTGAGCTGCATCGGCTCTCAACCCGGAAGCTGATCTCCGTCAAACGCAAAAACATCCTGATTTCAGATGTTGCCGGGCTACAGACGCTTGCGGAGTAGATCAGTACTTCCATTAGGGGGCTGGGACGTTGAAAAAGCCTGATTCTTTGTGGATCAGTTAAATAGGGATATTATAAGGTGTAGCCCGGCACCCTGATTGCCGCCAGTACTCTCTCCGGTACAGCCTAACCAGTGAACCGTTCATTACTCCTTCGGTTTGGAATCGCCATGATGACCATATTGGGTCTGGCGGTCATCAGTATGCTGATTTCGGTCTTCATGGCGGAGACAACAGAGGGATTTGCAGCCGCCATCAACCAGGCCGGCACCCTGCGCATGCAATCCTATCGCATAGCCAGCAGTTTGGTTCATGGCTCATCAGATGATACGGAAAAACCTGTTCCGACAACCGAGAATCTGATCAACGAGTTTGAGGAGCGGTTATTCAGCCCCCGCATCCACAATGTCCTGGAGAAAGGGCCCAGCAAACGGGTGCAGGCGGCTTATCAGGCGGTGGCCAGTCAGTGGCAGACTGACATCTTCCCCCATCTCCGCGTCTACCTGGAACTGCTTGCGCTCAATTCGGATTTTTCTGATATTCGGTACGAGATCACCAGGCAACAGGCGTACTTCCTTTCGAATGTGGATGGGTTTGTGAATCGTATCCACCATTTCGTGAAAGTGCTTGAACTCGATGCTGAGGAGAAAAATTCTCAGCTACGTATCATCCAGATTTTCTCACTGATTCTGATTCTCCTTGTGGCGTTGGTCAGCCTCTTTCTGTTGCAAGTCAATGTATTGAGGCCACTCCGCGATCTGCTGGCCTGCGCGCGGGCGGCTCGACATGGGGACTTTACGGTAAGAAGCAAATACCTCAGCGAAGACGAACTGGGCCAGCTTGGACATGCGTTCAACGTAATGGCGGAGGATCTGTCGAAGATCTATTCGGATCTGGAGACGCGCGTTCAAGAGCAGACTGCACATCTGGAACGAAGCAACCGTTCTCTGGAGCTGCTTTACAAGACAACCAGAAGATTGAACGACTCATCCCTGGAAAGTGAAGTGCTGGTAGCGCTCATTCACGACATTGAGGATCTGATCGGGGTCAATAGTGGCACGATCTGTCTGGGCAGATCTGGTGATGAGAGTGGCTACCAGCTGGCCTCGACAAATTCGCTCAACAACAGGCGGCAGGCAGATCTGCTGGGCAATTGCCAGCTTTGCATTAGAGATGGCACCACTCACACCTTCGGCGCCGATACTATCGATGGCAAAAGGGTCAATGTGTTTTCTACTCCGATCCGTGATCAAGTGGAACAGTTTGGTGTGCTCCTGGTTGAATTTTCTGAGAAAAAGGTGCTTGAAGAGTGGCAGCAGCGCCTGTTGGAAACCGTGGCCAGCCACATTGCCTTGTCGATCAATGTGGCTCAGCGAGCATCACAAGGCAGGATGTTGTCACTCATGGAAGAGCGCAGTGTGATTGCCCGGGAGTTACACGATTCGATAGCCCAATCTCTCTCCTACCTCAAAATACAGGTCAGCCGTCTGGAAAAGAGTGTCTCCGAAGCGCAAGACCAGGAGAGTATTCTCTCTATTACTCAAGTCCTGCGCTCGGCGCTCAATGGTGCCTATCGGCAGCTACGGGAATTACTGACCTCATTTCGGTTACGGGTCAACGAGGCAGGACTCGACGCCGCGCTGGAAAATACTGTCCGTGAATATGCCGACAGAAGCGGTATCCGGATTGAGCTTGTCGACCGGGTCGCAAACTGCAGATTCAGCCCCAATGCGGAGATTCATGTCATACAGATCATACGTGAAGCACTCTCAAACGTAATCAGGCATGCCAGTGCAACAACGGCTCAAGTGCTGCTTGAGTGCCAGGCCGATGGCGTTGTCAGGGTTCGGGTAGAAGATGACGGCATTGGCATCACCGGTGAAAACGGCGATATGATGCAGCATTATGGCCTGACGATCATGACAGAACGCGCCGCATGGCTGGGTGGTGAACTATCGATCACAGAGGCGGATAACGGCGGGACTAGAATCGAGTTGACATTCAGCATTTCTGGCAGTGACCATACCTTATCCCATGAAAACCTCCTCCAGAAGATGAATAATGCCAAAAACAAAGCTTAGTACTGTACTTGCCATTGATGATCATCCTCTGTTCAGGAAGGGCGTGGCAGACCTGATAGATATGGAGGAATCTCTGATGCTTGCAGGTGAAGCCGCAAATGGTTTCGATGGTCTGGCGCTTGCAAAGCGTATCAATCCGGACTTGATCCTGTTGGATATCAATATGAAGGGAATGAACGGAATCGAAACCCTGCGGGCGATCAAAAAAGAAAATCTCGACGCACGAATCTTGATGCTTACGGTTTCTGATAATGAAGAAGATGTCATTGCCGCACTACGCCAGGGTGCGGACGGTTATCTGTTAAAGGATATGGAGCCCGAGGATATACTCAGATCGCTCCGTAAAGCGGTCAAAGGGGAAATTGTCATCAGTGAGCAACTGACCCAGTTACTCGCCCAGGCCCTTCGTGATGAGGAAAAATCGCCACAATCTGTGGCTCTTGCAGGGCTGACCACTCGTGAACGGGAGATTCTGGATCAGATTGCTTGCGGCAGGAGCAACAAATTAATCGCCCAGACGCTGAATATTTCCGAGGGAACTGTTAAGGTTCACGTTAAGCATCTGCTGAAAAAACTCAATCTGCATTCGCGGGTTGAGGCAGCAGTATGGGCGTTAAAAAAGTAGACAACCGCATTTCTTGCACGCTGCTTTCATTGATTGTTAGAGTCCGAAGGTGGACATTTATGTGCCTAAGGTCAACCTTTCTTTCTATTCGGGTAAACATTAATCTGCCTTAGAGATGACGCATACCAATAATTGGGTATATGCGAGTAACCATTAAATGGTAATTGGTTGAATAAATTGAAGAAAGTTGGCGCCCTGTTTCCCAATCCCTTGACCCGCGTCAATGATGTTGTTCGGTGCCAGTGACAGAATCTCGCAAGGTTCTAATAAAACACCATTTGATAGTGTCAATTAACAGAACACAATTTCTTCGTGGCGACCTGTGTGGGGCACAGTCCTCCAGGGCCACCGCATTAAAATCAGCTTGAAAACACCACCTTAGTGCGGTAACGGTCATTCCACGCAGCTTTTCTCTTTTTCTTAGCGAGACTGAGTGAAGAGGACTCCTGCTGAA
>JAESPE010000190.1 GCA_016756835.1 gamma proteobacterium endosymbiont of Lamellibrachia anaximandri | reverse complement strand
GAGCTCGAAGAGATGATTCCGCGCCTCGGCTATGCCGCCGTGCGCACACCACCCATGCCACAACGCCTGCTCAGCATGGCTGAGGCTCGGGGGTAATCAGGATCAGATTTATAATATATTCTGCATCATCAATGGTATTGTTCATGGTATTTCCCGCCCGCTGTAAGGCGAAAGCCAGCGATACCATGAGAGGTAGATTGCTGCTGTCATGGTATCAGCCGCGCTGAGCATTACCTGTTTGAGCAAGGCCTCAAACCGCTTTCGATCCTAAACGGTCAGAAACCATTCTGGTACTGCGCCGACCCTAGCCCGCGCTCACTCATCCGGACACCCAGGCCCTGAATAGCACTTTTATTTTGAAAGAAAAAGATATACACTTTTCTTTCAAAAATATGGGCAAGCACGCAGACAGTACCGACAGCAAGATCCTCCGCCGGATTCAGGGCCGCAAGCGGGGCTGGGTCTTTACGCCCGATAGTTTTACGGATCTTGGTACCCGCGGGGCTGTCGATCTGGCACTGATGCGGCATCGGGACAGCGGCCTTATCCGCCAGCTGGCCCGGGGACTCTACGATTACCCGAAAATTGATCCCCAGTTGGGTTCGTTGCAACCATCGACGGATGATATCGCAAGCGCACTTGCAGGTCGCGACGCCACCCGGCTTCAACCCTCCGGGGCCTGCGCAGCCAATTTGCTTGGGCTCTCCACGCAAGTCCCCATGAAGGTCGTGTATTTAACGGATGGTCGCTCGCGGACTGTCCAGGTTGGCAAGCGCCAGATCATCCTGAAGCACACGACTCCCCGCAATATGGCCACTGCGGGAAAGATCAGTGGGTTGGTGATCCAGGCACTGCGCCACCTGGGCCGGAAGAACGTCGATCAGCAAGTCATCGCACAGCTCGATCGTCGGCTCGATGACGATGCACGCAAGCAACTGGTAAAGGATATTCGATATGCCCCGGCCTGGATCGCCGATATCTTTCGTTCACTGGCCGATCGGGAAAGCGCAGCATGAATGAATTTATTGGGATGTCGGAAGAACGTCGCCGGCTCGTCTGTACGGAGACAGGCGCACAACTGAATCTGTTCGAGATTGCCGTCGAAAAGGACTTCTGGGTTTGTTGGACGCTGGGTAAATTGTTCAGTCTGCCCGAATGGGGCAAACATCTGACGTTTAAGGGTGGTACGTCGTTATCCAAATGCTGGAATCTCATCGAACGCTTTTCCGAAGATATCGATATCGTCATCAACAGGGAAGCCTTGGGTTTTGGTGGAGAAAATGCCCCGGAACAAGCACCCAGCAGGAAGCAAATGGCCAAGCGCCTCAAGGCGCTGAAAGAAGCCTGCCAGCAATGTATCAGCGACCAGATTCAACCGACACTCTTCGAATCGATCTCATCAGATTTACCGGACACACTCGAATGGTCGCTTGAGCCTGATCCCGACGATCCCGATGAACAGACCTTGCTGTTACTGTATCCAACGGCCTTCCCGGAGCAGGCCGCCTATCTTCGTCGAGCTGTAAAGATTGAGATGGGCGCCCGGTCAGATACAGAGCCTGTTGCATCCGTCGAGATCACGCCCTATATCAGAGAAACCTTCCCGGAATTACTGGCGGAGCCAGGTTCAGATGTGAGGGCAGTACGGCCAGAGCGTACATTTTTGGAAAAGGCAATGCTGCTGCATGAGGAAACATTTCGTCCAGAGGCCAAGAAAAAGCAGCGACGATCGATGGCCGCCATTACTATGACCTCTACAGAATGATTCAGGCCGGAGTGGGTGACGAATCTGTCCGGGACCTCGGGCTATTCCATCGGATTGCCATGCATCGTCAGGTGTTCTTCCGCTATACGTGGGTCGACTATTCGACGCTAAATCCGCAGGAACTGCAGTTGGTACCTTCAGCCGCCGATCTTCCCGCGTGGCAGGCCGATTATGAAAGTATGCAGCAGGAAATGTTCTATGGTGTTGTACCAACGTTTGAGGAGATTCTGGAGGAAGTCGCTGACGCCCAATGGCAACGTTCGCTACCAACTGAAGACGCCGTACCGGGATGGCACCACGCATGTGATGTTACTACGGGCGTCCTGCCCTTCGCCCCTTCGGGGCCAGCCTGCGGCTGTTCAAAATCGCTCCCGGCGATTTTGTCGAGCCACTGGATTTTATGTACAGGATGTACGGTATGCCGCGGGCGCAGGGATGCGCAGGAGTGGCCATCGCCCGCCTCGCCGCACTGGTACCAAAGCCAAGAGTCAATCTCACCCGCTTTCATGGCGTGTTTGCGCCCAACAGTAAACATCGTGTGTTGGTGACGCCCGCCAAGCGGGGTAAAGGCAGCAAGCTCAAAGCGCCCGACGAGGCGCAAGACCAAACGCCGGCCGAACGACGCGCCGCGATGACTTGGGCGCAACGCCTGAAGCGTGTGTTCAACATTGATATCGAGACCTGCCGGGAATGCGGCGGCGCCATGAAAGTCATTGCCTGCATCGAAGACCCGGTGGTGATCCAGAAGATCCTGAATCACCTGAAGGAAAAAGGTGAATACCGGGATGCGTTTCGATTGCCCGAGAGTCGCGGCCCGCCGCAAACGCGCTTATTTGGGTAAGGAAAATCCGTTCGGGAAGGACAAGGACGTTGCCGGCGACACCGGGCAAGGGTCGTGCTCGGCTGACGGTTTGGTTTGAGAGGGTCACAGGGCCGGGATCCGGCCGATTTGGCCAACTAAGCCACCGCATCAGATGAGATTGACTACGTCTGGCCGCGAAATGGCCGGGTTGGTTCGGGGTGGGCGGGGTGGTTTTTCAGTGAAAATGGGGTTTATACTTCCTATACTTACAAGCCCACAGCAGTTAAGCAGTACCGCTCTTTAAGAAACCTTGACGAAAATTGGCTCCATACAGGGTGTTGTGTGAAATGCGTTTTTTTGACTGGCTCGTAGGTTTGTTAAAGGAGAAATTAAATATGACGTACAAAGCATGTTGTATGCTGTTCCTTTCAGCTATTTTAGCAGGATGTTCTTCACCAGAAGATCCTTCAGTATATTCATATAGCAGCGCTTCATACGAAGAGCTTAATGCCGAAGTAGGTTGCGGCAGTAAGTATAGTGACGATAAAAAAGATGATATTTTTAATTCATATTACAAAAACCATTACATGACTTGGCGAGGTGAAGTAATTCTAGCAGAAGCAGACAAGGCATCTCTTAATATTGATAGTAAAGGAATCCAGGATTTAGCTGTAGATTTTGCTATTAAGAATGCAGGATATCACCTTATAAAAGGTCAATTCATAACAGTAATATTCGTCATGAAACATGCAGGCGGTTGTTTTCTGCCGTTCATGGGTGATCATGCAATAATTCAATTAGAACAAAAGGAGCTGGTGCTTAGCGATACAGCAGGACACGATACAGCAACAAGATTCCTTGAACAGCAGCTTCGAGAGTACGAGTCCCGCCTTATTGATGCTGAAAATCGTCTAACCGATTTCAAACGGAAGAATATAGATGCTGATAAATTGGATATCCCACCGAAGGTCGAAGATGAACTGAAAAGGCTCACTCAAGATTACAACAACAACAAAGAGACATATGAGCAGTTGGTCCAGCGCTTGGAATCTGCCCGCATGTCAGAACATGTGCAGCCAGCACTGGGCGATACCCGGGTTGAGTCGGATACGGCACAAAGGTTTCTGGAACAACAGATCAGGGAGTACGAATCCCGGCTTATTGAGGCTGAGAATCGGCTGACCGATTTCAAAAGAAAGTATATCGATACCTTGCCAGGCCAGGGTGGTGGTGTTTTTGCGAGACTGCAAGAGGTGCGGGTTACTTTGCAGGATCTCAATCTGGAGCTGAAAGAGGCCAGGATTCGACGTGACGAGTTGAGGCGCCAATACGAAGCCGCCGAGAGGGATGA
>JAESPE010000019.1 GCA_016756835.1 gamma proteobacterium endosymbiont of Lamellibrachia anaximandri | reverse complement strand
TGACTGGACGCCGCGCTCGGATGCCTACTTTGCTTCCCCTCTGGCGCAAGGCACGCCGGGTAAGCAGTGCGGCCTCGCGGCTACCGGGGACTACCAGCCTTCGCTTCGCTCTCCATGGCTGGCAGCGAAGGAAGAACCAGCGAACCACCGACAGATTATCGTTGCGCAGGGTGGCAAGAACCGGTGCCTGGAACTCCGCCCAACGCTCGTCATCGAAAGAGAAATAGAGCAGCACACCAATGATGGTGATAATCATGTACTGGATCATCAGCGTCTGTGGCAGCAGCGGCGGAAAACCGAACTTAAACACCAGATAGGCTGCCGCGATGATCAGCAGCGCCTGCAGGAAAGCAGGGATCCTAAAGCTCTTCATTATTTTTTCTCCGCCAGATGCTGCACCAGCATCTGCAGCTCTCTAACCGTCATCTTCTCCGCAAAGTCTGCAGGCATCGCCGGAGGAAAGCCCTCCGTAATCACTGCAGCCGGATCGATAATGCTTTGACGGATCTCTGCCTCACTCAGGCGCGCCCCCACTGACGCCAGTCCCGGCCCCACCAGGGGATCCTCCGAGTCCATGGCATGGCAGGAGTTGCAGGCATATTTACCCAGGGCCTCCTCCGCTGTGGCCGCAGGTGCAGGTGCGACACCACCGGCTGCAGGTGCCTCAGCAGCAAGTTCCGCAGCCACCTCCGGTGACGGCAGGGAAACGGTCACCTCATTGCCATCCTTCGCCTGCAGATAGGCGATGATCGCATCCATCTCCATGGCTGAAAGCTGGATCGGCGCTTTGTCGACGGCAGGCATTGGTGACACCGTATCGTTGGAGCCCTTTTTGCCCCAACCGACGACGACGAACTTGCTCGGGTCAATCATCGATTCAAGGATATAACCCGCCGCGTCTTTCGACTCACCCTGATAGCGCTCATCGGCGAGACGTTCGGACGAGGTGCTCACCATATCCATACTCTGGATGTCAGGAGCACGCCCGATAGGCGGCGGCTTGTGACAGAGGGTGCAGGTACCCTTGTTCATAAACAGGTTTTCGCCCATGGCAACAAAGTCGTCCATGGTCAGAGAAGCAAGATCGACCTTCGTTTCCACCGGCGCTTCGCCCTCCACCTGTGGCAGCAGCTGTGTAACCAGAGTGAAGACCAGGGCCAGACCGATACTGAATCCAATGGTTTTGAAGAAGACGGTGATCCCGGACTTTCCTGTCCGGTCCCCTTCGGGCGCGCTCCGCGCGTCCAAATCTTTTCCCGAAAGATTTGTCATGCAACGCCTCCTTCAGTCACCGTTTCCGGTTTGGCTTGTTTAGTTCCACTAAGGCTGGCGACCCAGAACATAAACAGCACGAACAACAGGAACAGTACGGTCACAATGGTGATCATGTTGCCCGCATAACCAATAGTGGGAATAAAATTGTCCGGAGAGTTGTCCTTCATCACCGTGTAGACATGCCAGTGGGTCTTCACCGAAGAGCGCACATAGCCCATCAGACCCATCAGCCAGGTAAAGGCTATCGGCAGGGCAAACAGGGCGTACTGGGCTCGATCGGGGATCCTGCCCCAGTGCGAAGGCAGGGTCTTGGCATTTTTGAACATCAGGCCGTCGATAACGATACCCGCAATGATCACCACCAGGGTCGAACTCACCTGGGCCACCGACGAACCCACCTTATAGACCGTATTGGTGAAGTAGCCGAAATAGACACCGAGGAAGATGATGTTGACGATCGCCACCACATAGATCGCCACCATCAGCGCATTGCCGATAGGCGCCCAGGAGACGGTCGCCACCTTGTCGGAACGGCGATAGAGCTGGAACGAGAGAAAGGTCACTATCAACATCAGGTTAACAGCGATATTCTTTGCCGGCATGATGCCCAGGGGCCCGAGGATATGGTGGTGGCTGCCTCCCAGCTGCGCGATCTCCGACGCAGACAGCATCAGGGTGTGGGGGGTAACCCAAGTCAGGAAACAAACCACCAGTACGAAAGCGATAAAGCCAATGAAAGGCTTGTAGCGTTTGGAACCTTCGGTGCGAGACATGCCCGCCCAAAGGTAATAGTTGCCCGCCAGCAGGATAGTACCGATCAGCACCGCCTGCACGATGAAGAGCCAGGCCAGGATACCGCCCATGGCGGTGATGCCCATCTGCTGGGAGTAGGCGTAGATCTCCGCCATCAGCCAGTACCCGGCGAAGGGCAACGGCAGGAAGGCAAGGATAGCGATGAAGTTGGAGGTATAACCCATCCAGTCGTAGTGGGCCCGCTTCTCCATATCCTTTGTGCTCAGGAATTTATATGCGGCATAGGCCCCGACAACGGCTCCGCCGAAACCGATATTGGCAATAAACCGATGCAGGTTGATCGGGTTCCACAGCGGCCCCTTCATCACCTCCCAGATATTGCCCACCACCACGCCGACCTCATTGACGCCTGAAGGTGCCATCATAAAGGTGGCCCAGGAGTTGGAGATCACCATGATGGTCATGCCCGCGCCATTGAGCAGCAGGCCAAGACTCAGGTGCACCCACTTCAGATTGCCGTAGCGCATGGCGTTCCAGCCATAATAGTAGGTGTAGAGGAAGAAGCTCTCGAGGAAAAACAGCCCTGCGTAGACCAGCCACTGGGCACCGAAGACGTGCATCATGTAACCCATGAAATCGGGATAGAGCAGGAACAGCGCCAGCGCCAGAGAGCCACCGAAGATGGCGGTGATGGAGAAGCCGGTAAGGCTGATCTTCATAAACTCATGGGCCATGCTGTCGTAGCGCTCATCGCCAGTCGTCACCCCCACCAGTTCGATCACCAGGACAAACAGGGGCACCGCCAACACCAAGGCACCGAAAAAGAGGTGTAACTGGGCCAGAATCCACACCACTGCCCGGCTGCTGACGCCGATATTCGGGTAGTCCTTGCGACTCGTCCGGGGTGCCGCGATTTGTTCCGGCTCTTCCGCCCCACTGGCCACACTATCCGCTACGGGAACAAAATCCCGGCCTTCAATATGGACCCGGCCGATCGGTGCGATGCGCTGTTCGGCACCCCCCATCCCCATATCCGCAAAAACAGGGGTTACGCCAAATACAAGCAGAACTGCCAACAGGGACAGCAGCCAACCAAGCCGGCTTGAAAAACCGTCTCGACGTATCGATTGTTGTCTGTTCGACCTCATCTTTTTTCTCTCCCCTACCCGCTCAACCCGCAGGGGTCAGGTCAGCATTCAGGGGCAGCCCCTGCATGTTCATAATCAGATGATCCAGGCCGTAGAATGCCACCAGGGAGATGGCCAGCGCAGCAATCCAGATGACCAGCAGTGCAGCACCACCAATCTTATTTTCTTCACTCATTTTTCCACCCCTTAACCGTGATGCACTGTGACGCCGCCCGAGTAGATCAGCAACCAGTAGAAAAACAGCAGGATACCGATCAGCACCCCAACAAACAGCTTCGGTCCCCAATTGGAGTGCCCGGACACATCTGTGCCCTCGTTTCTTTCAGATTCGTTGATTTTCTCTGGATCGGACATTAGCTGCACCTTTGGCCGCAATTGATGAAAAGTGCTTATTCCAGGCACTGACTGCAAAATCCAGGCCAAGTGGCAATCACAAGCCGGACCGATAATGGTCTGGATTTACCCTGCAGAGTCATACAACCCTAATCCCTTGTATTCATTCCATGAATTGGCGGTACGCGGCCAAGCACCGGCCGTACAGGCCTCTTCGGTTTTTACTATCCCCATTAAGAAGTCTCACTAAACAATCTGAACATTTCTTTCACTCAATAAAACCGGTATGTACCATTCGTTTCAACCCCCTCATGCGTAATCGCCAGTCCTAATAATCTCTTGTTCCCCCTCATAAAACCAATGAGGAACAGGGGATATCACCCAAAACAGCACAAAGTGTTCAATCATGCCTGCGTTATTAGACCTGTTTGAACGTATCGTTTAGTCTTCATTATTGCACCAACATATTTCCAGCGCTAAGTCAGACAGTTAAGGATCGGCTCATGTTGGTACAGCTCTTGCTTCGCATAGGGGGATCTCCATCCCAGACGGGTATTCGATGAATATGAAAGAAAAGACCGAACAGTCTCTGACAGACCTCCTCAAGACAGGTGATGAGGCGGACCGCTGCTACGCCGCCCGCACCCTGGGCACTCTGGGCAGCAGAAGTGCCGTAGAGGCCCTGATCAAACAGCTGACGGATGAGGACATAGATGTCTGCGTGGATGCCGCCGAGGCATTGGGAAGGATCGGTGACCAGCAGGCTGTACCGGCACTGATCAAATCCCTGGAGAACGAAGAGAGCGGTGAAGTTTGTACCGCTGTGACCACTGCCCTGGGCCAACTCGGCTCAGAGGATGCAATCACCATCCTGAAAAAGATTGCGGTAGATCGACCCGATAGAATCGAATGGGAAGACGATTGGGATAGATGGTGGGACATACAACTCGCTGCGGTTGAGGCCTTGGGGAATTTCGGCGCCGAAGATGCCACCGGCACCCTGCTGCAGATCATGGAGGATGAAACATCCCAGGATATCGACCCGGAAATTTTCGCTGCCCTGGCCAATATCAAAGAGAGCGGCATCGCCGCGCTTCTCGAACTGCTGGCGAACGGTTCCATCATGCAACGCCGCCGTGCCGCCCGGGCATTGGGACATTCAGGTAACCCCGAGGTCACCAAAGCCTTGGGGCAGGCCCTGCGCGACGAATCACCGGAAGTCCGTGCGGCCACTGCCACAGCCCTGGCAGATATCGATGCCCATCGTTATCTGCCCGCTTTGCTCCTGCTGCTACGCGATCCTGAAGACGATGTTCGCTCTGCGGCCATAGAGGCCTGCAACCGTCTGACGAAATCCAGCACCGGCGACAGCGGCATCATCTCCGAAATCACTCCACTGCTCAGCGACCCCAGCAGTCTGGTACGTGCAATCGTTGCCACCACCCTGGGCAGTTTGATCCCGCCCCGATCCCTGGATGAAGAGAGCCTCGCTGCGGTGGCGGACTCACTCACGGACAAAATCTATGACACTGCAGCGTCTGCCTGCGATCTGTTGGGTGTCAATGGAGACCCGGCTTCGCTGGACACGCTTATCGCCACCGTGCGTAACAAAAATATATACAGCATGGTTCGACGACAGGCCACCCTTGCCATAGGCCGTATCGGCATACTCAACGCCGACACCATCGATCTGCTCAAGGAGGCGATCGCCGACAAGGAACAACCGGTACGCCTTGCCGCCCTCGACGCCTTGACGGCGCTCGACGCCATCCCAACAACAGAGGAAGAGACAACGGAAGCGTTGCAACGTCCCCTCGACATCGTGCTTGCTGCCATCGCCGGCGAACTGGAACTCTCACCACAGGAAACACCGCAGAAGGTCAGTCAGGCAGTGGAGTTCGATCCCACTCCGATAAAAGAGCAGGATCGCAAAGCCGAAGATACCGCAACCGAGACTCCCGATGTTCTAAATGCGGAGACGCGATCCGAATTGGCAGAAGGCGAATCCCTGGAGCTGCCGGAGATCCCTGGCCGCTCTGTGGAACCTGGCGAAGTAAATACTGCTGTCTCCACCCTCGATGCCATCGCCCTGGACAATGCGGAGGTTGCCTTCGGAGTCCACGAGGCGCTGCCGGAACCCGAGGTCGAGGTCGAGGTCGAACAAGAGATCGAGGATTTCCTTGAGGTCGTGGAAGAGAACAAGCGCATCGGCGAACGGATGACCCGCGGCCGTCGCAAGATCAGCATCGAAGACGATGTCCGCCGCCTCGGTGTGCGCGTGCTCATCGGTAATACCGACGATGCCTCGGTAGCAGGACTGATCCAGGCCCTCAACGCGGATGATGGCGTACTGCGTTATGAAGCCGCACTGGCCATCGCGGAAACCGCTCGCCTGCACCCCGGACTGGGGAGCCTGATGAATGCCTTCGGCTCCCTGACAACCCAGTTGGGTCTTGGCGACGAAGACCAAAGAGTGGCCTGTGCCCGCGCAATGGGTCTGCTCCACAACAAGGCAGCCATGCTGCCTCTACTTGACGTCCTGAATGACCCACAGACTACCTTGCGCGCCGAGGCCATCTCCGCTTTGGTTGAATTGAGCATCAATGGTGACGACCCCGACAAAGCCGGCCACATGGTGATCAAACCCGTCTCTCCCAAAACCATCCTGCGCAAACTCAGCAGTGCCCTGGAGGATTCGGAATTCAATGTGCGGATGGCTGCGGCCAAAGGCATCGTCCAGTTACTGAACCTTGAGGGACTTAGCGAGTCCAAAACCGAGATAGTAGAGCAGTTGATCGACACAGGTTTTCTCGGTGCCGGAGCCCAAGCCCGGAATATAGGCAAACTGCTGCGTTCCATCGATATCCAAGGCAGCGCCGAGAGGCTGCTCAGCCAACTGGAAACTGTCGATTCAAGCGCTGAACGCCGGTTTGTCATCGAGATGCTCGAAGAGCTGTTTATATCCTCCACCGACCGGTCGCAACAGGCGGCTTGAGTTGCATTTTTTCCATCACACCGAGTAATGTCACATCGCTGTTAACACTAGGAGAGTCAGCAAAATGAAGAAGTTGATCATCGCCCTCAGTCTGGCCGGCCTCTGCGCCCTGCCTGTCGCTGGACAGGCCGCTAAATACAAAGAGGTCTCCGTCAGCAACGGCGGCACCATCACCGGCAAAGTGAGTTTTGCCGGCAAGGACAAAGCGCCCAAAACCTACAAGATTTCCAAAGACAATGATGTCTGCGGCACAGGCACTCGCGAGATCGACTACGTTCGAGTCAACAATGGCTCACTGATGGACACCGTTGTCTATCTGCACAAGGTCAAAACAGGCAAGGCCTTCGACGCCTCGATCTCCAGTGCAGTCCTGGATCAGAAGGGTTGTGAGTTCAAACCCTTCCTGCAGGTAATGAAGAACGAAACCAAGATCGCCGCGGTCAATCAGGATCCTATCCTGCATAATATCCACACCTACGAAATCATCGGACGCACCAAGAAGACCGTCTTCAATGTAAGTCAACCCGAGCCCAACACCGTCACCAAAACGGTCAAGCTGAAACGCGGATCCGCCATGAAGGTTGAGTGTGACGCCCATGATTTCATGCATGGTTTCGTCTTCGTCGCCAAGAACCCCTACTACGCCAAGGTAGCGGAAGACGGCACCTTCAGTATCGACAATGTACCCCCGGGAAAATACACCATCAAGGCTTGGCACGGCACCCTGAAAGACCAGAAATCCAAGGTTGAGGTTGCCGCCGGCGGCACCGCCAACGTGGACTTCACCTTCAAGTAAAACCTTGGGGAGACTGTCGGATAACCTATTCCGGCAGTCTCCCATGGAGACCGGACTATGACATTTTCAAAACGGCTGAACCTGGCGCCGCTCGACTATCTCGCCATCGTCGCCGGGATCATCAATGCATTGGTGATCGGAGCCATCGTCGTCTACTGGTTTCTGAATAATTAAAGGTAAAAGGCCAAAGGTGAAAGAAGGCCTTTAACCTGGTGCCGATCGTCCAGATCGATTTTTTACCTTTAGCCTTTTACCTTTTACCTTTTGCCTGAGTCAATGCCATCCCAAGCCCAGAACCAAACTCCGGAATCCGTCTCCCTTCCCCGGTATAAATCCATCCTCCTCGCGGTGGACTCTTCCGATCATTCAAACCGCAGCATCACCGAGGCGGTTAATCTGGCTGGCATATGGAACAGCGCTCTGACTGCCGCCCACGTCTATGCGGCCAAACTGCACGATGTGCGTTTCCGCCAGATGGAGGGAGGTCTGCCGGAGCAGTTTCGCGAAGAAGAGGAGCTGGAACGTCAGCGGGACGTGCATGACGACCTGATCACGCGGGGCCTCTCTATCATCACCGATTCTTACATGGACCAGGTGGAACAGGAGACATCACAACAGAACATCGAACTCAAACGCCGCGCCCTGGAAGGCAAGAACTACCGGGAACTGGTGCGTGAGACCAACAGCGGAAACTACGACCTGCTGGTAATGGGTGCACTGGGCCTGGGCGCCGTCAAGGACAGTCGGCTCGGCACTGTTTGCCAGCGCGTCGCAAGACGTTGCGACATCGACATGCTGGTCATCAAGGATCCTCAACAATCCATCAAAAAAGGCCCCATCGTTGTCGCGGTGGACGGTTCCACCCGTTCCTACGGCGGCCTGCTCACCGCCCTCGCCCTGAGCAAGGAGTGGGATGTACCGGTGAGGGTGATCTCCGCTTTCGATCCCTACTACCACTATGTCGCCTTCAATCGTATCGCCGGCGTGCTCTCCGAAGAGGCAGGCAAGGTGTTCCGTTTCCAGGAGCAGGAGAAACTGCACGAGGAGATCATCGACTCCGGTCTGGCGAAGATCTACCAGGGCCATCTCGAAGTGGCGCGAAACATTGCCGCAGACCAGGGCATGCCGGTGGAGATCAAACTGCTCGACGGCAAGCCTCACGATGTCATCAACCGTTATCTGAAACTGGAACAACCCTCACTGCTGGTGATCGGCAAGCTTGGCATCCACGCCGACGACGAACTCGATATCGGCGGCAATGCCGAGGCCCTGCTTTACGACGTGGATTGCGCCGTATTGTTGAGCCAGCGGGAATACCGTCCACCAGTGGAAAGCATCGCCGAGGTCACCACCTCATGGACCAAAGAGGCAGAGGTTCGCATGGAGCGAGTCCCCTCCTTTGTGCGCAACATGGCACGCATGGCAATCCTGCGTTACGCCCAGGAACACGGCCATACGGTCATCACCGAAAGCATCGTTGAAGAGGCTACTGCCCAGCTGATGCCGGGACACGCCGAACAGGCGATGTCCGAGATCGTCGAGGCCTACGATAATGGTGAGCTTAAACGCAAACCCCCTACCGAAGAGGTCATGCGTTGGGACGACCAGGCCAAACAGTTGCTGCTCACGGTAGACAACCTGAGTCTGCGGGGCAACCTGAGCATGCGGGCGGAGAAGAAGGCACGAGGGGAGGGTCATCGAATCGTGGGGGCTGACCATATCTGCCCCTTTATCGAAGACTTAGATGAGGGCCGAGGCAAAGAACGCTCTGCCCCGACCCTTGGCCCTGATTCCTCGGCCCTAATACATTGGCAGGCCGCCGCACTGGCCCGTCTGATGCGAGTTCCGGAAGGTTTCATGCGGGACGCATCAAAACAGCGCATCGAAACCTATGCCAGTGAGCAGGGACTCGATGAGATCTCTCTGCAAACCGCCGAGGCGGGTCTGGCAAAAGCCCGGGATGCTATGGCGTCGGCCATGCAAGGCGATGCTCAACCCTCGACCACGGCGACAGAGAAAAAGAGTGCTTGCCCCTTTGCCGAACTGGTGCAACCCGTACCCGAGCCAAAACCCGCTGTCCCGGAAACCAAGCTGGTCTGGAACAGTGATGCGGAAGCAATGCTCGCCAATGTTCCCGCGGGCTACTGCCGCGACATGACGGTAAAAGCTGCCGAAACCATTGCCGGTCAGAACGACATAAAACAGATCGACGCCGACTTCCTGGGCCAGGTCATGCAGACCTTCACCCAAGGTTCAGCAACCGTAGAGGAGACAATGCCCTGGAACGAAGATGCCCGTGAGCGCATTGCCAAGGCACCTGAGATGGTTCAGGGCATGCTGGTGAAAGAGATCGAGGGTTGGACCCGGCGGCGGGGACTCGACCGAGTCGATCACGATGCAGTGGATGCGGTGAAGCAAGAGTGGGCCGAACGTGGTGTTTTCCACCTCGATCCGAATGATCGCAGGAACGGATGAACATGATTTGTAGGAGCGACGCCTCACCGCGATCAGGATACGGAACCGTACGCCTCACGGCGAGGCGCCGCTCCTATGGGTAATGGGCAGATGAACGACCTCTTCCTTCTCGCAGTCAACCTCACCCGCCGCTGTAATCTGGCCTGCGAACACTGCTACATGGACGCCGAAACCAGGGATAGTGGAGGCTCGAACGAACTCACCACCCACGAGGTCGAGGGACTGCTGGATGAGATCGCCAGCCGCAGCAACGAAACCATGGTGGTGCTCACCGGGGGCGAACCCCTGCTGCGTCGGGATCTGGAGGAACTGGTAAACCACGGCAACGCATTGGGACTCTCCATCGTGGTCGGCACCAACGGTGTTTTACTCAATGAAAGCCGGGTGCAGCAGCTGAAGGCGGCAGGCGCCATGGGCTTGGGCATCAGTCTCGATTCCCTGGACCCCGCCCAACACGACGGCTTTCGCGGCTGCCCCGGCAGTTGGGAGAAGACCCTCGCAGGCATGGAGGCCTGCCGCAAGTTCGATCTGCCTTTCCAGGTCCACTTCTCGGTCACCGAACAGAATGCCCACGAGGTCCAGGGCATGATCGACTTCAGCCGGGCCACCGGTGCCCATGTACTGAACATCTTCTTCCTGGTCTGCACCGGCCGTGGCGAGTCGATGAGCGACATCACCCCGCAACATTACGAAGCCGTGTTGAAACAACTGGTAGAGGCCCAAGCCGCCACCAGTGACCTGATCATCCGCGCACGCTGCGCACCCCACTACAAGCGCATCGCCTACCAGCTCGACCCGGAATCCCCTTTGACTCGCGCTCAGGGATACGAGGGCGGCGGCTGCCTTGCAGGCATTCACTACTGCCGCATCACCCCGGAAGGCGGCGTCACCGCCTGCCCCTACATCCCAGATGAAGAGGGAACTATCCGGGAGAGGCCTTTCTGGCAGATCTGGGATAACTCCCCCACCTTCGCCCAGCTTACCCATCCTAACCTGGGCGGCAAGTGCGGCAAATGTGAGTACCAGCAACTCTGCACCGGCTGCCGTGCGCGACCCAAGGCCCTCGGCGGGAGCCTGATGGATGCAGACCCCTGGTGCTCCTACCAGCCGGAAGGCAAGCCGGTAATCCAGCCACTGGTCCCCGCAATAACCGATGATGTGTCCTGGTCGTCCGAAGCGGAAAAGCGGCTCTCCCGCGTTCCCGGTTTTCTGCGCAAAATGGTACGCAAACGGGCTGAAGAGCATGTGCGGAAACTGGGGGAAACTGTGGTCACCCCGGAACATATGGCGACATTGGCGAAAAATCGCTTCAAAAACGGCATGCCCTCCCGTCCACCAGGTAACGTCAGTTCCATCGCCGGGGCGGGAGCGCAACCCATCAGCGATGCGCCTCCCCTGCCCTGGACAGCTGAGGCGCAAACCCATCTCGACACCATGCCCCCTTTCCTGCAGGAAGGCGTCCGCCAGGTGGCAGAAGACGTCGCGCGCAACGAAGGCCGACTGGAAGTCAACATGAAGCTCCTGCAACGCCTGGAGGATGAAGACGAACCCAGGCGCGCCTTCCCCTGGGAAGAAGAAGCAGAGCACCTGCTGAAAATAGCCCTGTCCGACCGCGGGCCCCAGGTCAGCCTCTTCGTCCAGCCTTCGATGGAGGCCGCAGTGGAAAGAGAGGTGAAACGCCGCCGTGCACAGCGGGTGGCCGTCGAGGATGTCATCAAGGTATTGGATACCCTGATGGCAGGCGTTGAATGGAATCCTGAAGCGCTTGAACGGGTAAAATCCGCCCCCGAATTCGTCCGTGCCGGCATCAAAAAGGCCGCTGAATTCGCCGCCCGCCGGGAAGGCCTTGAGGTAATTACCAGCGACGACCTGACCCGCTTTCGCAACCGCGCCATGATGCGGGCAGTCAGACGCATGAAGGGATTCGATATGAATACCCTCGACTTCGACGCCTTCGAGATCGCCAGAGAACGCATGCCCCGTCTCAAGGACAACGAACAGGCCGCCAAACGTTTCGCCGAAATTCGCGAATACGTCGAAAGCCACCAGAAACCGGACGGCAGCGGACTCGGCACGTTGGGGCGGGATCTGATCGAGAAGATGCGGCGGGAGCTAAAGGAAGGTGACAGGTGACAGGTTTCAGGGAACAAAACCGGCTCTTCAGCTTGGTACATAAGTCTGTAGGCCTGATCAAGCGTAGCGGATCGGGCGACCAGAGCGTGGCAAAGCTTTCGAGAGTGCCGGTGCCGGTTCCGCTACGCTTGAACCGGCCTACAACTCTTTTCCTAATGTCGGTACAAAGCCAAGGCCAACCTGTCACCTGTCACCTGTTTCCTTCCCCCTGTCACCTGTAACCTGAATATGAGCGAAGCGAATATTCTAATCATCGGCGGCGGTATCTCCGGCCTCTCCACTGCATGGTGGCTGGCCGAGGGTGGCGCCCGGCCCGAGGTCTGGGATGCAGCACCACGCCTGGGCGGCAAGATTCGCAGTCATAGTGAATCCGGTTATCTGACCGAGGATGCCGCCGGTATTCTGATGAACTTTCACCAGGAAGTGGATCGGTTGGTCGAGGCATCTGGCCTGTCCGATAAGAAGATTTCACGCGGCACTGATATGCGTCGCTATGTGGTACACAAAGGTGAACTTCGACCGGTCCCCATGAAACTGCCCGCACTGTTGGCATCGCCCATGTGGAGCCTGCGGGGCAAACTGCGTATGGCGACGGAGTTGTTGGTGGCAAAAGGGGGGCACGAACGGGAGACCGTAAGTGAGTTCATCAGGCGCCGCTTGGGCAGCGAGATTCTGGAAAAGGTGATGGACCCTTTCATAGCAGGCACCCTGGCCTCCGATCCCGATAAAGCGAACGCCTGGGCCGTACTGCCAAGACTGACTGCTCTGGAACGCCGCTATGGCAGTTTCACCAGCGGAATGCTTATCAACCGGGTACTGCATAAAAAAGGCCGGGCTAACATAGCCGAGGCATTTTCATTCTTTGGCGGTATGGCACAACTGACGGAACAGATGGCGGCACACCCAGCCATCAACACACACAAAGACTTCAAAGCGGTGGATATTGAACCCGCAGACAAGGGCGGTTGGCGCGTTACCGGAGTGAACAGTCAAGGCATCGAGATCACCCGCCGTTTCAAACAGGTTGTGATAAGCACGCCGGCACCCACTGCCGCGAATCTCCTGAATCCCATAAACGGGGAGCTTGGAAAATTGCTGCAGGGAATCGAGTATGCGCCGTTGACGGTGCTCCATCTGGGCATGGCGCGAGATAACATCGCGCATCCGTTGGATGGAACGGGATTTCTCACCCCCCGTCAGGAACAGCTCAGTTTCAATGGCAATATATGGATGAGTACACTTTTTCCGGACCGGGCTCCGGCAGGTAAGGTGCTGCTCACCAGTTATATCGGCGGTGCCCGCCACCCCCATCGTTGCAATTGGAGCAAACAGCAGATGGTCGACAACACCCTGCAGGATCTGCGGCAGCTGGTGGGAGTGACCGGTGAACCGGAATATGTCCGCAGGGTGCCGCATGCTCAGGCACTGCCGCTCTATCACGGACGCTACTATGAGCGCACCGAATCGATCAGAACACAATTGGGCAAACATCGCGGCCTCCATCTGGCAGCAAACTATCTTGATGGGGTTTCGGCCAGGGACCGCATCATTCAGGGCGCTATTACAGCCCGGCGTATACTCAACAGCAGGCAATCTGCCAGTCGGGAACCCACTACTCACATTAATCCGGCTGTCGCCCACTAAGTCATGAACAACACATCCTTACCCATGCAGGAGAAAAAAAGCGAATTCAGACTCTGGCGGCTGATCGCTGCTGTATTGGTGATCCTGCTGGTCATATCGGCAAGCGCGCAGTGGTATGCACGCAACATCACCCTGCCCAGACACTGTGAAAACCCCCAGGAGACCCTGACCCTGGCGCGGCGGGTAATCACAGAACGCACACCCGCCGGCGATGGCTCCCGCACGCCCTATATCAAGGCGGCCCGGCTGACATTTCTGGTACCCAGAGAGAGCGAAGAGCCCATCGACGGTTACATGGAACGGTTGCGTCACTACTTGGACCAACAATGCCGCTAAGCCCCCCACCTTCACCACTCACCCGATTGAGCCTGGTAAAAGGGTTCCTGCAGATTTTTGTGCCGCTGCTGTTGGTATTGGTCGTGGTGGGGTTCATGCACTATTACACGCTCTACACTACCGAGCGGGTGAGCCGGGAATCGAGTGAGACACTCAATGTCGGCCTTGCGCGCCGCATGATCGCCAGCGATATCAGCGCAGTGGTCAGCGATCTGCTTTTTCTGGTGGAACATATCGAACGGCAAAAGATCTTTCAGATGGATCTTTCAACCATGCGTGAGCAGATCGGCCTGGAATTTCTGGTCTTTGCGGAGAAAAAACAGCTCTATGACCAGATACGCTTCCTCGACGAGCAGGGCATGGAGGTGGTACGGATCAATTTCAACGACGGCAATCCTGCTGCCATTCCCATTGCAGAATTACAGAACAAGGCCACACGTTACTATTTTCAGGAAGCCTCTCAGCTGGCATCGGGCAGCATCTACGTTTCACCACTCGACTTGAATATAGAAGCTGGGGAGATTGAATACCCTTTGAAACCGGTAATGCGATTCGCCGCTCCGGTTTTTGATATCCAAGGCAACAAACGCGGCATCCTCCTGTTGAATTTTCTCGGTGATCGTCTGATCGACAACTTTACCCATGCAGCCGCCAATATTGGCGAACATATTGAACTGGTAAACAACGAAGGATATTGGCTCAGCAGTCCGGTCTCCCAGGATAATTGGGGGTTTATGCTGGGAAATGATGCCACGTTTGGCAAAAGGCACCCCGTTGCCTGGAAACAGATCAGCGCCTTTAACTCAGGCCAGTTCGAGTTGGAGGATGGTCTGTTTACCTTTGCCACGGTGCATCCTAACCAGGCTGCACTGGAGACCTCTGCAACTTCAATCGGCTCAGTCAGACAAAGCGAACTCAGACGGGATAATTATTGGAAAATCATCTCCAGAGTACCGCCCAGCGAAATCTACTCAAGCATGCCGTTGTTTCTGCGCACGCACCTTGCCTTGTATCTCGCTACCTTCATGTTGATTGGGATCGGTTCCGCCTTTCTCGCCTACTCCCACCTCCGCCACCGTCGTGCCGAGGCACAAAGTGAATACGAACAGCGGTTCCGTCATACCCTGGAAAATATTGAGCTGGCCGCGGTGGCGCTGGACAGATCCGGCAATATCCGTTTCTGCAACAATCACTTTTTATCCCTTACCGGCTGGCAACGCCATGAGGTGGTTGGTGAAAACTGGGTGGAAAAATTTGCGCCTCAGGATAACGACCAAAACGTCAGGCAAGTACTGGAGAGAATGGCCAACCCGGAAGACTTCCCCACCCATCTTGAAACCCAGGTAAAAACAAAGTCCGGCAGCCAGCGACTCATTACCTGGAACAACACTCTATCCTACGACGCCGAAGGCGAGGTTATCGGCGTCACCGGCATCGGCGAGGACATCACGGAAAAACGCCATGCAGAGAATGAACTGCGCAAGCTTTTCATGGCCGTTGAGCAGAGCCCCAGTATCGTGCTGATCACTGATCGCCAGGGAAAGATCGAATATGTGAACCCGAAGTTCAGCGAAGTGACCGGCTACCTGCAGGATGAGGTCTTCGGAGAGTACCCAAGCCTGTTGAAATCCGGGGAGACTTCGAACAGCGAATACGAAGCATTATGGCAGGCAATCTCACATGGAGGAGAGTGGCGGGGAGAATTCCACAACCGGCGCAAGAATGGCGAGCTCTACTGGGAGACCGCAGTCATCTCTGCCATCCGTGACACGAACGGCGAAATCACCAACTACCTGGCGGTAAAAGAGGATATCACCGAGCGCAAAAGGCTGGAGCAAGAGGTCGAAACCCGCAACAGGGAACTGGCCAGCTCCCAGACCCTGGCAGCGATGGGCCGCATGGCCAGCATGATTGCCCACGATCTGCGCAACCCACTCTCCTCCATAAAGATGACCCTGCAGATCCTGGGAAAACAGCCGGACGTAGCCGACGATGACAAGGTCAACGAACTGCGTCAGATATCACTGAGCCAGGTTCGATATATGGAAGAGATTCTGTCGGACATGCTTACCTACTCCCGTCCCGATGCCATAAACCCTGAATGGATCTCCCTGGAGAAGGTCATAGACACCGCAGTGGGACTCGCTCAGCGCAAAATCGAAGAACATAATGTAAAGCTGCAGACCTTCTATCAGCCTGGTCTGCCGACCATATTCGGTGATGCCAATAAACTGCGGCAGGTTTTTTCCAACCTGATCGTTAACGCGGCGCAAGCCACGGATGGTGTCGAGAACCCAAAGATTTCGATTGAGGCAATGGTGGAACTCGGTGCCAAGGGAACGGGCTTACGCATAGAGATATGCGACAACGGCTGCGGTATCGACAGCATTGATCGGATCAAGGTCTTCGAGGCCTTCTACACCACTCGCGCACAAGGAACAGGACTGGGACTGGCCATCGTCAAACGCATCGTCGGCCAGCACCACGGAACTATCGAGCTGCATCCCAACGAGCCCAATGGCACCTGCCTCTCCATTATCATACCGACAACACCACAATCACCGGAGATGGTCGGCAATCGGCCGGTGGAGGTAACAACATCATGAGCAAAATACTCATCGTGGATGACGACGTTGCAAGCTGTCGCACGCTACAACTGCATCTGCAAACCCAGGGATACGATGTCAAGGTTGCTCACAGCGTGGAGAGTGGACTGGCGCAGGCTGATGTTGACACGCCGGAACTGGTGATCCTCGACATCCGCATGCCCGGAATCTCAGGCCTCGAAGGACTGCCAGAGTTCAAAAAGCGTTTCCCAGTGACCCATGTCATCATGATCACCGCTTTCCATGACATGGAGAGTACCATCGAGGCGATGCAGAAGGGTGCGGATGACTATATCCACAAACCCCTCGATATCGACGAACTGGAAGCAGCCATCGAAAAACTACTTGCCTTCCGTGACGGCACAGAGGATCTGGTACCAACAGAAGCGCCGCCAAAAGGCAGCAACCCGCTCACTATGGTGGGCAGAAGCCGGGCTATGAAAGAGGTTTTCAAGACCATCGGACTGGTAGCCAAAAGCCCGGCCACGGTATTGATCACTGGTGAATCCGGCACCGGCAAGGAGTTGGTGGCGCGCGCCGTCCACCGTTCCAGCGAAAACCCCGAGGGTCCGTTTGTGGCAATCAACTGTGCCGCACTGGTGGAAACCCTGCTCGAATCCGATATGTTCGGACATGAGAAAGGCGCCTTTACCGGTGCGGTCAATCGCCAGGAGGGTAAGTTTGCCCTGGCCAGCGGAGGTACAATCTTTCTCGATGAGGTAGGTGAACTCTCCCCTTCAATGCAGGCAAAACTGCTTCGGGTGCTGCAATACAAGGAGTTCACCCCGCTCGGCGCCAAGATGCCGCAATCCACCGATGCAAGAGTCATCACCGCCACCAATCTCGACCTGAGTGAGCAGGTGAAACGGGGAAACTTCAGAGAGGATCTCTACTATCGCCTGCAGGTGGTGAACGTCCATCTGCCGCCGCTGCGTGATCGCAAGGAGGATCTGATGGATCTCATCCAGACACTGCTCGGCCGTATCAACAAGGAGCTGCGCAGAAATGTCACTCACATCTCCAGGGATGTACTCCAATGTCTCGAGTCCTACCAATGGCCGGGCAATGTGCGTGAGTTGGAAAATCTGCTGATGAAGTGTGTCGCCCTATCCCCCGGTGACAACATCACCCGTGATCTGCTACCCGACAACATCCGTTGCTGCGGCACGGCAGCAACCGCCCGGGATTCCAAAGAGAAACCGATGGACGAGTGGAGTCTGGAAGAGATGGAGATGGCGCATGTGGCGCGTGTCCTGAACGCCACCCACTGGCACAAGGGCCGGGCCTGTGAAATTTTAGGGGTTTCAAGACCGCGACTGCGGCGCATGATCAATCAGTTCCAACTCGTCTCACCCGCAGGTGAAATCGATGAAGATGAGGAGCCGACAACGATCAGCAATGCCTGATCAAATACCCGACCCCAAAGGATCCTTAAGCAGTTCAAACAGCGCTGCCGCCTTGTCATAGGTCTCCTGATATTCCGCTTCAGCGGTGGAATCCGCGATGATGCCGCCACCTGCGCTAAACTGCAGGCCATTGCCTCTCTGCAGCAACGTCCTGATTGCGATATTGGTATCCATATCGCCATTGAATCCGATATAGCCAATGGCTCCGCAATAGACGCCGCGCCTTTGTGGTTCGAGTTCCTCGATGATCTCCATCGCCCGCAACTTGGGGGCACCGGTAATGGAACCACCGGGAAAACAAGCCCGCAGCAGGGTGAGTGCGTTCTCCCCATCAGCAAGTTCCCCTTCGACCGTACTGACCAGGTGGTGGACTCGGGCAAAGCTCTCGATCTCAAACAGGCGGCTCACCTCGACACTGCCCGTCGCACAGACCTTACCGATATCGTTGCGCAGCAGGTCGACGATCATCAGGTTTTCGGCCCGATCCTTTTCACTGTTTTTCAGTTTCACCAGAGACATACGGTCTTCGCCGGGATTTTCATGGCGTGGTGCCGTGCCTTTGATGGGACGAGTCTCCACATGCCGTCCCGTGAGATGCAGAAAACGCTCAGGCGAAGAGCTCATAATTGTAGCGTAGGGAGACTCCAGGTAGGCACAGAACGGCGCCGGATTGACCTTGCGCAGACGTTTATACACATCCCAGGGCTCACCCTGCACCTCTGCATCGAAACGCTGGGCAAAGTTGACCTGATAGCAATCACCATCGCGGATGTAACGCTGGATGCGTTGAAAAGCGTCATGGTAGGTACTCTCCGTCAGATTTGAGCGAATATCCGTCACATGAAAGGACTCGGATGTGGCGTTTGAGGGTCTGCTCAATTCATCGACCAACCGATCCCAGTTCTCTCCGGTTGCCGCATCCCTGCACTGCCCTGCTAACCAGGTACTCTCCGTTTGATGATCGGTGACCACCGCCCAGTCGTAGATGCCGATAACCATCTCGGGCAGGCCATCGGTATCTTCCGCCAATACCGGCAGCTTTTCGAAACGACGCGCCAGATCGTAGGCAAACCAGCCGATGGCACCACCGGTGAAGGGCAGATCAGTGTCGGGGGTTTGTCCACCGGGCGCAAGATAATGATAGAGCAGTTGCAGCGGATCCTGGTTGGAAACCGTGGAATCGTTGCGGGTATGTATCTCTGTTTTCTCCCCACGCGTTACCAACCTCACAGTGGGATCGGCGGCGAGGATATCGTAACGCCCCTGCGACGTCATTGGATAGGCGCTGTCAAGAAAGACCGGCCAGGGGAGATTGCGGATGGACTCGAATAACAACGCGCTGTCCTTGCAATATGGCAGGCGTTGTTTTCGAGGTGTCATGGGGGAGTTGAACCGTAATGTAACCGTAGGCCGGTTCAAGCTTGCGGAACCGGCAAACACAGTCTGTGCTTCCAATTTGTCTGCCTGATCCGCTACGCTTGATCAGGCCTACGGATTTGTACGGAAATGCTTGCCGGTCTCCTGTTTAGACCTCGAAGGGGTGACGACGAATGATCGTCTCTTTGCGGTCGGGTCCGGTAGAGATGATATCGATCGGGGTATCACACAACGCCTCAACCTTTGCCAGGTAGTTGCGCGCCGCCACGGGCAGCGCCTCAAAATCTGTAGCACCGACCGTCGACTCCGTCCATCCCGGCATTTCGATATAGACCGGTTCGCACTCTTCAAAACGATCCGCACCCACCGGTGGCGTTGTTACCTCTTTGCCGTCCAGTTTGTAGGCAACGCAGATCTTGATCGTCTCCATGCCATCCAGCACATCGAGTTTGGTGATGCAGATGCCGGTGACACTGTTGATATCGAGGGAGCGTTTCAGGGCGACCACATCGAGCCAGCCGCAACGGCGCTTACGTCCTGTTGTGGCGCCGAATTCGTGGCCTTTGACGCCCAGATGCTCACCATCGTCGTCAAACAGCTCCGTCGGAAAGGGACCTGCACCAACACGGGTGGTATAAGCCTTGACGATGCCCAACACATAATCGATGTAACGTGGACCGACGCCGGTGCCGGAAGCGGCACCACCGGCAGTGGTGTTCGATGAAGTCACATAGGGGTAGGTGCCGTGATCGATATCCAGCAGTGCGCCCTGGGCACCCTCGAACATGACACTCTTACCTTCACGACGCATCTGGTGCAGGGTGCCGGTGACATCCTCCACCATCGGCTTGAGTCTCTCCGCCTGAGAGAGCAGGGTATCAAGAACCTGCTGGTGGTCGACGGTCTCGTACTCAAAAAGATTCTTCAGCGCAAAGTTATGGTAGTCCATCACCTCACGCAGACGGTTGGCGATATGGTCGGCATCGAAGATCTCGCCCAGGCGTATGCCACGGCGAGAGACCTTGTCCTCGTAGGCGGGGCCGATACCGCGACCGGTGGTGCCGATCGCCTTCTTGCCTCGCGCCTTTTCCCGGGCAGCATCGAGAGAAACGTGGTAAGGCAGAATCAGCGGGCAGGATTCAGATATGCCCATGCGGGAGGCCGCCGGAATACCGCCTTCTTCCAGCATATCGATCTCATTCAGAAACGCATCGGGGGAGAGCACCACACCATTGCCCACCAGGCAGCGGACATTTTCACGCAGAATACCGGAGGGAATCAGATGAAGCACCGTCTGCTTACCATCGATCACCAGTGTATGACCCGCATTATGGCCACCCTGAAATCGTACGACGGCAGACGCCTTGTCGGTGAGCAGATCGACGACTTTGCCCTTGCCTTCATCACCCCATTGGGTACCGATAATTACGACATTTTTGCCCATGGCTCTTCTCAATCAAACCTAGTAGTCGGGTTTTATACCCGTTTTTCATTCACCGGAAAACAGTTCTGTTGTTCCGGCCATATGGTCTCACGGTCCCTCAAGACCGGGAGCATTGATTACATCGTAGGGACGCCGCTCCTACAGGATCATTGCAGCTGGCTGCGGGAAATCAAACCGGGTGCAGTTCCCAGCTATCCCCATCCAAACGCAGTACTTCGCTGCAGCCCATCTCCCTGGCTCCACCCTGTTGTCCGGGCAGGGCGCAGATAACGCGTCGTCCCGCCGCCCGCAGAAAAGTAATCTTCTCTTGCAGCACCAGGTCCCCGGACCAGGGCGCAAAGATAGCTGGCTCATCCAGAATGTCCCTCTCCTGATCCGCCATTAGCATCAATGTCTTAAGATCGGTGCTGAACCCTGTCGCAGGCCGCGCCCTGCCGAAAACCTTGCCGATATGATCGTAACGGCCGCCTCGGGCAATCTCTTTGCCGCGCTCAGGCACAAAGGCGGCAAACACCACCCCTGTATGAAAATGGTAACCACGAAGCTCAGCCAGATCGAAATGCACCGGGACATTGGGCAGCCAAACCGCAATCTGTTCCGCCATTTTGGTAAGATAAGCCAAGGCTTCGCGCACCGGCTCATCCGCCGCCTGCAAGGCTTCAGCTGCCTCGGCAAGAGCGCCGTCACCGTTGAGTTCGGCCAGCTTGGAGAGCATGGCGGCGTGGCTTTCGTCCAGCTCGAAGGTGTGCAGCAACTCATTGATTTCAGGCAACGCCTTGCGCTGCAAGACATCAAACAGTGCGGCCTCCTGATGTTTTTTCAATCCCGCTTGTCTGGCCAGACCTTTGAAGATGCCGACGTGGCCGAGATCGAGATAGACGTTCTGCACCCCGGTCATCTCCAGGGTCTTCATCATCAAACGCAGGATTTCGATATCGCTCTCGACGCCGGCATGGCCGTAAAGCTCGGCACCAATCTGCAACGGGCTGCGGGTACCGGCAAAACCATCACTGCGGGTGTGCAGAACGGTACCCAGATAGCAGAGCCTGTTCGGTTCTTCACTGCTGAAATGATGGGCATCCATACGCGCCGCCTGAGGCGTGATATCGGCGCGCACCCCCATCATGCGACCACTCAACTGGTCTGTGAGCTTGAAGGTCTGCAGATCGAGATCGCTGCCGGTACCGGTCAGCAGGGAGTCGAGAAAATCGACAAACGGCGGGATAACGAACTCATAACCCCAGCTATGGTACAGATCCAGCAGTTCCCGGCGCTTGCGTTCGATAACGCCCGCCTCCGGGGGGAGTACTTCTTCAATGCCGTCAGGCAGTATCCAGCGCTCGTTTTCCATCGGTTTCGTCAATTTACCAGATAGAGCAGGGCTACTCCGCAGAGCATGCTGATAAAGCCGCTGACCCGCAGGGAACGGCTCTCCTGCTGTGCGATAGCCGCCATCATTCTACGCATGCCGTCCGGATTGATGAAAGGCCAAATACCTTCGATTACCAGCAGCAAGGCCAGTGCAACCCACAAATCGTGCCACATCTGTTTTCCATAAAAAAACCGGGATCATCCCGGTCCTGTCTGGCGATCCACTGCATCTTCTCAGTGGATCGCCGCTCATTGTCCCAAAGCCAGAGAGTCTTGTCTATTCCCCTTGGCGGTTCTTAAGATAGCGGAAAAAATCAGAGTCCGGCTGCAACACCATCACATCGGATCGGTTATTGAAGCTGTTCTTATAGGCATTCAGGCTGCGATAGAAGGCATAGAACTCGGAATCCTGCTCATAGGCCTTGGCATAGATCTCTGCCGACTTACCATCACCCTCGCCTCGCAACTGCTCCGCTTCACGATAGGCATCGGCAACTATAACCACCCGCTCCCGATCCGCTTCGGCACGGATTTTCTCCGATGCCTCGCCACCCTTCGCCCGCAGATCCCTGGCCACCCGCTCGCGTTCGGCACGCATACGCTCATAGACGGATTCACTCACTTCCGGCGGCAAGTCAATCTGTTTGACGCGCACATCAAGGATCTCGACGCCCAACTCTGCCGCCTTGGCGTCTGAGTCCTTGGTCAGTAGCGCCATTATCTCGATACGATCACCGGAGATAACCTCCTGAATAGTCCGCTTACCAAACTCATTACGCAGACTGGTATTGATGCGTTCCGCCAGCAGACGAGAGGTCTTGGCATCGCTGCCACCGGTTGAGCGGAAGAACTGCGCCACATTGGAGATACGCCACTTGGCGAAGGAGTCTACGATAACGTCTTTCTTCTCGAGGGTCAGAAAACGCTCGGGACGGGCATCCAGTGTCTGGATACGGCCGTCGAACTTCTTCACATTGTTCAATACCGGCACCATCCAGTGCAGGCCCGGCTCATAGTCGCTGTCGACGATCTCACCCAGTCGCAGCTTGAGCGCCATCTCCCACTGGTTGATGACGAATGTCGAAGCGTAAACAGCGACGGCAACCACGGCAATCAGCGGAACCAACAATTTAATGTTCTTCATTAACGGATCCTCCTGCCGCGGCTCTGGTCACGGGTTTCTTGTGTCGGCACCTGCTTTCTGGCCGCCTCAGGCGTGTAACCGCCACGACCGCCGGATTGATAGCCAGCGTCGGTCCCACCCATCATCTTGTCCAGCGGCAGATACATCAGGCTGTTGCCCTCTTTGGTATCCAGCATGACCTTGCTGCTTTGGCTGAGTACAGTTTCAACTGCGTCGATGTAGAGACGCTCCCGGGTAACCCTGGGTGCTTTTTCATACTCTTTCAGTACTGCCAGAAAGCGACTGACCTCACCTTCCGCCTCGGCGATGACCCGGTCTCGATAGGCTTTGCCGTCCGCTATCTTGCGTGCCGCTTCACCACGTGCCTGTGGCGCGATCTCGTTGGCGTAGGCCTCCGCCTTGTTTTCCAGCCGCTCCTTGTCCTCGCGAGCCTTGATGGCATCATCGAAGGCGCTCTTCACCTGCTCCGGCGGCTTGGCCGGTTGGGTATTCACACTGGTGATCTCAAGACCGGTCTTATAGAAGTTAAGCATATTTTGCGCTTTGAGTTTGATGTCAGCTGCAACTTTGCTACGCCCTTCGGTCATGATGAAATCGAGATCGCTTTTACCGATGACTTCGCGCACTGATGTCTCGATGGCGTCACGAATAGTCTTCTCCGGATTCTGATCCTGGAACAGATAGTCCCCTGCGTCCTGGATACGGGACTGCACCGTCAGCTCGATATCCACGATATTCTCATCACGCGTCAGCATCGTCGCCTTATGCCGGAATGAGGTAATCTGGTCGACATTGACCTTGTAGACCTCTTCAATCGGATAGGGGATATGCCAGTGAGGCCCCGGTTGAGTCGTCTCGGAATAAGCGCCAAAACGCAAGATCACGCCACGTTCCGCCGGTTCGATGATGTAGATGCCGGTAGCCATCCATATCACCAGCAGGACCAGAGCAATCGCCCCGATACCCACACCGCCGGGACCACTGATCCCACCGCCGGAATCCGAGCCGTTGGATTTGCCACCCCCACCACCAAACATGCCGCCAAACTTATCCTGAAGCTTCTTTACCACTTCATCCAGATCCGGCGGACCTTGGTCACCACCTTTACCGCTCCAGGGATCTTTATTACCACCACCCGGTTCATTCCAGGCCATCGGCCACTCCAAATATATCAGCAGAAAAACGTTCGCCACACTCTGTTCCAGACAGAGTGTCTGAAACCCTTACATCGGGGCGAAATAAAATAAATTCAAGACGATAGCTTATGAAATCAGGAAAAAAGCAGCACAGGCCACTTCCACCGATCCTCATACCTACCACGCACTTCAATAGTCTGGTTGGCATTCTACCAGCCTGTCGGACCCAGGGGAACGAAGACAACTATGTTTGAATCCGCAATTCAAACATAGGTTCTTCTTTCAAAAGACGTGCAAACTCCCGCTTTGCGATAGAGAACTCCATCTCCCAACCACCAGCATCGGTGCCGGTTTCCAACAAAACCTCGGCACGTTGGTGGAGTATTGCATGCAGGCGTCCATCCCCTGCATCGAGTACCACCCGTTGCTGTACATGCGCCTGTCTGAAAGATTCAGCCAGTGCCTGTAATAGCAGATCAAGCCCCGCGCCGGTCTTGGCAGAGAGCCAAACCCGCAGCACATTGCCTTCGTCGTCGCGGTCGATGCGAGGTACTACACTCTCCAACAAATCGATTTTGTTGTATATTTCGATCTGCCTGATCTCATCGGCACCAATCTGCCGCAATACGTCATTCACTTCGGCCAGACACATATCCCGTTGATGGCTGGCAGCATCCACCACATGGAGCAGCAGTGAAGCCTCCGTCGTCTCCTGCAAAGTGGATTTGAAGGCCGCGACCAGATCGTGGGGCAGGTTACTGATAAACCCCACGGTATCCGCCAGCACAATGAAGCCTTCCCCCTTCAGCTCCAGTCGCCGCAGCGTCGGGTCAAGGGTGGCGAATAGCTGGTCCGCTGCATAGACACCCGACCCAACCAGGGCGTTGAAGAGGGTGGACTTTCCCGCATTGGTATAACCTACCAACGAAACCGTGGGAATATCGGCCCGCGCCCGCCCACGTCGCCCCTGAGCCCGCTGGGATTCCACCCGGGCCAACCGCCGGTTGATCTGGTCGATGCGTTGATTGAGCAATCGCCGATCTGTCTCAAGTTGCGTTTCACCCGGCCCGCGCAGACCGATACCGCCCTTCTGCCGTTCCAGGTGGGTCCAGCCCCGAACCAGTCGCGTTGTGAGATGCCGCAGCTGGGCCAGCTCGACCTGCAGCTTGCCTTCGAACGAACGGGCACGTTGGGCAAAGATATCAAGAATCAGACCCGTCCGGTCCACCACACGGCAGCCGAACTCCCGCTCGAGATTTCTTTCCTGACTGGGAGAGAGTGTGTGATTGAAGATAACCAACTCAGCGCCGGTGCCCGACACAACATCTTTGATCTCATCCCCTTTGCCGCGGCCGACAAACAGGCGGGGATCCGGGCTGCGCCGACTGCCGGTAATAAATTCCACCGGATCAGCGCCAGCGGAAACAGCCAATTCAGTGAACTCGTCGATTTCATCGGGGTCACTTACGCCACCCAGGTCGATGTGCACCAGAACTGCACGCTCTCCAGACTTGGGACGTTCAAACATAAACGGCAGATACAGACCTTACGGTGTGATATAGGGTCTGGAGGAAGAACCGGGCAATCACCTAAAAACAGCCTGCCCGGCCTTTTTTGGTGTAGAAAAAATCAAAAATTACCCGCAGACGACGACGCCGGCTGATCTACAGGCGTTGTACCGTTGTCGTTGTGCTGGATACGAACGTTCCTTGCAGGAACCACCGTCGAAATGGCATGTTTGTAGACCATCTGGCTCACACTATTTTTCAGTAGCACGACAAACTGGTCAAACGATTCGATCTGTCCCTGGAGCTTGATGCCATTCACCAGAAAAATGGAGACCGGCACTCGTTCTTTCCGCAGCGCGTTCAAAAAAGGGTCTTGTAAACTTTGCCCTTTGGACATCACAGTTCTCCTTGTTATCTTTAATAGTCTTTGAATAGCCGAAGAGATCAACAATCACCACGGATCATCCCGCTGGTAAAAATAAACACACAAACAGAAACAACCACTATCCGGACGATACTGCTGCGTGTCCTCCCGTACAGCGGAATTGTAGCACATTGGGAAACAAGCAAATTCGCCACCGCTGTTTCAGTCCGGATTGTTTCAGTAACGGCTAATCAACCGAAGAATCAGAACCTCCCCCGATCCGATCCTTTGGGTGGAAAAGCCTATTCGCTCTCAGATTGAGTCAAAGTAATTTCCGCCCGTTCTCGCAGATCCTTTACAAGATCATCAAAGGACTGTCTTCCGTAAAAATTGCTCAAAGTGCGTTTTTCCTGGTCGATTCGCTCTTGGTCAAGCGAATCTACGGAACCTTCCATCACTGCAGACAGGCTAAAGACAGCGAAATCGCCATCACCAAGCCGGGTTACACCCGACACAACCTCCCCCGGTGCAGGTTTAGGCGCACGAAACACCTGAGCCAGCAATTTCAACGGAACCTCTGTACCACGTCTTTTCACAGCACCAGGTTTCTTAAGCTCAAATTCACCCGCCACGATATCGATCGGCTCTCCAGCCTTCAATCGTCCGACGAGTTTCTCCGCCTCTGCTTTCGCCAGCGTCTCGGCTTGCTCATTGCGGATTGCAGCAATAATCGTTGCCTTAACCTCATCAATCGCCCGATAAGAGGCCTCTTTGTGATCAAGAACGCGCAGCACCACCGACTGATTCTGATCCAGCTCAATCAGCTCACTATTGTTGTGTTCGTTCAGAACATCCTCACTGAATGCAGCACCGAGCAGTTTGGGAAAAGCAAGTATACCTGCCCCACCCTCACGACCGATCCAATCACTCTTCTTGATATCCAGCCCAAGCGTGGTTGACACGGGTTGCAGACTGCTGGGATCTTCGTAGCTGAGGTCTGCAAGCCGCTCTGCATACTCATAAAAGACACGCTCAGCCTCACCCCGTTTATAGGCCTTGGTAACCTCATCCCTGACTTCTTCAAAAGATTTAACATCACCCGCCTTGATACCGGTGAGTTTAATGAGATGAAAACCGAAGGCACTGCGCACAGGCGCGCTTAACTCTCCATCCTGCAATGCATAGGTAGCCGCTTCAAAAGCGGGATCCATGATACCCTTGCCGAAAAAACCGAGATCGCCGCCATTGGTCGCAGAGCCGGGATCCTGAGATGTACTCTTCGCCAATTCAGCAAAATCCTCGCCCTGCTCAGCACGCGCTTTCAACGCTTCGATTTTCTTGCGAGCTGCGTCGACTTCGCTCTCATCACCAGACGCCCCAACCAGAACCAGGATATGGCTGGCGCGACGCTGTTCTGGGCGACCGTAATTGTCCAGATGATCGTCGTAGTAGCCGTGTAAGACTTCTTCGTCCGCCTCAATCGTCGCACTGAGAGAGTCTGCGTCGAGCAATATATATTCAAGCTTTACCTGCTCAGGGACGCGATAGCTCTCCTGATGTTTTTTGTAGTAAACCTGGACAGATTCATCGGAGATGGATTCATCCGAGGCAAATTTCGTCCTAGGCACCGCAAAAAAGGCAAATTCGCGCGCCTGATCCTGCAAACGAATCTTCTCTTTAAGTTCGAAGTCAGTAACAAATGCAGTGCCGTTGACCGCTTGTGATAACTGCTCCGAAAGCAGAATGCGACGAATTCGCTCTTCGAATCCCGCTGCGCTGGTACCCTGCAGTCTCACAGCCCGCTCGAAGGTCTCCTGGTCAAAGCGGCCGTTCTTCTGGAACGTGGGTATGCCGAGAATCGCCGAGCTTACCAGCTGATCACCCGCGCGAAGCCCCATATCGTAGGATGCCTGCAGGATGACCTCGCTACGGATCATGTCCTGCAGCACTTCCTTACGCATGCGTTCGTCATCGAACAGTTCCGGGCGGTAGGAGGCACCAAGGCGTTTGCGTAAATCCTGGCGGAAATTTTCGTAACGGCCATTGAGTTCACGCTCGGTGATCTCCGCTCCGTTGACGCTTGCCACTACCGGCTCGGCGCCAACACCCAGATACTCCTGGATACCCCAAAGAGCGAAAGGAATACTAATAAGAATGACGATGCCCCAGGCAAACCAGCCCTGAGCCTTATCCCTAATTGCCTGTAACATATCGGCTTATCGTTGAATGCTAAAGTGGATACAAAAACGGGGTATCAGATGATACCCCGCGTTTGCTTCGATATTGGCGGAGCGGACGGGACTCGAACCCGCGACCCCCGGCGTGACAGGCCGGTATTCTAACCAACTGAACTACCGCTCCAGATATTGGTGGGTGCTGAGGGGATCGAACCCCCGACCCTCGCCTTGTAAGGGCGATGCTCTCCCAGCTGAGCTAAGCACCCCAATGAAGGCGCGCTAGTTTACGGCATCCTTCAACGCTTTACCAGCCTTGAACGAAGGAATGTTGGATGCCTTGATCTGGATGGTCTCACCGGTCTGTGGGTTACGGCCCTGGCGAGCGGCACGTGCCTTCACAGAGAAGGTACCAAACCCAATCAGAGAGACCTGATCACCACTTTTCATGGCTCCGGTAACGGCATCAACCATGCCATCCAACGCACGACCTGCCGCTGCTTTGGAAATATCAGCGGCATCCGCCATAGCGTCTATCAATTCGGCCTTGTTCATAAATCGTTTCCCCTTTGGCTGACTCCGGGTTACACCGTCGTCGAAAAATATTCTGTTATGGCTCCTTACCCGGAGCATGCAATCGCCGGGATTTTATACCGGCTGCTCATTGGCCTGTCAAGCCACAGGAACCGCTTTATAACCACGGTTCCCGCTTAATTTGGTCAAGTTTAGTGTTTTGTCAGGTCGGCACCCTTTTTTTGCGCATTTTCATCCTTGACCGCACCCTTCCCGGCCACGGGCGCCTCCTCTCGATTCAGAGGCTTGGGCATCTCTGTCAACGCTATCTGCAGCACCTCATCGATCCAGCGAACCGGCTTGATCTCAAGATTCTGTTTAATATTTTTTGGCATCTCCACCAGATCCCGTTCATTCTCTTCCGGAATAATCACAGTGGTGATACCGCCACGAAGCGCGGCCAGCAGCTTTTCCTTCAAACCGCCGATGGGTAGCACTTCCCCGCGCAGAGTGATCTCGCCGGTCATCGCCACATCGGCGCGCACCGGAATCCGGGTCAACGCGGACACCAGCGAGGTGCACATCCCAACACCCGCACTGGGGCCATCCTTTGGCGTCGCCCCTTCCGGAACATGGATATGCACATCGTACTTCTGGTGAAACTCAGGCTCAAGTCCCAGACCGTCTGCCCGACTGCGAACGACCGTCATAGCCGCCTGTATCGACTCCTGCATCACATCACCCAGTTGCCCGGTGTGACTGAGCCGTCCCTTGCCGGGCATCAGCGCTGCCTCCAGTTGCAATAGCTCGCCGCCCACTTCAGTCCAGGCAAGTCCTGTGACCTGGCCGATTTCATCGTGTTCATCCTTGCGTCCATAGCGAAAACGCTGGACGCCGAGATACTGCTCCAACCGTTTGGGCGTGACTGTGATCTTGCCTTTAGGCTTCTTTAGCAGAATCTCCTTCACCACCTTGCGGCAGATCTTGGCAATCTCACGCTCCAGGTTACGTACGCCTGCCTCACGGGTGTAGTAACGCACGATGTCGCGAATGGCGCTCTCCCGAATCACCACCTCATCAGGTTTGAGGCCATTGTTCTCCATCTGTTTACCGACCAGATATCGTTCGGCGATATTGACCTTCTCGTCTTCGGTATAACCGGAGAGACGAATCACTTCCATTCTGTCCAACAGCGCCGCCGGGATGTTCAGGGTATTGGCTGTTGCCACGAACATCACTTCGGAGAGATCGAAATCGACTTCGAGATAGTGGTCGTTGAAGGTATGATTCTGCTCAGGATCCAGCACCTCCAGCAACGCCGATGCCGGGTCACCACGAAAATCCTGCGCCATCTTGTCGATCTCATCGAGCAGAAAGAGCGGATTCCTGGCTTTCACTTTACTCAGGTTGTTGATGATCTTGCCCGGCAAGGCGCCGATATAGGTGCGCCGATGGCCACGAATTTCTGCTTCATCCCGCACACCACCCAGGGCCATACGGGTAAACTTTCGATTGGTGGCACGGGCAATGGACTGTCCCAGCGACGTCTTGCCTACACCGGGAGGTCCAACCAGGCACAAGATCGGCCCTTTCAATTTGCGTACACGCTGCTGTACCGCCAGGTACTCCAGGATGCGCTCCTTGACCTTTTCCAATCCATAGTGATCCTCATCCAATACACTCTCGGCAGAGTCGATATCGTTACGAATCTTGGAACGTTTTTTCCAGGGTAGCCCCACCAGGGTATCGATGTAGTTACGAACCACGGTGGCTTCCGCCGACATGGGCGACATCAGCTTGAGTTTGTTCAATTCGGCCTGGGCCTTGCTTTTGGCCTCTTTGGTCATCCCTACCGATTCGATCTTTTTGGCGAGATCCTCGATCTCGTTGGGCGCCTCGTCCAGATCCCCCAACTCTTTCTGGATCGCCTTCATCTGTTCATTCAGATAGTACTCGCGCTGGTTCTTCTCCATCTGGCGCTTGACGCGGCCACGGATACGCTTTTCCATCTGCAGGATATCGTTCTCGCCCTCCATCAGACCCATCAGATGTTCCAGACGCACACGCACGTCCGCCATCTCCAGGACCTGCTGTTTCTCTTCCAGCTTCAACGACATATGCGCCGCAATCGTATCCGCCAGGCGACTAGGGTCGTCGATGCTGGTCAGGGAGGTCAACACCTCCGGCGGCACCTTTTTATTGAGCTTCACATATTGATCGAAAAGACTGGTGGCTGATCGCATCAGCACCTCGGTCTCCCGGACATCCAGTTCCAGGGCGTCTCCAAGGGTCTCAAGTTCGGCGGTGAAATACGCTTCGGTATCGACAAACCGGATGATCTCGGCTCGCTCTCCCCCTTCGACCAGGACCTTAACCGTACCGTCGGGAAGTTTAAGCAGTTGCAGGATATTCGCCAGGGTTCCAATACCGTACATGTCGTCAATGCCGGGATCGTCCACATCGGCGCTCTTCTGGGCAGCCAGCAAAATCTGCTTGTTACTGGCCATGGCGGCATCCAACGCCTGGATCGATTTATCACGCCCCACAAAGAGCGGGATCACCATGTGTGGGTAAACAACCACATCCCGCAGCGGCAGGACGGGAACACTATTCATAGGATCTTCGATCATTGCTGAACTCTTCTGTTCTTGACCCATAACGGCTCTATTCCTCTACGACCAATGAATAACAAAGGGCCGTTTGGTTAAGTATTGGTATAAATCCGGAGTGAAGCAACAACGGCTCACCCTTATATATATAGGCATTCCCGCCTTGATTTTTATATTCCTGCTACGCAAATAGCTAATGATTACATCTAAAATACAGGGAGATCAGTCGGCTGACCAGAGCAGGGTTATCCCGGTGCATGTTCAGGAGGATTGGGGCTGCCGGGCAGAAATTCAAGGTCTGCCCGGCAAAAAATGAGGGATCTCAGTCAGAAGAGGCGGCGATCTGTTGCTGCTCTCCACTCTCGTAGAGCATCAGCGGCTCGGACTCACCGGTTATCACTGACTCATCCACCACGACCTTGGTTACTTCATCCATGGAGGGCAGATCATACATGGTGTCGAGCAATACCTGCTCGAGGATGGTACGCAATCCCCGGGCGCCGGTCTTTCGGTCCATCGCCTTGCGGGCGATGGCAGCCAGGGCATCCTCCCGAATCTCGAGTTCACAGCCCTCCATTTCGAACAGTTTGCCGTACTGTTTGGTCAAGGCATTCTTGGGTTCAGTGAGAATCCTGACCAGTGATTCTTCATCCAGTTCCTGGAGCGTGGCAACCACCGGCAACCGTCCCACAAACTCGGGAATCAAGCCATATTTGATCAGGTCTTCCGGCTCCACATCGACGATGATTTCACCAATCGAGCGAGTCTCATCCTTACTGCGCACCTCAGCTGAAAAGCCAATGCCGCCTTTTTCGGAGCGATCCCTGATCACCTTCTCCAGACCGGAAAATGCACCGCCGACGATAAACAGAATATTGGACGTGTCGACCTGCAGAAACTCCTGCTGGGGATGCTTGCGCCCACCCTGAGGAGGCACCGAGGCAACGGTTCCCTCGATCAATTTCAACAACGCCTGCTGCACACCTTCGCCCGAGACATCGCGGGTAATCGAAGGGTTGTCCGATTTGCGGGAGATCTTGTCGATTTCATCGATATAGACAATGCCTGTCTGGGCCTTTTCCACATCGTAATCGCATTTCTGCAGCAGTTTCTGGATGATATTTTCGACATCCTCACCCACATAACCCGCCTCTGTCAGCGTGGTTGCATCTGCGATGGTAAAGGGAACATTCAGCAGTCGGGCCAAGGTCTCGGCCAGCAATGTCTTGCCGGAGCCGGTGGGGCCGATCAGCAGGATATTGGACTTGGCCAACTCGATGTCGCTGTCCTTACCGATGGACTCCAATCGCTTGTAGTGATTGTAGACCGCCACGGAGAGGACTTTTTTGGCGCGCCCCTGCCCGATCACATATTGATTGAGGGTTTCATTGATCTCATGGGGTTTCGGCAGTTTGTCAGAGGTTTTTTCACCAACCTCCTGCATCTCCTCACGGATGATGTCGTTGCATAGATCCACGCACTCATCGCAGATGAAGACCGAAGGGCCTGCTATCAACTTCCGTACTTCATGCTGACTTTTGCCGCAAAATGAACAATACAGCAGCTTGCCGTCATCATTTTTGCCGTTGTTGTCACCACTCATATCACTCTATCTCCTGCGAGACACCCTGCTGTGTCTTCAAAGCCAGTCATTCCAATCTTAATCCTACTGTACCCTTTTAACAAACCCTCGGATCTTGTATCAGGGCTAGCCAGGACTGTCAGCCTTTATCTGTTCATCCTGGCATCAAGGTCCGGTTTTCAAGCCATCCAGTCGATCAATCGTCACTCTTCTCTCCTGCCTGTCCGGAACGATTTTCCAACACATGGTCGATCAACCCATAGGCAACCGCATCCTCACCACCCATGAAATTGTCCCGCTCTGTATCTTCGCCAATCTTCTGCAACGGCTGCCCCGTGTGTTCGGCCATGATGGTGTTCAGTCGCTCGCGCAACAGCAGGATCTCTTTGGCGTGGATCTCGATATCCGTGGCCTGGCCCTGGAAACCACCCAGCGGCTGATGAATCATCATGCGCGAATTGGACAGACAGTGACGTTTGCCTTTAGCGCCGCCCGTCAACAGCAGCGCACCCATACTGGCGGCCTGGCCAATACACATGGTGCTCACGTCCGGCTTGATAAACTGCATGGTGTCGTAGATCGACAGTCCCGCTGTCACCGAACCGCCCGGCGAATTGATGTAGAGGTGAATATCCTTGTCGGGATTCTCCGATTCCAGGAAAAGCAACTGAGCCACTACCAGGTTGGCCATGTGGTCTTCGACAGGCCCCACCAGAAAGATCACCCGCTCCTTGAGGAGCCTGGAGTAGATATCGTACGAACGCTCACCGCGCGCTGTCTGTTCGACAACGATCGGCACCAACCCCAGATTCTGCGTTTCAAGACCACCCATGTGGTGTGTATCGGTCATATCACCTGATTCCTTTAGCCCTATCGGAAAATCTTAGCTTACTTGTCAACCCAGCCGAATTATTCCAACCACCCAATTCCGGCGGCGGAACTACCCGCTTTTCGCCTCAGCCCTCGTCGGTCAGGGCGGAAAACGAGGTGTTTTCATCTTCGACCTGGGCATTTTCCAGCACCCAGTCAACCACCTGATCCTCCAGCACCACATTCTGCACCGCAGCCAACTGCTCGTGGTTGCCATAGTAGTGCTCGACTACCTCTTCAGGCTTTTCATAGCTGGCCGCATACTCCTCAATGGTCCTGCGAACACGATCGGCGTCCAGTTGTATCTCATTCTGCTTGATGATTTCTGCAATCAACAGCCCCAGGATCACCCGCCGTTTCGCCTGCTCCTCGAACATCTCACGGGGCAGTTCCATGGAGGAACCCGGTACACCAGTGGACATGTGGTTGCGGGTCTGTTCCTGCAACGCGTTTATCTCCTCGTCGACCAGCGCCACCGGCACTTCAGTACCATTGCTCTCCACCAGCAGATCCATGGCCTGACTCTTGATTCGGGCCTTGATGCGCTGTTCGAGTTCGCGCTCCATATTCTCCCGAATATCACTCTTCAACTTCTCGACGCCCTCTTCAGCGCCGAACTCCTTGGCAAAATCATCATTCGCCTCAGGCAACTCAGATTCAGCCACCTCATTGATCTCTACCTCGAAGGTTACCGGCTTTCCGGCCAGTTCTTCCACCCGGTAATCTTCAGGGAATTTGAGCTCCAGTGTGAGGCTGCCGCCCTTTTCCGCACCGACGAGGCCACTCTCGAAGCCATCGATCATGGAATTGGAGCCCAATACCAGGGGCACATCGTCAGCACTGCCGCCTTCGAAGGCATCTCCATCCATGATGCCCTTGAAGTTAATCTTTACCTGATCGCCATCAGCGGCAGCACGTTCGACCGGATTCCAGGTGATACGCTGGCCCCGCAGTTTTTCGATCATCTCATCCACGTCGCTGTCGGCCACATCCGCAACCGGCCGTTTGAGGGTACCCTCTACCTTCGGCGAGTCGATCACCGGCATGACTTCCAGCGTTGCGACGTAGGAGAAGAGACTCTCATCATCGGAGGTTTTCGGTTCGATCTTGGGCTGACCGGCAGGGTGCAGGCCCTCCTGGAGGATCGCTTCCCTGTAACTGGTCTCGATCAGTTCACCATACACTTCCTGCAGCACATGACTGCCATACTGGCGACGCAGCATACCCATCGGCACCTTACCTGGACGAAAACCATCCACTTTGGCAGTCCGGCCGATCTGTTTCAGGCGCTTGGTCACCTCCTGTTCAACCTGTTCAGCAGGCAGTTCCACGGTTACTCGCCGCTCGAAACCTTCACCCGATTCAACCGAAACTTGCATCTATCTCTTCTCCTGCAGACTGAACTGCCAATAATTTTCAAAACAGTTGGGTTATTACAACGTCACGCCACCGCCCGACGGTCGGGTTCCCTATTTAAAGGCACACGACTCCCGGATCAGCGGCGGGACTGAATTTGGTGCGAAAGGGGAGACTTGAACTCCCACGGGTTGCCCCACTGGAACCTAAATCCAGCACGTCTACCAATTCCGCCACTTTCGCATTTTTCCAGCAATGGAATTTCCAACCGTTCATTATACCGATAGAACCAATAAGTCTCCAACCGTGATTCGGAAATCATGGTGCGCACGGCGCACCCTACCCTCTGGATGGACGCTATTTAGTGTCCATCCGGAAACCCTCATCTACCACAAAGGACACGAAGAGCACGAAGGTGAAAGATTGATTAACCATGAATTTTCTTCGTGTTCTTCGTGCGCTTCGTGGTGAAAACAGTGTTTCCGGACGGGCACTATCTAGGGGGAGGCTGTACAGTCAATGCGAAATTTCTAATAATGGCGAACGGTTTGAGTCGTATTCGGGAGTTCGCCATTTTGTACCGGCACAACCCTTTCCGGTTTCTGCTGATCCTGACGCTGCCTGCGTTCAGCGCCCCTGCGTGGGCTATGCAATCCCCCTCCGCAGAAAACCTTGCGCTTCAGTGGCCTGGATTGGCCGCCATGGCTATTTTCGTCCTTGCCATTATCGCGGTGACCTTCGAAGAGTTCATCGACATGCGGAAATCCAAGCCCATGCTGCTGTCGGCAGGGCTTATCTGGGGACTCATCGCCTGGAGCGAAACACACTTTGGGCTTGTCCACGGGGCTGAAGCAGCGGTTCGGGGCTATCTGCTCAAATATGCTGAGCTGATGCTGTTTCTGCTGGTGGTGATGACCTACATCAACGCCATGAACGAACGACGCGTGTTCGCTGCCCTGCGAACCTGGGTGGCCGAACGCGGCTACACCTACCGCTCACTCTTCTGGTTGACCGGCCTCACCACCTTCGTCCTCTCCCCGCTACTCGACAACCTGAGCACTGCTCTACTGATGGGCGCAGTGGTCTTTGCCCTCGGTCGCAAGGAGGTCAGGTTCACCTCGATTGCCTGTGTCAATGTGGTGGTGGCCGCCAACGCCGGCGGCGTCTTCAGCCCTTTTGGGGATCTCACCACGCTGGTGATCTGGCAGCACCAGATCATCACCAGCCAGGGGCCGCTCGATTTCTGGTCCTTCTACAATCTGCTGATCCCAGCGCTGACCGGCTATCTGTTGACCGCCCTCCTGCTCTCCCGCGCCATCCCGCATGGCACACCCAAAAGCAGAGTCGAAAAAATAGACATGCTCCGGGGCGGCAAGGTGATTCTGTTGTTATTTCTGCTCACTATCGCCACCAGCGTGACGTTTGAAACCCTGCTGCAACTGCCGCCGGTCATCGGCATGATGACCGGACTCGCCTATCTGCAGTTTTTCGGCTACTACCTCAAAAAGAGCCACAATAACGAGGAACTCACCGGTGAGGAGGAGTGGATTGGTGGTCCGCTGCCCAGCCTGAAGAAAACACCGTTCGACGTTTTTCAGCGCATATCGCGCGCTGAGTGGGACGCTATCCTGTTCCTCTACGGCATCGCACTCAGCGTGGGGGGACTTGCCTATATCGGCTGGCTCTCAATGGCCGAGGCAGTGATGTATGGCCAGTGGGGCACAGACGTGGCCAATCTGATGGTCGGCTTCTATTCCGCCGTGGTGGAAAACACCCCGACGATGTTCGCGGTACTGGCGATGGATCCGCAAATGGCGCTCGGTGACTGGCTCACCGTTACCCTCACTACGGGCATTGGCGGCAGTCTGCTCTCGATCGGCTCCGCGGCCGGGATCGCGCTGATGGGACAGTCCTACGGACGTTACACCTTTTTCGCCCACCTGCGCTGGACACCGGCAATAATGCTGGGGTTCTTCGTCTCTGTGTTGAGCCATTACTGGATCAACAGCGCTCTATTTTAAGGGGATTATCAACCGCCCCGGATCGGGCATTCAGGCTTTGGCAGGGCGATTCAAGTCGCCGGTTCCGCTACGCTTGAACCGGCCTACGCTCACCAAATCAATGGAACATTATTTAAGAGGCACCTGGAGGCTGTCGACTCTCTGAAAACCTCTCGGCAGCTTGTTGCCACGCCGCCCCCGCTCTCCCTGATAGTTGTCCAGATCAGCAGGTTTGAGAGTGATATGGCGTTTCCCGGCACAAACCTTGAGATGGCCGCCCTCCGGCACCACAGTGAGCGCCACGACAAACTCCTGCCGCGACTCCACACGCTTGCCGGGAATGCCGATGATCTTGTTTCCCTTGCCCCGCGAGAGCTCCGGCAGTTCGGCTACAGGAAAAACCAGCATGCGACCTTCGTTGGTCACTGCGACCACCCGGTCTGTTGCAGGATTTTCCAACACAACCGGCGGCAACACTTTCGCCCCTTTGGGCAGCGTGAGCATCGACTTGCCCGCCTTATTCTTGGCAAACATGGCTTTCATCTGTACCCGAAAGCCGTAACCCGCATCGGAAGCCAGCAGATACCAAACCTTGGGATCCCCGCCCAACACGGCGGAAAACACCGATCCACCCGGGGGTGAGAAACGCCCTGTCAGCGGCTCGCCCTGACTACGGGCGGAGGGTAGCGTATGTGCCAGAAGAGAGTAACTGCGTCCGCTGGAGTCGATAAAAATGGCCGACTGATTACTGCGCAGCCGAACGGAGACAAGGTAGCTGTCCCCTGCCTTGTAGTTGAGTCCGGCCGGATCGATATCGTGTCCTTTGGCGGCGCGTCCCCACCCCTTCTCCGAGAGGATCACGGTTACAGGCTCACTGGGCGTCAACTCGGTTTCGTCCAGTGCTTCCGCTGTTTCGCGTTCGACAATGGGAGAGCGCCGCTCGTCACCATATTTTTCAGCGTCGGCCTGGATCTCCTTGCGAATCAGGGTACGCAGGCGCTGCTTGGAGTTCAGTGTCTTTTCCAACCACTCCCGCTCAGTCTCCAGCGCCTCCTGCTCTCCGCGGATCTTGATCTCCTCCAGCTTCGCCAGGTGGCGCAGGCGCAGATTGAGGATCGCCTCGGCCTGGCGGTCGGAGAGACCGAAACGGCTCATCAACTCCGCCTTGGGATCATCCTCATGGCGGATAATCGCGATCACCTCATCGATATTGAGGTAGGCGATCATCAAACCTTCGAGGATATGCAGGCGATCCAGCACCTGATCCAGACGATACTGCAGACGCCGCGTGACAGTCGCTGTGCGGAAAGCCAGCCACTCCGCCAGCAGGGTACGGAGATCCTTCACCGCCGGCCGCCCGTTGGTACCGATCAGATTGACATTGACCCGATAGGTGCGCTCCAGATCAGTGGTGGCGAAGAGGTGGGACATCAGGCGCAGCACATCAACCCGGTTCGAACGGGGAATGATCACCAGCCGGGTGGGGTTTTCATGATCCGACTCATCCCGCAGATCCTCCACCATCGGCAGTTTTTTCGCCTGCATCTGCTGGGCGATCTGCTCCATGATGCGCGAGCCGGAGACCTGATGCGGCAGTGCGGTAACTATGATGTCGCCATGTTCCCGTTCGAACCGGGCACGCATGCGAATCGATCCGTTGCCGGTTTCATACATCTTGCGCAGGTCTGCCCGTGGGGTAATGATCTCCGCATCGGTGGGATAGTCCGGCCCTTTGACATGGACCATCAGATCATCCAGGGTCGCCTTCGGCGTCTCCAGCAGATGGATACAGGCGCCGGCAACCTCCCGCAGATTGTGCGGCGGGATATCGGTCGCCATACCCACCGCGATACCGGACGCGCCGTTGAGCAGCACGTTGGGCAGACGCGCGGGCAGCAGCGATGGTTCCTTCAGCGTGCCGTCAAAATTGGGTTCCCACTCCACGGTTCCCTGGCCCAGCTCCGCGAGCAACACCTGGGCATAGGGGGTGAGACGGGATTCCGTATAGCGCATGGCGGCGAACGACTTGGGATCATCCGGAGAGCCCCAGTTGCCCTGGCCGTCCACCAGCGGGTAGCGATAGGAAAAATTCTGCGCCATCAGCACCATCGCCTCGTAGCAGGCGCTGTCGCCGTGGGGATGAAACTTGCCGAGCACGTCGCCCACGGTGCGGGCGGACTTCTTGAACTTTGCGGTGGCGCTCAGACCGAGCTCCGACATCGCGTAGACAATGCGCCGCTGCACCGGCTTGAGGCCGTCTCCGATATGAGGCAGTGCGCGGTCGAGGATGACGTACATGGAATAGTCCAGATACGCCTTTTCGGTAAAGTCGCCGAGGGGGACCTGTTCCACGCCCTCGAGGGTTGAATCGATGGTGTCGCTCATGGAGGCAATTCAGTTGCGGGCATATCCGCCCAAAAATTGCCTGAGGATAATACGGAAAGTGAGGCGCTTAGGGAATATGCAACGCCTGACCCGACCACAAAAGCGGGCGAAGAGCAACAAGCAGCAACGACGGCAGCAGCCATCCCCCCAATCCCAGCCAGAAACCGGCATTCGACAGCGTGAACTCCCCCAGTATCAGCCCTAATCCGGAGAGCAGCAGTCCCACCGCACCGACATAGAGCAGACCATTGATCCAGCCCTCTGAAGTACGATGGCTATCCAGTGCAAAGCGGTAGATTCCAACCAGGGTGGTGATAGCGAGGTACCAACCAACAGCCAGCAGCGCGAGATAGAACAAACCCGGTTCGCCACCCATCTGCCGGGAGAGATGAAAAGCAACCTGTGCTGCGGCAAATAGGAAGAAGAGCGCCCCGTAACGGACATAAGGAACCGGCGAACGCTTCAGCCATTCGGGGTAGCGCTGCAACAGATAACCGAAAAACGGAAGTGGCGCGATGCCGAACAGCAGATTGAGACGCAGCCAGACCAACACCGTCTCGCCCAGCAGATAGTCTCCAGCAGCCAACAGCAGAAAAACCGCACTGGCGCTGCCCAGGAGCCGCAGAGGCGATCGGGTCAGCCATTGCCAAATCCTGGATTTCGGCCGGGCGTTGGCGGATTTTTTCGAGAGTATGGTGATGCACATGGGCGGCAGCGAATGGGAGATCTCCAAAGCAGAGTCTCATTCGATCACCCCACCCGATGGGCTGCCATGATAAATATCAACGCTCCGTCTCAGGGCTGGAAACATAGACATGACTCTGAGGATGGAACGCCGTCCAGGCAAACCAGAAGGTTGAAACAGCAGGCACCTGGCCACCTTGATGATCCTCCACCCAGGCAGAACGGCTTTGGCGATCGTAGCTGATTATGTAGTCGCTCCCGGCAAAGTGATCCGTGATCCGCCCACCGGCCTTGTCCAGTTCCGAAAAGGGATAGGCCTTCCAGGCACCATCGACCTCCAGCCCAATAATACGGGCCTTTGGGTGATAGCGTGGATCAGGATTGGAAACCGGGAAATAGAGACCCTCATCATTCTCGTAACCCGCATAGGGATCAACCCCATAGCTCCGCAGGTAGCCGGTATCCTCCGAAAGCACCAGGGTTTCGGGATGCAGTTCCAACCAACACCCCCAAGTCGTATGCTCCAAAGTCAGCATCTTCAATCGGGTACCCTTCTTCTTTCCCGATACCGCCTGATGTTTCAACTGCGACCAGAGAGATTCAGTTTCACGGTCATAGAGCAGCACGTCGCTATTGTAGAGCAGGCCAGAGACGCCAAAATGCAAAACGCTTCCCCCCATCCTGGCAGAATAGGCCACCCCGCTGCCGCACAGGGGACAATAGGTAATCACCACCGGTTCACCGCCAATCCGGTCATTGACGATCTCATGCCAATTGAGAATCGAAACGGGATAGGCCTTGCTCACCCCGTTTCGTCTGATACCCAGCACCCGCATCTCCGAGCGGAGATTCACCGCCTCGTCAGCCTGTTGAAATCGGGGATTATCGATGGCAGGGATACCATCCTTTGCCGGACCGCCATGATAGATTTCATCGACCGGTATCAGCGCATCTTTCAGATTGAAGCCATTGTTTTCGCTACCCGAACATTGAGTCAGTATGAGCAGACCCAACACAAATAGGATAAATGAGGTTTGTTTTATCGATACCGGACCAGCCATTGAAATGAAGACGCTCTATCTTATTTGGGATATATAGAGATACGCCGGAGGGATACTGGTGGATTCATTACGGGAATCTGCATGCCTGATCCGCTACGCTTGATCAGGCCTCCAGTTTACGCCCCACTTTTCAATTTGTTGAATATCCGCTGGCATTGACGTAATCCCAGCTTGATGTGGTATCTGGATTGCAGGTGGTTCTGCAGCAGGTGACTGTCCCAATGATCCTTGAAGAAACCAAACTCCCTTGGATGGCGCTTGATCGCCCTGCCGAGGGCCGTGAGTGTATCTGCATCCAATGTAGATGGGCGGCCACGCCGCTTCTCATCAAGCAGTCCCTCCTCGCCCTGCTGCTTGAATTGCTGTGCCCAGCGTTCAATCGAGCGTGGATTTTCATCAAAATATTCAGCAACCTGATCAAAATCCAGACCATTGTTCACCAACAATACGCAGTGTAACCGATGAAGATAACGATAGTCGGATGACTGTAACAATGAATCCTTTAATCGCTCCTTCAATACCTCGTCGGCTTTAGCAGCTTCCCGATCCTGCTTCACGTTCCCGCTCCCAAGGAACACCGCCTGATTTTTTCTAAATTCTTACCTGATTACCCCCGAGCCTCAGCCATGCTGAGCAGGCGTTGTGGCATGGGTGGTGTGCGCACGGCGGCATAGCCGAGGCGCGGAATCATCTCTTCGAGCTTGAACCGG
>JAESPE010000189.1 GCA_016756835.1 gamma proteobacterium endosymbiont of Lamellibrachia anaximandri | reverse complement strand
TTCCCCTCTGGCGCAAGGCACGCCGGGTAAGCAGTGCGGCCTCGCGGCTACCGGGGACTACCAGCCTTCGCTTCGCTCTCCATGGCTGGCAGCGAATGTGGATGGCGGCGCCATCAGCATCGGCCATCCTGTCGGTGCAAGCGGCGCCCGGCTGGTTCTGCATCTGGTAAAGACTCTGCATCAAAATAATGCGCAGACCGGCGTAGCGAGTCTCTGCATCGGTGGCGGACAGGGCGGAGCAATGTTGGTGGAGGCGGTAAAATGAAAAAACACTGGAAATTGGAACGAACCCCTGACGGCATAGGCTGGCTCCATTTCGATCATGCCGACTCACCTGTCAACATTCTCTCCACAGAAGCCTTTGAGCAATTCGATGGCATACTGGCGGAGATCGAGGCCGATCTCCCCAAGGGATTGATCATCCTCTCCGACAAAAAGTCTGGATTCATCGCCGGCGCAGATGTCAAAAACTTCCGCAAGGCCCAGCAGTCCGACCAGGTTGAGGCGCATATCCACCATGTTCACAGAATCTTCCAGCGTCTGGAGGATCTGGCCTGTCCCACCCTGGCGCTGATTCATGGCTTCTGCCTCGGTGGCGGTCTCGAACTCGCCCTCGCCTGCGACTATCGCATCGCGCGGGATGACGAGGGGACCCGCCTCTCCTTCCCCGAAGTCCGGCTCGGCATCTTTCCCGGCTATGGGGGAAGTGTGCGCAGTGTCCGCTTGCTGGGTCCAATTCCGGCAATGAAATTCATGCTGGGTGGACGCAGTATCAGTGGACGCAGCGCAAAACGGTTGGGGCTGGTGGATCAAACAGCGCCGGAGCGCCAACTGAAACCTGCCGCATCGCAATTGATAATCTCGGCGCCGCCACCCCATCGACCGGCAGCCTGGCAAAAACTGCTGAACATCACTCCCGCGCGCCAATTGCTCGCGCCGATACTGCACAGAGCTACGGCCAAAAAAGTGCGCAAAGCCCACTACCCCGCCCCCTTCGCATTGATCGATCACTGGCGTGATACCGGGGGAAACGAGCCGCTCATGTTTACCAGTGAGTCGACAAATCTGGGCCGGCTGATCATCGGTCCAACGGCGCAAAATCTAATTCGGGTCTTCTTCCTGCAGGAGCGACTCAAATCGGTTGCGGCTGGTATCAACTTCAAATCCCGACAGGTTCATGTCATCGGCGGCGGTATCATGGGGGGAGACATCGCTGCATGGTGTGCCCTGAAAGGTCAACGCGTCACACTGCAGGATCGGGAGGCGAAATTCCTCACCCAGGCGGTAAACCGTGCCCACAAACTGTTTCAACGCAAACTGAAGTCCAAACGGTTGGTTCAGGCTGCCATGGACCGATTGATGCCTGACCCCAGAGGCTATGGGGTAAAGCACGCAGATGTGGTCATCGAGGCGATATACGAGGATCTGGAGGCCAAACAGACCCTGTTCCGTGAGCTTGAATCAAAAGTGGGACCGGACACCCTGCTCGCCACCAATACCTCCAGCATTCCGCTGGAGAGTATCTGCGAAGCGCTCGAAAACCCTGAGCGCCTGATCGGACTGCACTTCTTCAACCCGGTTGCGAAAATGCAGTTGATCGAAGTGGTTTCCGGCCGAAAGACCGATCCCCTGTTAATGCAAAAAGGCGCAGCCTTCTCCCGCAGCATCGACCGTCTTCCCCTGCCGGTCAGAAGCAGCCCCGGATTTCTGGTCAATCGCATCCTGATGCCCTATCTGCTGGAAGCCATAGAATTGCTGGAGGAAGGGGTTCCCGGCCCGCTGATCGACAATGCCGCCACCCGCTTTGGCATGCCGATGGGACCTGTGGAACTGGCGGACCGGGTAGGACTCGATATCTGCCTTGCGGTGGCGAACAAGCTGGCGCCTGTGTTCAATCTTGAGGTACCGGAACAGCTGCATGTGATGGTCGATCAGAAACAGTTGGGGGTAAAAACCGGAGCGGGATTCTATCGCTACGAGAAAGGCAAGGCCATCAAGGAGAACCTGGATAGCCAGTTTCACGCGCCAAATGATCTGGCTGACCGAATGATCTTTCGACTGCTCAACGAAGCGGTGGCCTGTCTGCGAGAACAGGTGGTCGAAGATGAGGATCTGCTGGATGCCGGCATCATTTTCGGCACCGGCTTTGCCCCATTCCGCGGCGGCCCGATGCACTACATCCACAGCGGTGGATTAACACGTATGCGCCAACGCCTGAATGAACTGGAACAGTTGCACGGCGACCAGTTTCATCCGGACTCCGGCTGGACTAACTTGAGTGGTGCCTGACATGCTATTCTTTGATACAACCCATACGGAAACATCGGCTTCCAAGCCGGTGCGAGATAACGGCAATCACAAGCACGGAACGGATGAGATGAGGGAACAGAAGACCGACTATATTCTGCTCAAGGAGGCAGATACACTGGGCGCACTTTTTCAGGAACGGGTTCGCCGTACACCTGATGCCGTTGCCTACACCCAATTCGATCCCACGTCGGAAAATTGGCTGGATACTTCCTGGCGCGAGATGGGACGTGAAGTCGCCCGCTGGCAGGCCGCCTTCCAACAGGAGGATCTGAAACCCGGCGAACGGGTCGCCCTGATACTGCGCAACTGCCGCGAGTGGGCCATGTTCGACCTTGCCGCCCAAGGACTGGGACTGGTCACCGTTCCCATCTACACCAACGACCGCCCGGAGAATATTGGTTACATTCTGCAGGATGCAGGCGTGCGTCTGTTACTGCTGGAAGGGGATGAGCAGTGGCAGAATCTGCAACAGATTCGTCACCAGTTGGCTGGACTCAATCGTATCCTGACCATTGAGCCTGTCGATCCTATGGGACTGCAGCCACGCCTGGCCTCCTTGGCCGACTGGCTACCCGCAGAAGCGGGTGAGTATGAGGCGGCGGATATTGCTTCCGATGCCCTTGCCTCTCTCGTTTATACCTCAGGAACAACCGGGCGTTCGAAAGGCGTCATGCTCAGTCACCGCAATATTCTCTGGAACATCGAGGCTGGGTTGAAGCTGATTACCATCTATCCCACCGACCGTTTTCTCTCCTTCCTGCCACTCTCCCACACCCTGGAACGCACCGTCGGCTACTACATGCCGATTGCGGTGGGCGCCAATGTCGCCTACGCAAGATCCATCCCGCAATTGGGAGAGGATCTGATGGAGATAAAACCGACGATTATGATCTCAGTGCCGCGTATCTTTGAGCGTGTCTACGCCAAGATACAGGCAAAGCTGGCGGACGATTCCGCCGTTGCCCGCAAGCTTTTCAATGCAGCGGTCGAGACAGGCTGGCTACGATTTGAACATGATCAGGGCCGGGCGCCATGGAGTGCGAAACTGGCACTCTGGCCGCTCTATAAAAAACTGGTGGCCAGTAAGATTCAGGCCAAACTCGGTGGACGGTTGCGTATCGCCGTTTCCGGTGGCGCGGCTTTGACCCCGGAGATCGCCAAGCTCTTCATCGGACTGGGCGTGCCGATCCTGCAGGGATATGGCCTGACAGAGACCAGCCCGATCATCACCGCAAATCCGCTGGAGGATAATGTGCCCGCCAGTGTCGGCAGAGTGCTGCCGGGCATAGAGACAAAAATCGGCGAAAATGACGAACTGCTCTCCCGCAGTCCAAGCGTGATGCTGGGCTATTGGAATAATCAGGAGGCGACTTCAGACGTCATCGACAGTGAAGGCTGGCTGCATACCGGCGACAAGGTCAGAATCGAGAATGAGCATATTTTCATCACAGGACGCCTCAAAGAGATCATCGTCCTTGCCAATGGCGAAAAAGTCCCGCCTGCCGATATGGAGATGTGCATTGACCTCGATGCACTCTTTGAACAGGCGATGGTCACAAGTGAGTCTTCGACCTCGTGAAAGATTTTGGGACATCCCAGTCCCCAAAATCGACTCGGCCTTCGACAGCCTGTTTGTGCCCCGGCCGTCCCGG
>JAESPE010000188.1 GCA_016756835.1 gamma proteobacterium endosymbiont of Lamellibrachia anaximandri | reverse complement strand
CTACTATGCTGGCGGTCATGAGAAACTCCTGATGTTGTTTCTCGTAATGATCGCCTAGTTCATTGCATTTAAACAGGTTTTAATGCGGTGGCCCTGGCCCCACTGTCCAACTGATTTAGGAACCTGCCCTTGTCTACCTGAATATTCTCCCTGTATATAAGTCATTCTTTTCTCCTTAATATCCTAGAACTGTACGAAAAATCTGATGTCTGTGGGTCAAAACCACCATTCACCTGTGCTGATCTTGAACCCTCGTTGCATATTCCACTTTCGCTTGCACATCCCGTATCCAGACATTCCCCATGTCCGAGTCACTAATTGAGGATGAGGCCGCAGGATCACCATGGAGTAAAATATTGTCTAGAAATGCCTTCATGGTATCTGTGGACACGGGTGCTAAAAATAGACGCATCAGTGGTCCAGCGGATCGGCGCATCCCCCCGAGTTCAGTTCGATCCAGTAAAACAACCGTTCGTGAGCTCCCAGCATGAATTGGAAGTACACCCTCTCTATACGTAGGCTTAAAGGAGTCATCAGCAGGCATCAGTAGGGCGCTATAGTTCTCTGTTCCACGGTTGTGAACAAGAAGCGTAATACGGCATACGGAATCACCTGCCTCCAAATTCAGCACTGGGGGAATGGGATGAGTAATATTCTGGTGACTTTCTCTGAAAGGTGCCCGGGCCTCGGTCATCGAAAAACAGGAAGCCTTTCCTGATCGTTGCTCAACATACATCTCAAGAACGATTTCATCAGGTAGGCTCGCTGCCGTGTTTGAGCCTGCAACGATGCTGGTGAGATCCAGCTGCAAGGCACCTGTCAGTGAGTGCGAGTTAAAGACGAGATAAGCTATAAGCATCACGGAAAGTACTGCCAGCGAGAAAAAAATGCCAACCTTATTGTGTGCAACTCCAATATCTCCAGATCGATTGACCTCATCTTCGGAAGGTTTCCGAGATGACTTTATATCTGCGCCAGCGGTAGCCAAAACACTCTCCTGCTGGAGTGAGAGATCACTAAACATCTGTTCCGGGGTGACAACTTGTTCAAGTCCAATGACTCGAACATCGAATAAACCATCAAGCGACTCATCAAGATGTGCCTTCACCATCTCCGCAGCTTCGTGAGGTACAATTACGAGAACTGGAACCGGTTCATGGACATTCTGTTGCAGCCATCGCATCAAGTGGGAAAGTTTGCGCTCGAAACCACCTACAGACCCCACTTGGAGGTGATAATTGACCTCCCCTGTCGCCCAGATGATTGCATTTGGTTTGTCCTTACTGCCAGGGAGCAGAGGTTCGCAAAGCAGTCCGTGATGCTTCAGCCAATGGGCGAGATATACTGGTAGTTGCCAGCTGGGCCCGATATCGATCGAACGGGAAAGGCAGAGACGATAGCTCTCATGCTGTGTGAGTTTGCCTACTACACCCGTGGGCCTCGCTACGAATTTCTGGTAGGCGCGACTGAGGGGCAGCTCATTTGTCGTCGCCAAACCTTCGGTTGCGCAGCAGGGTACACCCGGTGACTCCTCCGAGATCAATTCGATCTCAACTGTATCTTCAGTGGTGGCGATCAGGACTTGGAACATGTTCAGACGAGATCAAGTTTACTGCGCGCGTCACCTAAAGCGACGACCACCGGATCTTCCAGCAACACTAGCTGCATTACCCGGCCGTCAAGCGGTGGCGGCAGGGCAACGGAGTATGTTTGATCATCCAGGCGTACAAATAAACGGCAGGGCTCCTTATCTTGCAGAAAAATGGGAAGCTGAATAACCAGGTGTGCTTGCTGAGAGTTGGCATTGGAGCGAACGATTCGTACCCAGCCCTCATCCGGAAGGGGGCGCTCGAATATGGCTTCGTTGCTTGCAGCAGCGGCCGCACTTGTTACCGAAACAAGTGAATAGTTTGATAATAGCCACTCAAATTTCTGCTTGAGCACGGCATCCCGGTGCAGTAACGGCAGGATAACTTCGCTGCTCAGGTTCCCCTCTCCTTGCAGATAGAGCACTAATTCTTGGGTTGTTGGACGGGTGACACCAGCCTTACGCAGGATACTTGGCGCGTAAGCTGTGTAGAAACGAATAGCTTCCAGCGAGGCAAATTCATGGCCTATTGCCTCTTGCTGGTCAGCAGTGAGGTCTTTCCAGATTCTTACCATGATTCATCTCCATAAATTCGCTTGAAAAAATCTCCGAACGTCTCCGTATCGATGTCATATGCCTTTGACCAGGATATGTCTTTCCCCGGTGATTGCTTGAGATCAGAGAGGACGAGGTCGGCTAACCGCAGTGTCTTAGCAAGTATTGGGGCGCCCTCAGTGTGAAGATCCATCAAGTCGGTATCGATTACAACATCATCGGTGAAGCCGGCACGGTTGATGGTGGAAAATGCACGCTGTAGTTTCGTGCGTACTCCACGACCGACAGTATTATCGCCAGAAAGCAATTCCAGACATCGCTCAATCAATACTTCGTGAGTGCTAGAGCGTACATCACCCCAGTCCAGGTCGAATTCCAGTAGCGCCTGGATTGAGAGCCCTGAAAGTTCATCTGCCACTTCCACAGAAGCATTCTCGAGTATGTCCGGGAGGAAAGAGAGAGTATGTGGGCTGCGTGTGGAAAGGAGGAGATGCGCCACAGCCGACCCCGCAAGCCGTAGTGCCTCGACAAAACCACTGATCTCTGAATGTAACGCCTCGTAGGTCAGTTCAGGCTTGGAATCAATCAGATTCTGAACGGCCTGTGGCTGATTTTCGTGTCTGAGCGTGTTGCTGATCCTAGCCTGATGCCCTCCAAACACAAGATAGCGGAGGAAGGTCCGTGGCCTATGCCGGACAGACTCGTGATACATGAGTAAAAGCTGGATCGATTTTGCCTGTTTTTCTGAGGCAAAGTAGCGAATGCCGATTTCCTTCGCTAACCTAAGTTCTTGAATGAGTTCTTCGCCATCACTAACCTCGCAGGGCGATGAGTCTTCGAGACTGTGATAGTATCCGCCATCAGCCGCCCATTGACCGTCATGACCGATGTCAATTGCTACCGGCTGATCGGTTTGCCTAATTACCTGACCACGTTTCGCGGCCTCAAACATATTTTCGAAGCACTCAACCACCGAACCATATGTCCTGAAATCTGCCAGTTCCTGATCGATGGTTTCTCGCCAGAATTCCAGTACATGAGTGTCGGAAATTGACTCAGAGACCATGGCTCCACCGGCATGTTTCTCAAGATAACCGACTATGGCGGCTTGCTTCCGTGCCGCTTGGCGAGTGGGCAGTTGGCGGTTCAGGAAATTGACAAGTGTTTTATGTAGAATTTTCGCATGTGAGGACACACCTGACCTAGTCATTGTTCCTGTAGCGACCTGTTCGACAAATGGGCGCACCGCGTTGAAATCAACCTCCAGAAGAAGCTCAAAAATCGCAATCAGCACATTGGCATACTTTAAGTGCAGTACGTATGCTCCATCGCTGTAAGTAACGGTTAACTGCCTACCGGACAATCTGATTGGGTCACTGCTCTCATTGTATCCTGCATTATGGAATAACGCCCTGATAGATTGGGTTCTAGCTTTGGGGCCGAAGAATAGGCTCAGGTAGCCCCCCTCAAGATAGCTTGCCGCCTGAATCAGGTGACACAGCCAGAGAACGTGGTCTCGTACATTCCGCCCGAACAACAGAGCAACAAAGGCGTCCCTGTCACCGTCTGCGTACTTCGCTGCAGATGCCTCTCCAGCTTGTCCAGAGGCTGTGGCCACTTCAGCACTGAAGATGCTGGACAAGACCTGGCGTAGGTCGTCCTGCATGCCACCCTCGATGACGTATATACGAGTATTCATGACTTACCAGCTCAAGTTTCGGAGTTCAAAATAGCAATAATCAGTTCCAACTGCACCATCACTCGTACTCCAATTGCATAGTAAATGTATCGAGCTGAAGGCTCTGGATAAAAAACTCATG
>JAESPE010000187.1 GCA_016756835.1 gamma proteobacterium endosymbiont of Lamellibrachia anaximandri | reverse complement strand
TGATTTTCGCTGCTACTCTCATAAAGTAATAATCCCGCCATTTAGGTACAGCAGCATTATATCAAAGAAAGGCTCTTAATATAGGATTAAATTAGGACACTACACTAGTTCAGGACATGAAGGAAAGATCCGTAGGTACTAACGTGCACATTCTGGAAAACAGTGTATTCACGATGAACGGCGTGAACTTTCTTGGCTGTACGCTCTGGACGGATTTTGAACTATTTGGCGATGCGCGCCTGAGCGGGTACGAATGCCAGCAAATTATGACCGACTTTAAAAAGATTCGTCTCTCTCCCAAATTCTCGAAGCTGCGTTCGATTGATGTTGCCTCGATTCATCGGCAATCGCTCTGCTGGCTGGATAACGAACTGGCAAAGAGAGCGGGAGAATTGAACGTAGTCGTAACCCATCATGGACCAAGCCCTAAATCATTGCCTGGAACAGGTATGAATGATATTTCAAATGCTGCCTATGTCTCGAACCTGGAAGGTCTGATTGAACAGCGTCAACCAAGCTACTGGATTCACGGACACCTTCACAACAGCTCGGATTACTCGATAGGCAACTGCCGGATAATATGCAACCCGCATGGTTATCCTGATGAAAGAAATCCGGGGTTCAAAAGCCAACTGAGCATCGATATATAGACTACGCACTAATTTGACCGTTATTAGTCGATAGTGCCATCTCTTTGATCAATTTTGACTCGGCACCTCCACCGGGAGCGGTGGAGGCGCGAATCTGGCTTCACTCGGAGATATGACGCTGAATCGTTTGCATCGACTCGATTGATGGTTGTCGGCCCCCCAGGTAACGGGGCAGGCGATAGAGCGCGGTCTTTGCCTCTGAGCGAGTGGCAAAGTTGCCGTAGACCAGCGCAAAGTGCTGTGATCCTCCGGACTGCAGGGGCAGGTAGGAGAGATCCTCTTTCAGGTAACGGCCGTAGCGCTCGGAGAACTTGTAGAGATCCTGTTTATTGCTGACCGTAGCAATATGAACCACGTGGCGGTCCGCTGGCTGGCTTGCCAGCCACTTCGGTCCATGGATCACGTTGTCTTTGCCGAACTGCCGATGGGGGCGCACGTAGGTTGGTTACGCGTCCATCCAGACTCTCTGCCTGGTCGTCGATGCTGTTTAGCCTCTCTTGTACCGAGTCGCCCATTCCAGTGACCCGGCTGTCCATCTCACTGATCAGTGTATCCAACTTCGTCACTCTGCTATCCAGTTCCGTCAGTTGGGCGCCCGAGGTGCGTAGGTTTGAGTTCAAGCCGTCGATATCGGTTTGCAGCGAAGCGTTGTTCTGTTCTTCTGATCTCCGGTTTGCCTGTTCATGAAAAACGAAGGCCGCAGCCAACAGGATCACCAGGGCGATGATGGCGGCGACGATGCGGAAATGGCGATTTTCCAATGTGGCGAGGAGGAGAAGGGGCCTTTTCGTCTGGTAGCTGTTTTCCTGTAGATCGGTAATCTTTCTGCCATGATCCTCGGTCTTTTGCTGCAGTGTCTCGATGACCGCGGACAACTCGGAAGTGCGCTTGTTTAGTGTCGTTTGTCGTTGAAAATGTATAGCGTGTACGGATCATTTTCAGTTTGATAGGGTGCGATTTATAGTGCGCTTACGATAAAGGCTCCGGTCTGGTCAGTCGGAATCCAGTTTGGCTATGCAAGCTTTAGCCGCATGTCTTCCGCTGGAAACGGCAGCTATGACATTATGGTAATGATGAGGATTTTCCAGATTCATTTCATGGGGATTATTCTTGCTCACATACTTTACCGTACAGTCTCCCGCAGCAAAAGGTGCACCTTTTTGCTCACTATAATTAATGATCTGGTGATGATCATTGGTAGATGCTCCTAAATTACACAGTTCCCCTATTCGCCTCCCAATTGCATATACTACAACAGCAGCCGATTGTTGCATCGCTTTCCCTTCCTGCAGAAACTGTACGCCGACAGCCAAATTGTTCTTTCCCTGCCTGTGAATAATCTTGACAAGATTCGCGCCAAAAACCATTTTCACACCTTCTTTCTTTGCAGCGCCAAGCTCCCGCTTCAGCACTGTGAGAAGCCTGTCATGCTTGCGTACTTTTTTTTCGACCGCATTTGAGATAACGCATACTTCGCCAACCCCAAACCTCATCAGTGTTCTTGCAACATCGAGGGCAGAATTGCCGGCACCTACAACAACGGCTGATTTTCCGTATATCTTTAAGAAAATTTCTTCAATTATCGACCGTCCTTCAAGAAACGCTTTTGCATTCGTTAAATGATGGGCAACATAATAATTCATCTCTCTTAAGAATGTGGTATCAAAATATACATTCTTGTAGTTCACTCTATTTCCAGGATAACAGGGCTCTCCTTTTCCTATCGCAAGCAGGTATTCATCATAATCATGCTCGCCAATTTTATAGTTTTGTTTCTCCTTGTTCTCTATTATGTTCCTAACCGTGAAATCTAGCGCAAACACAATTCCCATGTCTTCCAGTAGTTTTATAACGAACTTTACCCTTGTCTTGGGCAGACGAAACTCGGGAATACCATGTGTCATTATGCCGCCAACTTCACTACACGAGTCATAAACCGTAACTTTTACACCACTTTTTGCAAGATAATAAGCTGCTGTGAGGCCCGCAGGGCCAGTGCCAACAATTGCCGCTTTTTTATTGTGCTTATTGACCTGCTTACCCAGCCCAAACCACCCGTATGAATTCATTCGCGTTTGATTATCAACAACCCATCCGGCGATGAAAGATTCGAGTTTTCTTGTTCCAGAAGCATTCTTATCACTTGTTTCTGAATACTGACAAAGACAATCACACAGGAGTTCTGACGGGCAGATTGACGAGGTTGCAATATAGAGTGGGTTTGCCGCCATAATTTTTTTATGCGCATCATATATGTGCCGGTCTAATTGCCTGGTGAGCTCAGGTTTATGATCTGTCTGGGTTTGAGCAGCTTCGCTCAGCAACCTACTGATTTCATCGAGACTCAAACCTTCAAAGTATTCATTAATAAGTGACTGGATTTTTCCTATTTGACTGGCGAAATAGGCTGTATTTACACCCACAGGGCAATACGGGCGAAAGGGAGGCGAGGCTTTACTATTGGATCGGTTACCACTGTTATTTGCAATATCTGCAGCTTCAGTGAGAGCCGATTCTGTGAAGGAGAACTTATGGTGCAGTCCCTCGATTAATTTCTCGATAGTATCTACGTCAGGGTTCAGCCCAATATGTTCCGAAAGAAGATAAAGGTAGCTCCGCTTATTTTCGAACAGCACAGCGGCTTCTTGTATTATCATTGGCAGCAGAAGGGCATGTTGATTAAATTAGTAGCAATCCCATAGGGAGTGATATAGCTGCCCCGAAGAGAGCGCCAACAAGCAAATCACTTGGGTAGTGGTGTCCTAAAGCGAGCCTGGCCCAAGCGATGAGGATCCACGCCACCGCAATCATTGGAACGAGTGAGGGAAACGCAAACCCAAGGGGAATACCCACTGATGTTGCTGTCATCACGTGGCCGCTGGGGCAGGAGTATCGGTCCATCGCTTTGATAGACAGGTCAAGAGTGGGGTCAAGATCACAAGGCCGGAGCCTCGCCAGTCGCCGCTTGATTGTAGGGTAGATGCAATGTGCGATGCCGGTTGCCAATAGCGCCGCAAGAAGCGCCTGCTGTGATGACGACCCTTGCCAGGCAAGCAGCGCCGCCGCTCCCATGAGATAGATCCAGCCGTTGCCCAGATGGTTGATCAGCACGCATGATTTCCGAACAGGCGGTGCTTCGCAATACTGCACTACTTTTCGAACCAGAGTAATTTCATGCTCATTGCATAGATCGAAGAGGTGTTTCATGTAGTTTGCCTCCTTTTATCCACGTTCACAGCACAGGTATGCCAATCATTCCAGAAAGAGAAGAGGGGGGTAGTTTTTTTGGGACTGGTTCGGTACTTTTCTACCGCTGCCAGCCATGGAGAGCGAAGCGAAGGCTGGTAGTCCCCGGTAGCCGCGAGGCCGCACTGCTTACCCGGCGTGCCTTGCGCCAGAGGGGAAGCAAAG
>JAESPE010000186.1 GCA_016756835.1 gamma proteobacterium endosymbiont of Lamellibrachia anaximandri | reverse complement strand
TTGTTGTTTGTCTTTGAACACAAACATTTTACCATGCGTGAGGCCTTCTTTCTTTTATATTCAGTTGGTTACACGATATATATTGCTAATTTTGAACTCCGAAACTTGAGTTAGAACTTAGTTCCCCGTAGATGGGTAAATCGCGGCGGGCCGCCACTCCTACTGGAGATATACGCAGAGGTATACCAGTCGAACACTACTTAGTGTCTATCAGGAAACCCATATCTGACCACGAAGTACACGAAGAAAATTCATTGCTAATCAATCTTTTACCTTCGTGCTCTTCGTGTCCTTTGTGGTAAAAACATTGTTTCTGGGTGGTCACTACTTAGCCGCAGCCAGCGCCTGATCGATATCGGCGAGAATATCATCGATATGCTCCAGACCAACAGAGAGGCGTACCAGATCTTCTGAAACACCCGCTCTTTCCATCTCCTCCGGATTGAGCTGCCGATGGGTAGTGGTGGCTGGATGACAGGCAAGCGTCTTGGCATCACCGATATTCACCAGTCGCACCGCGAGCTGCAGGGCATCGATGAATTTTGTACCGGCTGCGATTCCCCCCTTGATGCCGAAACTGAGTATGCTGGAGGCAAGTCCATTCATATATTTATCCACCAACGCCTTGTCCGGACTCTCATCCAAACCCGCATATCTGACCCATTCGATCTGGTCGTGAGACTGTAGGTGTTTTGCCACCGCCAACGCATTCTCACAGTGCCTGTCCATTCTCACCGGCAGGGTTTCGATCCCCTGGAGGATCTGGAAACTGTTGAAAGGAGAGATAGCCGCGCCCATGTTGCGCAATGGCACGACGCGAGCCCGGCCGATATAGGCTGCCTCACCCAGCGCCTCGGTATAGACCACACCGTGGTATGAGATATCAGGTTCGTTGAGGCGATTGAACCGCGCCTTGTGTTCCGCCCAGGGGAATTTGCCGGAATCGACCAGTGCGCCACCAATCGTGGTGCCGTGACCACCCATGTATTTCGTCAAGGCATGGACGACAATGTCGCAACCGTGTTCAAAGGGACGACAAAGATAGGGGGTAGGAACCGTATTATCGACAATAACCGGCACACCATGCGCATGAGCCATATCCGCTGTTGCCGCCAAATCCGCTACGTTGCCGGCGGGGTTTCCGATTGATTCACAGAAGACGGCTTTAGTACGGTCGTCGATCAATGCTGCCATTCCATCGATATCGTTCGGTGCGGCAAAACGGACCTCTATACCCAACTGCGGCAGCGTATGAGCAAACAGGTTGAAGGTTCCGCCATACAGAGTGGAGGTCGTAACGATATTGTCACCTGATTCAGCAATCGTGAAGATCGCATAGGTAATCGCCGACATGCCTGAAGCCAACGCGAGGGCACCAATTCCCCCTTCCAGTGCAGCCACCCGCTTTTCCAGCACATCCGAGGTTGGGTTCATGATGCGGGTGTAGATGTTGCCCTGCACCTTGAGGTCAAACAGATCAGCACCATGCTGCGTACTGTCGAACGCGTAGGATGTGGTCTGATAGATGGGAACAGCGACGGCCTTGGTCGTGGGATCAGGCTCGTAACCAGCATGAATTGCCAGTGTCTCCAGTTTCATTTTCCTCTCCTCCAAACAATTATTATCTTTATCAATGACTCCACGAGATGAACCAGAGGAGCCAACCCGGTTGGGCAATAGTGGGATGTATTCCAATGAATTTACTTCGCAATTATCTTTATCGGATCCTCAGTACGTCATATCTCATTGATCTATCAACATAAACCTTGACTTCCTTCGCAGAAAAAGAGTTGACTTCTCATAAAACAACAACTACATTAGTAATTACTTATTTAACGTTATGGTGACTACCATGAAAGACGCGCTTACAATCAGTTGTGCTGAATTACGCGAACTCGCAGAGACTAATCCAGATGAGATTGAAGTCATCGTCGAGATGATGATTGAAGCGGATGTTGACATCTGCAGATAGCTCGCCGAGTCTCCATTACATAGACAATTGTTATTAGTGAAGGATGAACCTCATGGGTTCGTCCTTTCGCTTTGCTATAAACGACCTGCAAGCATTCTCTCCCTGAGAAGTCGTTTGCGCAAGGTACGTGCAGTCGTTTTGTCCAAACTCCCTCTCGTCAAAATAACGGAACGCTGTGGTTGAAATCTCCCAATGGAAAAATTGAGGACGATCAGCCAGGGTCTGCAAAAACTTGACGGCTTGAGTTGCGCGTTTAGCTGCCGTCCATCTGAAAATGTCAGTTTCCAGCCACCTTCCGGTTCCCACACCAATCGACTAATCGATGCGCTTTTAATACTTCCCCTTATCAGGGCAACCTTCCAGATGAAATGTGCGAGCACGCACAGAGTCAACACGGTTTTTAGTCCGGAAGACAGCTCAGTTGATAGGAGAGCCAACAAACCGGCACTATAAATAGCGGACAAGACCACCTGCTGCACTGGGGGTCTGCCGGGTTGTAGAATTATCGGTTCAGCGTTCCGCCTCATGATCCCGGCCTCCCTGCCGAATAATCTGCACAATTTCGACCATTTGCTTATCGGCAATCTTGCTGCCTGAGATAAGCCAGGACTGTAATGTTTGGTCCGGATATTCCAGTAATGTCGCAAAATCATTTCGTGCCTCCCTGTCGAGGGAGGAATACTCATTTTCAAGAAAGGCAAACAACAGCAAATCGAGTTCCAGCATACCCCGGCGGCACTGCCAGCGTAAGCGGTTGATTTCCGCAGTTCCACTCATAGACACTCACTGAACCTCAACGGATATAACTCAGTATGTCCCAACACTGCCATGTGGTGCAATGCGCTCAATTATTGAGCCCTATCCTGCAACTGGTGTGAATACATGGCCCGGTAGCCCGTTATTCCGATTGCGATCCAAACCACAGAACGCAAGGTCATGGCAGCCACTGTGCGAGGTTCATACTCACCACCAAAAAAGATATGGATTCCAAAAGCGACGAAAACCGACAACGTCAATGTCGCAATGGTGATTGCTGCTGCTGGAGCCCAGGCTTTTTCCAACCAAAGGCCAATTCCGGTAGCGATATAGACAAACCCTGCCGAAAAGTTGAACCAAAGTACAAAATCCACAGTGTTTCCTGCAGCGCGCCTGGCTTCACCATCGATGAAAAGTACGCTGCCGCCTGATTTAATGGTCATTATGCCAAAGACCACTGCGACGGTGGCAGCAATCCAGACCCATGCGGGCCGTTTAGTTATCATTAGGATATTCCTTATATCAAAGGGAAAAACCAGAGTTTATGTAGAGGGCAATCTGCCATATCTCCTTATCAGTGAGCTGATTGCCAAATGCAGGCATAGCTGTGCCAAACACTTCACCACCTTCCGACAAGGTCCAGAAAATGAAGGCATCTGTAGCGACTGGTAATCTACGGGTAATCGCAAGGTTGGCCGGACCGGGAACCAGCAGCTTTCCTGCCGGGCCATCCCCTTCACCAGATGCACCATGACACACCGGGCATTGCGCTTGATAGAGTTTTTTTCCATCTGAGATATTTTCTGAAGAAGCCGGCAAGGGGTTGCTTAAATCAGCATACTGATTGGGTATGTCTCCCAGCACATATTGTGTATAGCGGCCAACAAAGAAGGAATTTGGCTCATTTATACCGAGACTCTGACAACCAGTAGTGGCCATGGCCACTACCAGTAATAAGAGCATATATGGTGTGCGTAATGACCACATTAATGGCCACGCCCCCTGCCGCCACCAGACCCACCGCCACTGCGTGAGCCGTAACCACTCCCATAAGCCTGACTGGAACCTTGGCTGGAGCCTTGGCCATAGCGATATTTATTACCCGAGCCGTTGTCGTTACCCTGACCATAACGATATTTATTACCGGAACCGTTGCCGCCACCCTGACCATAGCGATTCATCTTTCCACTACCCTCTCCCTGTTCGCCCGTTTCATTCATCTGACGAAACAAAGAGCGCTCTTCACTGTCCATTGACTGCATTCTGTTCTGCATCCGCTGCCAGCCATGGAGAGCGAAGCGAAGGCTGGTAGTCCCCGGTAGCCGCGAGGCCGCACTGCTTACCCGGCGTGCCTTGCGCCAGAGGGGA
>JAESPE010000185.1 GCA_016756835.1 gamma proteobacterium endosymbiont of Lamellibrachia anaximandri | reverse complement strand
CGCTCGGATGCCTACTTTGCTTCCCCTCTGGCGCAAGGCACGCCGGGTAAGCAGTGCGGCCTCGCGGCTACCGGGGACTACCAGCCTTCGCTTCGCTCTCCATGGCTGGCAGCGACTGTTTTTCCTTGGAGCGGTACATGGCTGTATCGGCATGCCGAATCAGCGATTCGGCATTCTCCGCATCATCCGGGAAAATGCTAATACCGATGCTTGAACCGGCGAAGAGTTCATAGTCATCAATCTGAAAAGGACGCTGAAACAGAGCCAGGATCTTTTCCGCCAGGGCGATGATGTCATCTGCCTTCTGAATATCCGGGATAACGAACGTGAACTCATCGCCACCAAAACGTGCCACCGTATCCGCTGCGCGCTTGGCATTCTGAAATCGCTCCGCCACAGCCTTCAGCAGACGATCTCCCACCTGATGTCCTAAGGTATCATTGATATTTTTGAATCGATCCAGATCAAGAAACATCAGTGCCAGACGGCTTTTTTCCCGTGCAGCCAGCTGCAACATCTGATTAAGGCGGTCAATAAAAAGCGCCCGGTTCGGTAGTCCGGTAATCAGGTCGAAATAGGCAAGATTGTGAATCTGTTGTGCCGCAGCATGACGTTCCGTCATATCTTGCGAAACAAAGACCATGCCTTGATGGTGTTGGGAATGGGATAACAGGGCAGCGGACAAAAGCACCGGAACACTACTGCCGTCGCGCCGGATAAAGGTTGCATCCTCGGCATTGATATCCTCCTGTTCCAGGATGAGTTCATACCACTCCAATTGATCGGACTTCGCCGGTAGCACCGAACTGAGGGGGCTGTCCAGCAACTCATCTTCGTTGTAGCCTGTCAGATTGGAAAAAGCGCGGTTCACCCTTTTGATTATTCCCTGCCGATCCGTTACCAACAGGGCATCCTTCATGCTGAAGAGGATCTCATCCAGATACTCTTTTGAAATGGTTGTTTTTTCAAGTTGCCGTCCCATCTTTTCCAATGCATGGGCCAAGTCGCCAATTTCATCAGGACGCTCGATCTGACTCGATGCCCGGTAGTCGTGAGCGCCGATACGTTCGGCAAGCCTGGCAAGCTTCCCGATAGGTGAGGTGAGATGGTTCGCGACAAGGGTGGCAGCCAGAATACCTATTCCACTTAAAGCAATTCCTAACAACAAGACTGCGTAGATGTTGCGTTGACTATGGTGACTGCTGATCGATTCCAATCGCTTATTTGATTGCGCCAGAGTTTTCTGCATCTCCTCCAGAGAAACACCGATCAGAATGCCGCCGAGCACAACACCCTCGCTGATGAATATTGGTGTTGCCAGATCCAGATGATTGTCCTCAATCCTGCTTTTTACCGATTTCTCTTGCAGCGAATTGGCGACGATTTGATGCCCGGTTGTTTTTCCAAATCCAGGAATTGTCTCTTTGCCGTCATGGATGATTCTGCCTTGGGCATCGTAGACCATGGCATAGACAATATCGTGCTGAGAGACTGCGGTGCGCAACAGCGTACTAATACTTTCCATGTCCAGTTCATAGAGCGGATTGATCAGACTTTGTGCAAGGACCTCTGCCAGGGTCTGCCCCTGGTGTTCCAACTGTTTAAAATGGACCTCCTTCAAGGCTGATGCGCTTGCGCTCTGATAGTCTTCGAAGGCGTCGTCGAACTGCAGGAAAAGTATCGTTGATACAGCCAAAACAACCCCTATGATCAGTATGAACATAATCATCGAGTATTTGCTCTGAAGGCGTGTTCCTATCAATACAGTTTACCTGCCAATCTGTCCATCTCCTGCCTGGCGGCCTCTAATGCGGCGTTGGTTTCGTCATCAATCTCATCGAACCTCGCTGTACGCTGATAGGAAAAAAGTACATCGCCGGCATCAGGATCACTATCAGCCTCAAGAAGAATTTTCTTGAGACGTGCCTTGATCTCCGGGTCCATGCCAGGACGAACCAATTCGAATCCTCTAGGTATTTTTTCAGCTTGATAGAAAATGCGCAGATCTTTCTTGAAAGAAGGGGGAGTATGATCTGGCGTGTTCCAGTCAAGATTGTTATATGCACCGGCATCCGCAAGCCCTTGATAGACCCAGGTTGCAATATTTATCTCTCCACCTGCAAAGCCATAACCCACCTTATCCGGCGATGGTGTGCTGCGGATGGTTTTGAGTTTTTCCGGTTGCAACCCTTCCCCGAAGAGAATAGTCATAGGCACAAAAAAGGCTGTAGTCGAACCCGGGTCCTCCAAAGCAAGACGTCTTCCCTGAAGATCCTTCAGGGTGTAAATATCACTCTCTTTCCGTGTAAAAAAAACCGTATGATAGCCGGGCACACCTTTTTTCCACTTCCGCAAAATGATCTCTGCACCCGCCTGATCACGAAAGGCCAGGGATGAAAAAACTGTCTCGGTTACCCAGTCGACCTTCCCTTCCCTGAGATAGCGAATCATCTGTGCATTATTCCTGGCCATTAAAACCCGGGTATGGGTAATGCCGAGGTCCCTCATCTTTTCCCCTACATAATCGACCATCGGCTTGAGGCGGATAAAGTGTTTACGTGGGCTGTCGCTGACCTTGCCGATAACCAGTGTCTGGACTCGGAGAGCTTTTGAACCTGAAGCGACTGCATGACCAGAGACACAGAGCAAAATCGACACTGACAGAATGCATCTGATGAGTCTCAATATTGATGCCACTTTTACGTCAGACCCGGTATATGCAGATCAGAAATCATATTGGCCACGAACCTGAATGATGCGCGGATCATCCTCTTCTCCTGCCGCATCTGGCTCGGAATTGACAACGATGTAGTTGGCCATGAATCGGATATTTGGATTGACGTACCAATTGACCCCCACTGTGGCATTCCACTCTCTGCCACCTTCGATATCCTGATCGTCCAGGTCGAGATGACTGTAACGCAGCGCCATCTCCCAGGCACCTGTGCCTTCTCCCCAGCCGAAATTGGTATAGGGGGTGATACGTTCGAAGCGCCCCTGTTTGTGATCGTAGTTACGCGACTCGCCAGTGAGGAACCAACTGCCGGCAACGTAAAAACCATGGAAATCCAGACTCTCCATGTAGTCCTCTGAATTGACATAGGTCCGAACAAACTCACCTTGCAACGAAACCGGACCATGCACCATTGCAGCTTCCACTCCGATGCTGGTGGTATGTTCCATATGTTGGATCTTGTATTTCGATTTCTTGGTTTCGTATTGATTGGTATCCAGCAGGTAGTTGTTTGAATCCACTAAATGGGATTCTGGATCGGTTCTGATACGAAAGACCGCCTCGTCATCCGAATCCCCTCCATAGGTGCGGGCAGCGCTGGAGAGGCCAAGATGCAAGACCCTGGTGTCTGTTGCAACCGGTGCCCATGTGCCGCGCAGACTGGCGCCCCATCCTTCGTCGTCGAGCCGGTCATCCCCATCATCCGCACCCTCACCAAAGATGCTGCCTGCCAGACTCCATTGACCACCATAGGTTTCGAAACCAACGCCGACATTTCGCCCCGGCGTCATGGCGTTGATCAATGAGCGTTCCATGAATGTCTGGTGCGCGGAGGGCGTCATCTCTTCTAAACTGAATGGGATTTTGAAAAGACCTGCGCGGAACCGGCTGTCGCCCAGTGTCCGGTAGCCGATCCAGGCATCCTTCAAACCGACATCCTCGCCGGCAAAATCGATCTCGACTTCATATTCCCAGGGGCCGTAGAGTGTGCCTTCAGCGCCAATGCGGGCATACCGAATCTCTGCGGCGTTTCCCATATCTGTGATATCACTGTCATACCAAGCAGCATCTGCCGCTATCTGTGCAGTGAGCTGAAAACTTGATCTGCCGTCGTAGGATTCCGCCTTTACGCTGCCCCCCTGGGTGGAGACCATGACATCCACTGGTTCGGAGGCGGGTAGCGGGAGAGTTTGTTGTGCTGGCGGCTGTTTTGAGGATGGCGTGGGATCTTCAGCCATCATGGCCGCCTTGAGTTGCTGGTGCTGGATCTCTGTCAAGGTCCCATTTTCCTTGAGCATGTCGATGAGCAGCAGCATCTCAAGTGAGTCTTCGACCTCGTGAAAGATTTTGGGACATCCCAGTCCCCAAAATCGACTCGGCCTTCGACAGCCTGTTTGTGCCCCGGCCGTCCCGGT
>JAESPE010000184.1 GCA_016756835.1 gamma proteobacterium endosymbiont of Lamellibrachia anaximandri | reverse complement strand
GCGTAGTGCCAGTGACCGGGACGGCCGGGGCACAAACAGGCTGTCGAAGGCCGAGTCGATTTTGGGGACTGGGATGTCCCAAAATCTTTCACGAGGTCGAAGACTCACTTGTGATTTCTGATAATCTAAATCAATCAATGATGAATATTTTTCTTTAGCTTTTCTAGTTGTGAGGTCAAGCTCCCAATGTTCCAGAAATGGATCGTTGCATTGATTCAACAATGCCCTACCAATATTCTTCCGAAATATACTACGATCTTTATTTTGATTAAGAAAATGTTGCTTCAATCTTGACCGGAGCTGATTGTCTCCAGTATGCGTGCCAATTCTTACAACTCGCTCGCCTTGATGCCCATCTTCTCCCTTTTGAAACAATATGTAGATTCCATTTGAAGGGATTTTCGCTTCATCAAATGGGAATCCATGCCTCTCAAGTACCGATGCCAATTTGTGAATGGCTTCACATTCGGCGCTCATGTTGTCAGTTCCTTAAGCCTCTGAAGCTGCTCACCAATGCGTAACCCTTTTAATGGAATTTGCACATTATTGAGATGGGGCAACAGGTATTTCCTGTATTTCTCACCTGCAAGGAATGTAAATTCCGTTTCTTCAAGCGCACCTATGTTCCTAATTTGTTCAATTACTTGGCTTGCCCATTGTTTGACTTCATTTGCCCGCATGTTATTGAGAGTTTTCTCATATGGGTCAATTTCTTGCTCTAAACTCAATAGGCCGTACTCTGCTGAAAGAATATAGATAGCATCTGGATTTAACTTATTTGCGTATTTCAAGTTGAGCTTAAAAAGTGTACTAACGTACAAATCCTTTGCTTTCGCGCGACGCGGTAGCTTTTTGCTTACGCATGAAATAAGAACTATACGCTTTCTCATAATTTCTCTTCTTGGGCTAACGTCGCAAATAACTGGGCATTAAAAGTGTTGAGCGTTTTTTGCGCGACGCTTTTAATGCTCCATGTTGATTTGCCTTGTTAGCTGTTTTTATAAACAAAACTTCTATGTGCAACTTTCACAACCATGATAACAAGTTCAGTTTCTTGAATTTCATAAATTATCCGATACACACCTTGCCTTACCCGATAACGCTCTTGCCCTGAAAGCTTAATACAGCCTTCTGCTCTTGGGTCAGTACAAAGAAGCTCCACGCATTTCAGTATGCGCTTAATGTCTTTTTTTGGAATGCTTCTGAGATCTTTTGCTACTGATTTTTTAAATGTAAGGCTATATTTTGCCATGTGCTTTTAAATCTTCCAGTAATTCCTCATAGCTTAATGTTGCTTCCTCAGCTCTTTGTGAAAAGGCATTTAAATCCTCTTGATCTTCACTCAAGGCAACACGAACTGCTTCATTTACTACTTCTGATACAGATTGGTGGGTAGTTGCAGCTTTAATTCTTAATGCTTGATGAATCTCTGTCTCAAAGTAAACAGTAGATCTTTTTGATAATTCGCTCATATCAATATACCTCGTTTACATAAAGAATAGCGCTATAACGTTGTAACGTCAAGGCGTTTTTTGCACAGCTAACGCCGCAAATCACCCGACACGGAAGGAGCGCAGCGACTGTAGTGGTCGGGTGGATTTGCATTGATACTCATTGAGCCTCCTCCCTCAGCGGGCTTGGCAGGCATAACCTACCATCCAATTGTGTACCTTTGCACAATACAGAAGAAGGAGGCTCATATGAAATTCTACACCAAATCCCATTCTCATTTCTGCGGCATCGACCTACATGCCAGATGCCTCTACGTTTGCATACTCGATGCATCAGGAGAACCCTGCCTGCACAAGAAAATATCCGCGTCTCCACAAGCCTTGATGAAAGTGATTTCACCCTACCGGGATGACCTGGTTATTGGCGTAGAATGCATGTTCTCCTGGTATTGGGTTGCTGATTTCTGTGAGGACAACAACATCCACTTCATTTTGGGGCATGCCCTCTATATGCGGGCCATTCATGGCGGCAAGGCCAAGAATGACAAGATCGATTCGTTGAAGATCGCCCTGCTCATGCGAGGTGGCATGTTTCCACTGGCCTATGTCTATCCCAGGCAGCTGCGTGGCACTCGTGACCTGCTGCGTCGCCGTATCCACATGATGAGAAAACGATCTGAACTCCTGGCCCACGTCCACAATACGACCAGTCAGTACAATCTGCCTGCTATCGGCAAGAATCTGCGCTACTCATTCAATCGTGAAGGCATTGCAGAAATATTCTCTGATCCCAGTGTTAGAAAAAGCATCGAGTTCGACCTCGCTCTGATCGATTTCTATGATAAGCAATTGTCAAAAGTCGAGTGGCATATCAAACAGAAGGTAACCGCTTTCGATCAGCATGCGCTGCTCTTGCTACGCTCAGTACCAGGCATTGGTCTGATACTGTCCCTAGTCATTCTCTGTGAAATTCACGATATCGATCGCTTTTCCCGTGTTCAGAATTTCTCCTCGTATGCTCGATTGGTCAAATGCAAGCATGAGTCAGCCGGAAAGACCTATGGTACCGGTGGCAGCAAGATCGGTAATGCCTATTTGAAATGGGCATTCAGTGAAGCTGCCGTGTTGTTCTTGCGTAAGAACCCGGAGGCTCAAGCCTGGCTGGAGAAAAAGTCGAATCAGCACAATAAGGCAAAGGCGCTAACGATTCTGGCTCACAAGCTGGGGCGTGCCGTCTTTTTCATGCTCAAACGAAAGGTGACGTTTAATCAGGAACAATTTCTGACAGGTTAAGGAAGTCGTGTATACAGCTCATCGTCTAACTGGAATCAATACGTAAAAGCCAAGCCTGAGTCAGCATTATCTATCGTGCGTGGACACTCTATAGCTGACTGTCGGCGATGCGTGATAGCCATTGTGCATTGATTAGCGTATACACGGTCTTCCGCTTTACACGTCATGTTGTGTTACGGGAACTGCACCTTCCCCGAGCCTGAAACTAACTGGATGGCAACCGCCAAGCCAATGCGCTTTTGAATAGGCCGGTATAAGGTGAACTGAATGCGTTTCTAGTAGCCGTGCTGTTGAAAAGCAGCCAGACTCTCAATATGTGTTTGGGCAGAACCCAACCATGAAGCCAAAGCAGTAAGCCCTATGGCACAACATAGTTTCTCTTGAATTGTTAAAGAGCAGATTTTCTATTGCCTATTGACAGGGGGGCGGCTCATATGTGTTAGGCGCTTTCATTTTTCAGGCCCAATTGCACAAGGGCGTTGTCAGGAATTGGTGTGTTTTTTGCTTCTTCCACCTTTGAGCGACACCATTCAAAAAAGTCGGGATATTGCTTACGAATTTCCACTTTTTCGAAAGATTCAAGACGAATGTGGAAGACATACTGCAGTGGGCCGACTGTAACTGTGGAATGGAACGCATTTGCTTCGTTTGTGTCCTTGTCACCGTACACAACCAACCCACCATGAGCAGCGTACTGATATTCTCCAATTTGAGCAGTAGCAAATATATAGATTGGATCATTTTTTACCTCCAACCAAATGCGATTAAGGGAGTTCTTCGCGATAGCAAACTCGGAGAGCGTAGTTGGAATTGGGCCATTCACTTCAGCGATGTGACAACAAAGAAGTTTTGCGAAATAGCGAAATACATTCAGATACGGCCCTGAGTCGACCGAATAGCGCTCCATTTCAAAGATTGATAGGGGATCTTCATTCGACTCAATCTTTTTCATGGCTAATTTATGAAAATGATCAAATTCTCGATCTGCCTGCTGGGTACGAGATGTGTTGCAAGCCTCACAAATGGAAACATTGAATTTTAGATGCTTAGAGTTTGTGCTCTGAGCAGACTTCATTTTTCCTTCTTCGGGGCCTGTTACACCGACAACAAGAGCCTCCGTCCCAAATTCTTTGCGGAGAGCAGATGCTTTGATTTTGTGCTCACCAGTCAATTTTTCTGTACTACCACATAGGCAGCAACTGGTAATTGGATATCTCTGCAAGAACATGGTTTGTCTTTTTCGCCTAACGTCGCCATAACCGGGCCCAAAAAGCAGAGCGACGAAGGAGCGGCGCTTTTTGAGATCCGTGTTGATGGCATTGTTGGACGAAGCCGCTTCGCGGAGAAAAATCGATCCATGACAACTTCCTGAATAAAATTAAAATGTAACCTCACGCCCTCAAACAGAGGGACATTGACCCATGAATCATGAGGTTACAAAACCATGACATCACCATCCGAAAGAAAATTCAAGCGCAATTACAAAAAGCTTCTACAGCACCTGGACCTTAAAGGC
>JAESPE010000183.1 GCA_016756835.1 gamma proteobacterium endosymbiont of Lamellibrachia anaximandri | reverse complement strand
GCTCGGATGCCTACTTTGCTTCCCCTCTGGCGCAAGGCACGCCGGGTAAGCAGTGCGGCCTCGCGGCTACCGGGGACTACCAGCCTTCGCTTCGCTCTCCATGGCTGGCAGCGAGGGATTTTCCGCTGGAAAGCTGTTTGACGAAATCCACCCAACAAGATTCTTCGATTACCTGACCGAGGTCCCAGACCAAACTGCCGACAAGTTCGTTTCGGCTATAATCCGTGGCATCCACCGCAGACCGATTTATGGACAGAATTCTGCCTGTATCAGGGTCCAGCAGAAGAAAGATATCTGCCGCGTTTTCGATTGAAGAACCAATCATTGGCAATTCATTTTCCATTCATCGCCTGATTCCTATGCCTGTTTTATATACTTTGAAAGCAACAAGTCCTCAGTGGTTGTATGCTTGACAAACCAATCAACTAAAAACCCGACGAGATCATGTATGTTACTGTCGCCTGACTCAAAACTGACAACGTATTTCTGCATATTTCTCATCAGAGATTGATGATGCTCGCGATGCTCCTCGAATTCCGGATACCCAACATCTATCATAATGTTTTCTTCGCTGAGGAAATGGAATTCTGCGTACTTGGCTGTTTCTGCAATCAGCCGTCTGATCTTGTCCCTGGACTCCCCTTGTGCTTCAGCGGCTGCTATTGATTTTACGAGTTCGAAAAACACGCGATGTTCCATATCGATTTTATTGTGCCCAACCTCGAATTTTTTTTGCCATTCCATACTCAATCTACCCGTTTAATCTGTTTTCAAAATCATTCACCTTGATATCGGCTCGGCGGCCAAATTCCTTAGCATCTTCAGCGCGCTTGCCTGGGCTGAAAAAGCATAGAATCAGAAACCTATAGCTCATCAGGATGAGCACGACCCAACTAAGGCCGGAGATATATCTTCCCTTCCTCTATTCGTGGGGCGAGCCTACCTGCCAATACCTCCAGTAACGCGTCACCAGCGATCAACTTGCGCCAGCCATTAAGGATCGCCAGGTCCCGCTCTCCGAGAATCAACCTTTCGATGTCACCTTGTGACGCCAGGGCCGATGGCATGATACCTTCCTCCGCTGCCAACAGACGCAGGCTGCACATGAGGAGATCGGCCATTGCTTCCTGGTTGATGGATAGCCTGGGAGAACGCCGTTTTTCCTCTGGCCACTGCTCCCTGGGTATTTTACGGGCCTCTGAAATCCTCTCCAGCAGCATCTCGCCAAAACGCTTCACTGTCCCGCTTTCAAGTCCGCGAATCCGTTCGAGTTGCCGGATCTTCTCAGGCATACGCCGAGCCAATTCCAGCAGCACCTCGTCTTTGATAATCCAGCGACGGGGGCGGTCCGCCGCAATCGCCCGCTCTTCACGCCATGCTGATAATGCCTTCAACACGGCAAGTTGAATGCCTTTGAGACGCTGCCGCCCTTTGACCCGCTGCCAGGACTCATCTGGATCTACTGCATAGGTCGTGGGATCGGCCAAGCGTGCGAAGTCATCCTCCAACCATTGATCCCGCCCTTTCTCTTGTAGACTGGCGACCAGCTTCAGATAGACCTCACCCAGGTAGATCACATCATCGAGCGCATAACGTAACTGCTCCTGCTCCAGGGGGCGTCGTGACCAGTCGGTTCGTGTATGGCCCTTCTCCAGGCTATGATCCAGCACCTGCTGCACCAGGGTACCGTAACCCACCTGATCGCCCAGACCCAGCAGGGTTGCCGCCAATTGGGTATCGAACAAAGGCCCCGGCAGACTCTGCCGCAGCAGATAGAAGATCTCCAGATCCTGGTACCCGGAGTGAAAGATCTTCACTATTGCCGGATCGTAGAGGATATCCAGCAGCGGAGCGAGATCGTCAATTGCCTGTGGATCTACAGATGCGGCCAGCTGCCCGTTGCTCACCTGCAAGAGACAGAGTTGGGGAAAATAGCTCTTCTCCCGCATGAATTCTGTATCCACCGCCAGCCATTCACTGCCCCGCAGTTGGTCACAAAGCGCGTTCAGTCCGGTAACGGAATCGACGTGGAACTCCTGCATAATCAGCAGCACTCCTGGAATGATAAAGTCGCGAGCATAACATGTTGCTGGTGGGGATATTATGGCGCCATTGCAGATTCACCCTGGCATCCGCACAAAAAAACAGACCATTTCTGAAACCAAACTGTAAGGACCTCCGTATAACAGCGACTAATGGACAGTAAACAAAATACAAAAGATGTTCGTTACCGCTATTTACCCAGGAGAAACACGATGAAACTTACCACACGCAAAAAGACGTTAAATGCCATTCTCTCCGGTTGTCTGGCCACAGTTGCCCTGAGCAGCACACCCCTTTATGCTGCCAATCCTTGTGGAGCCAGGAACCCCTGTGCCGCCAAGCAGGCGATGAAGATGCACAATCCCTGCAACCCCTGTGCTGCAAAAAACCCTTGCGGCGCAAAAAACCCCTGTGCGGCCAAGAATCCCTGTGCAGCGAAAAATCCATGCGCCGCCAAGAATCCCTGCGCGGCGAAAAACCCTTGCGGGGCTGGAAAAGTGACCCGACCAGCCGACTACAAGCCTTACCGAGGCAACAGTGCGGCCCTTGCTGCCGAGGGCAGCAAACTGTTCAAGGACACCCGTCTGAGCACCAATGGCATGTCGTGCAATACCTGCCACGATAATAACGCCTCTTATCAGGCCACCTTCGCTGAACCCTACCCTCACTATGTGCGCATGGCCGATGACCAGCAGAAGCTGAAAGCCGTCCATGCCGATGAGATGGTGCAACTCTGCATGATGGGTCCCATGAATGCCAAGCCGTTGGCCTGGGACTCAAGAGAGCTGGCTGCCCTCACCAGCTATGTAGTGGCACAACAGAAGAGCTTCACCAAGACCCACAAGATGGGCGCAATGAATCCTTGTGCAGCCAAGAATCCCTGTGGGGCGAAAAACCCTTGCGCCGCCAAAAATCCTTGCGGGGCGAAAAATCCCTGTGCAGCCAAGAATCCCTGTGCAGCGAAAAATCCTTGCGCACCTAAGAACCCTTGTGCACCAAGAAATCCTTGCTCTGCAAAGATGCACTAACGTGCCATATGGCGGGCACTCCAGCCCGCCGTCCATTCACACAGCATATTCTGGTGCGCACGGCGCACCATGATTGCTGAAGAGGCTCAAATTCCCAGGGGAAATCTGATTAGATGCAGCTGCCTGTACTGTTACTGTCGCTGGTCATCGTGGTTCCACTCTTACTCACCAGCGAGCCACGCCTTGCACTGCTACTGCGTCGATGGCGCAGCCGGCAAAAACCTACTGTCACCCCACCACAGAGAGACTGGCGGCGTTTGTTATCAGGCCCTTGGCCTCTGATCACCGGTGCCCTGCTGCTCGCACTGTTCAATTTCGCAACCCTGCTGACTGCAGGTCATCCCTGGACTATTACCTGGGCCTTTACCCTGTGGGGTGCCAAGGCGGCAGTACTTCTCGGCTGGGATCCGTCCAGTGCGCCATTCTGGAGCGGGGCTTTCCAGCAGTCGGCGTTACAGGCCGACATCCTGCAGGATGTCACCTCCGTGATGAATATCGGCATTCTGCTCGGGGCATTGGCCGCCGCCGGACTGGGTGGCCGATTCTCGCCCTCGTTCCGCATCCCCCTGCGTTCGCTTGCTGCCGCCATCATTGGTGGTCTTTTGATGGGTTATGGCGCCCGCATCGCCTATGGTTGCAATATTGGCGCTTTTTTCTCGGGCATCGCTTCCCTCAGCCTGCACGGTTGGCTCTGGATCACCTGCGCTTTGCTGGGCAGCGCACTGGGCGTACGCTGGCGGCCCCGTCTTGGACTTTCAAACTGATGAGTAGTAGAAACAAGTGAACAATAATATTTCCGATATCCAGTTACCCACCCTCACCCCGCCAAATCCTGCGCAACTCCCATATGGAGAAATCGCGGAGATGCTGGCAACAGGCACTGAAGTACATACCAGTATGCGGGCACTGGAGCGGGTCGGACTCAACTTGGTAGGCGAAGTGTTGAAAGACCAAGGCGATTTTATCGAACTGGAACACTATCCAAAAGATGATGTCTTTGACGACGAGACCCACAGCCAGTACTACTATCACACCCATCGCAACGATGCGGATGAGCATGGCCATTTCCATACTTTTATGCGGGCTGGGGGCATGCCAAAAGGCTCCAAGCCGTTGGACTACCCCCTGGCCAGTGAACCCTGGCCACAGGGAGATGATGCAATCGGCCATCTGGTGGGCATCTCCATGGATGCCTGGGGTCGACCTATCGGGCTGTTTGCCCAGGGCCACCGCATTAAAACCTGTTTAAATGCAATGAACTAGGCGATCATTACGAGAAACAACATCAGGAGTTTCTCATGACCGCCAGCATAGTAGAGCATTTTTCCTCCCTAAC
>JAESPE010000182.1 GCA_016756835.1 gamma proteobacterium endosymbiont of Lamellibrachia anaximandri | reverse complement strand
ATTTCTGCGGGGTCTTCTGCTCATGATAAGCTCCTGTTTGCTCTGACATTAACATGCCTGAGTTATGGGTACTTATCCACTTAGAGCAGTGTTCAGATCTCTGGGGCCACCTCTGAGTATGGGCTTGGCTGGTTGGAAGAGGGTGAGTCACTACAACTTCATGTGAGTATGGTCGAGCAATTACCCTCATTGCTGCGAATTTACCTGGGTTGTGCTGCGGTGCTCTATGGAGACTACCAAAATGCCGATTTGGTGAAAATACACATCAGATCAGGCAAGGTGAGTCTGATGCGGTTCGATGAGTTTGATGACAACCCACTGCCTCGGATGATAGAGCGGGTCAAGATCAAACTCCGCGAGCAGGAGATCGATTATTTTGCTTATGGTGAAGAATATGAACCGCCGTTCCTGTTTCGCAAGTCCCGTTACATCAACGAAGAGTTTCCCAACTACCCTGAGCAGGTTGCCTTTGAGGAGGCATTGGAAGGGATCGAGTTATTCGACTTATCGGGTTATGGACCTTCACCGGGTGAACTGCAACAAACACTGGAGAAGCATCGATGGGCTGTGGATGGTTTTGACTTAATCCCCGCAACAACCATTCCGGATCTCGATACCCCCTGCGGCCAATACCTCACCTACCGCCAGCTCATCGAATGCGGTGAGACCCAAGCCCGAACCGGCCTGCTGAATCTGCCCAAGCAAGCCGACAGTTACAATGCACTTCATGCCCTTGCGGTACAGCTACTCGATCCTGTTATCGACTACTTCGGCATGATCCACCTGACATACGGCTTCTGTTCTCCGGCCCTCTCCAGGGAGATACCTGGCCGCATCTCCCCCAAACTCGATCAGCATGCTTCTCATGAGCTGAACCGACTGGGTAACCCCGTCTGTCAGCGGTTTGGCGCTGCGGTGGATTTCATCGTAGAAGACGAGAGTATGCTGGAAGTGGCACAGTGGGTGGTCGCCAATACGTCCTTTGACAGACTCTACTTCTATGGCGACGGCAATCCCGTCCATGTGAGTTTCGGTCCGAATAACGATAGGCAGATCGTCCGCATGGTGCCTGCCAAGTCTGGCAGGTTAGTGCCGCAGGTAGTATCTTCAGCAGCTTTCCTGGCGCTACACTAAAGTCAATGAATCAAGGTAAGTTCGTGGCCATGGGAACTGATGAATCCACCCACTGAATTCCCAATCTTTCTATAGCGGAAGCGGCATGATGGAAGCTAAATTGACCTATTTGCAACTTAAAGAGAGGCAACGCGAGATCCGCGATGGATTTTCCGAGGCCTTGGGATTGCGTACACACCGGGCCCTGAGCTGGTTGCAGCGGGCTGAGCAGGAGACTGATGACGGGGATGCCTGCTTTATATTCCTCTGGATATCGTTGAATGCCGCCTATGCAAATGATCTCCATGACCGACAACGGTTCAGTGAACGCCGGGTTCTGGTCAATTTCCTGAAACTCCTGATTGAATCAGATGCGGATAACCTGCTCGGCCAGATTGTTTGGGATGAGTTTCCGGGGTCTATACGGCTGCTTATCGACAGCAAGTATGTTTTCCAGCCTTTCTGGGAGTGCCAATATGGGCGCATGGGTGAGGTAGAGTGGCAGCGTGAATTCCAGCGAAGCAGGATATCCGCGAACAAAGCACTTGGCAGAATGGATACAAAGAAGGTTCTTGCGGTAATTTTTGATCGTCTTTACGTGTTGCGGAATCAACTGATACATGGTGGCTCTACCTGGAACAGCAAGGTGAATCGAGCCCAGATCAGGGACGGTGTAAATATCATGATGTGCCTGGTTCCAACCATTATTCATCTCATGATGGAGAATCCGACGGGATTATGGGGCGATCCCTGTTATCCGGTGGTTAAGTAAGTGCCGTTGCCGCTGCTCGTTACTTTAAAATTCGTCACAATTATTGGTATGGAGGGCACTCTTTTAAAGAGTAAAATGAGGCGATTTCGGGCCAGTGATTCGTCTAATTGACAACTCTGCGGCCTTTCGGTACTTTGCTGGCAGCTAGAAAACGGCGTTTATTCCCCCTATGCTCACATTAGGTATTCAGGGACAGACCACTATTTTTTCAATAATATGCAAGAAGATGGGGCTTTCAATTTTCCTTACTTGTCAGTAAGTGTTGAGGTGGCCTAACTTCATATCAATGCCGGCTAGAATGCTATCGTGCTCTCGGTGACAGGCTATTATGGCGTCAAGTAATCAAGCTGATAGTAATAGCGAATAAATATGAGGATTAATAATGTCTACCGTAGTTAGAAAAAAAGATGCCCATAGGCTGGTTGATCAACTACCAGCCGATGCAACTTGGGAAGACTTGATGCACGAGATCTATGTGCGTGAGGCCATTGAGAGTGGGTTAGAAGACAGCAGGGCCGGCAGAACAACAGATGTGAAAGAAATTAGAGGGAAATATGGGCTCCCTGAATGAAAGTTCACTGGACTGAAACGGCAAAGCAGCATTTGGATGCTATATATGCATACATTGCGCGAGACTCCAAGACATACGCGCTTCGTACAGTAGATCGGATTACAAGAAAATCACAGCAGATACGAGCGTTTCCCCTGTCTGGGCGTCAAGTCCCTGAATACGACATAGATCAAATCAGAGAAGTTTTTGTCGGTCCTTACAGAATCATTTATTACATAAAATCAGATCAAATTGATGTCATCGCAGTAATCCATGGAGCAATGAGAATGCTGCGGGATACTGAAAACGATTGAATGTTGAGCGAGGTGCTTAAGGACTGCGCAAAAAATCCACGATCCCTCCCTGCTTATCTTCGGTAAGACGATGAACTCTATTCCAAGCAAAGTTGTTGGTGGGTCAATTTATCTCTATGTTGATACATTACCTTTTTTGGATTGTGAACGTGCCGCGTGCGTGCAGAAAGCCGAGCAGTTGGCTAAGGTTCAACGCCACGACCAATTTAATCTGGTTCGCATTGACGGCACTGGCCAGAGTATAGCGCTACTCAACTATCCCTGTTTTTCTGATGACTTATTCCCCTCACTGCAAGAAAGCTGGCTGGTAAATTTAGATAGTTCAACTGTCAGCTATCGCACCTATGCCGATTCACTGAACCCACCAATTCTCCATCGTAAAGAGCTACTTCTTCAACCGGATGACCCACGTCGTGAAACGTATGCGGAACTGACGCGCATAGCAGAATCCATCGGCTTATTCGATGATCCCAAACGCATCGGTTACCAGCGCCAGTGGTTAGCTCTGATTCGTGAAAAGGGTTACCGGATCGAAGGTCATTCCTTGGTTCCTATCGGCAATGACGAATAGGTTGAAGAGGGCGAGGCAAATTTAGCATCACTCCATGCCGATTGGGAGGTTTCTCGCCATTTGACAGCCTTGGTTCGATACGGCTTCTCGGCACCTGTACAATCATTGGCTCGCTATGGGTTTCTTGATGGCAGCCATCGGTTGTTTGATTATGGTTGCGGTCGTGGAGATGATGTTCGTGGGTTGACCGAGAACGGACTATCCGCATCAGGATGGGATCCCTATTTCGCACCAGATAACACCATCTCATCTGCTGATATTGTCAATCTTGGTTTCGTCATCAATGTAATAGAAGACTTTGACGAGCGCGTGGAGGCGCTCACACGTGCCTGGTCGTTGGCAGAGCGGGTGCTGGTTGTCTCTGTGATGCTGGAAAACCAGAATGATCCTCGTGGCCAACGGTTTCGCGATGGAGTGATGACTCTACGCGGGACTTTCCAGAAGTACTTCACCCAATCGGGGATTAAGACATTTCTTGAGCAGGTTCTCGATGAAGAGCCGATTCCGGTGGCGCCAGGTGTGCTCTATCTATTCCGTGATAAGGACATGGAACAGCGGTTTCTGATGGATCGATACCGCAGTAAGCATAATCGGCTTCGTACTCCATCCACACAACAACAAGAACGTCCGAAGAGACAGCGCCGGGATCGAGTAGCTGAACGCTACGAAACCTACCGGGAACCGCTTGAGCACTTATGGGCACAGTGGCTTGCCCTTGGACGAAAGCCGGATAAATCTGAGGTGGAGGATCTACTAACGCTCACAGAGGGCTTCGGTTCAGCACCCAAAGCACTACGTTTCTTGGAAAGACGGAATGGACTAGCAGAAATCGAGCGGGCTGCTTCACGGCGTGTTGACGATCTGGAGGTCTATTTTGCGCTCAATCAGTTTGAACGGCGACGCCCCTATAAGCATCTGGAGAGAGGGCTGCAGCGCGATATAAAATCCTTTTTTGGTGATTGCCGGAGTGCTCAAGCTTCAGCTCGAGAGCTGTTATTCACTATTGCAGATACGCAAACAATCGAACAGGCATGTCAGCATGCGGCAGAGAGAGGTGGCCCGTTCCTTTGAACACCAAAACCCGATCTATAAGTGGATTAGCACCCATGATAGTTATGCTGCCATGGGTTGAGGCAACGAGTTAAAG
>JAESPE010000181.1 GCA_016756835.1 gamma proteobacterium endosymbiont of Lamellibrachia anaximandri | reverse complement strand
TTCTGTCCAACCAGAGAGAGTTCCATATCCTCCCAGGGCCGCCAGGCCAGGCGGGTATTCAGGCTGGTGTAACCCGGTATTGGTGTACTGGAAAAACTACTTGCCGCAAGCTCATCCACATAATAAGCCCAGAGATCCAGCGACCATTCATTGGAAAAGTCCATGGCGGAGCGGAGCGACAGCTGATGTTTGGGACTGGATCCCTCCACGATAGCACCGGATCTCTGGTCGACGCTGTCACTGGCTGTTTCTGCCTCCAGCTCGATGTAACTGTAGTTTGCCTGTAAACGCCACCATTCAAGCAGATGCCAGTCCATCGCCAGCTCAAGGCCACGGCTCGTTGCCTCCAGTTTGTTATCAAAGATCAACTCTGTGAGACTCGCTGGTTCAAGAGTTGCGAGATTATTGTATTGATTGTAAAAAAGCGCCAGATCCAGGGAGAGACGCTCAGCCGGTTGCACCCGATAGCCCAGTTCGATCGCGGTCAGCTCCTCTGCCTCAAAATTCTCACTGCCATTGAACTTAAGGACCATTGGCGGTATTGGTGGCGGCCCTATAGGGATGATTCGGGTCACGATACTAGCGCTATCCTCCACCTGGGAAGGGGTACGCACTGCACGTGAAACCGAACTCCAAAGGGAGTGGCCCTCTTTGGGCATCCAGAGCAGGCGGGCGCTGGGTTGAACCTCGAAGCCGGTATAGTCATTATGCTCAAACTTGGAACCCAGGGTCAGGCGCAGGGTATCCGGCGCAAGTTCAATCTCATCCTGCACGAAGGTGCTGAAAAGATCGGAGGTCTGTTCTTCCGGCGTCAGCGAGACTGAAAAGGTGTTATCGAAGTCATGCTGAATACGGCGGTAACCCAATCCCCATACGATGTCATGCCCTTCCAGGGGAGCGAACCGGTGCTGAAAATCGATATCCAGGGTATCGTGACGCTGTCCCAGCACCCTCTCTTTTCGTTCGTTGTGATCGTAATAGATTTGCAACGTGGTGGATGAGTCTTCGGATAAACGCTGCTCCCAGCGACCCAGCAGATTCCAACCGGAAGCCTCAATGATATCCGCTACATTCTGATCACGGTAGGGAGGGCTATTGGCCGGGTCAGCGGGGTCCAGGTGGACGCCCTGAAGAATCTGATTCTCATCTGTCTCGTAGATATCCCCCTGCAGGGTCCAGCGATTCGACACATTTAGAACACCATCCACCCGGAAACCAGCGCTCAAGGACTTCCAGTCATCCCCGGCCTGCTCATCCGGCAATGGAGCGTAACTGCTGTCCCGATTATTGTACTTAAGATAGATCTTGCCGAAGGTCTGCTCGCCCAACTCCGCGCCGTAACGCAGGCTTGTCAGGGCTTTCTCCTCGTTACCGGCCCCCACCACCAAAAGACCACCCTGGGTCTCAGAAGCCTGCTTGGTGATGATGTTGACCACGCCATTGACCGCGTTGGCACCCCACACGGTCGCACCCGGGCCACGAATCACCTCGATACGGTCGATATCTTGCAACACAGTGTCCTGAACCTCCCAGTAGACGCCGGAGTAGGAAGGGGTATAGACACTGCGTCCGTCAATCAATACCAGCAGCTTGTTGGCGAACTGGGCATTGAATCCACGACTGGAGATGGCCCATTTGTTGCCGTCCATCTTCGCCACCTGGATACCCGGTGCCAGACGCAATGCCTCGGGAATACTGGTAACGCCGGATCGACGGATGTCATCCTGGGTTATCACATATGCCGCAGCGGCTACCTCGTTGAGCCGCTGTTTCTTTTTGGAAACAGAGGTCACCTCCATTGACAGCAGATCCTCCAGTTCCAGATCCAGGTAAGCATCCACCGATTCTTCAGCTAAAACCGGCGTGGAGAACAGCGCAGCTGATATAAGCGCGATTAGACACAATGGGGATTTGCAATAAATCATCGTCGTTTTCATTACACTTTTTCCAGAGTTGAGCGCATTCAGAAATTCACGCGAACCAGCCCGTAGGCCGAGCGTTCCACCTCGGTTCGAATCAGGAGATATTCTCCAGTGAACTCCGGTGATGATTGTCCAGCAGATTTTGCCCGACCAGTGAGAGTTCCAGGTTTTTCTTCGGAGCGGATAGCCGAACGGATGACAAAAGAGAGGACAGGAGCAGCCGGTGCCCGCCATGAAACATCGACATTTTCAAAACACTCATTGCGGAGTTCTTTTCCATCGGGTCTGAACAGGCGTAACCGATTGCTCAGGGCATCAATCACCTTGTTCTATCGGCTGAGTACAGAATTTCTTTACCGATTCAACCTCTTTGGGTGTATCTCACCGTAACTTGTTGCGAAATTGTCCCTGTGTGGTGCGCATGGCGCGCCAAACGCTACAGGTAGTTGAACAGAGACAACCCCTGGAGCTTTACGAAAGACTGCTGGGCCGCCTGCAATACCAGCAACTGTTGCTGATAGCGGCTCAGGGCTTCGGCCATATCCAGGTCCTCCACCTCTGACTGCGCAGTCTTCATGGTCAACAGGAAATCCTCATTGACCGTGGACTGCTCCTCTATCGCATTCAGACGCGTACCGGCTGATGCGCGAAAATTTGTGGTATGCACCAGCCCGACCTGAACATCGTCCAACAATGCGGTATTCGGCGCATCCGCCTCCAGCCCGGCGGCGATTTGGTGCACTGTCTCGAACAGATTGCGCTTGACCGGGAGAGGGGGTGCGGTGCTCGTATCGAGGTTCATGAAAACATCGAAACCGTTGTCCCTGTCCTGAATCCGGCGATCGGCGGCTATCTGTAACTGGCGCAATCCCATATCGCCACCGTAAACATAAGTCCCATCGACCGGATTGCTGAAAGGGGGCTGATCGGCATCGTAACCGGCAAAGATATACTCGCCGTTGCTGTCCTTGGTGTTGGCCAGAGAGAGCAGTCCATCGTTGAGTTGACGGACCTCTGCGGCGATATCCCGGCGCTGATCGCCGGTAAGTGTGTCGGTCTGGCCCTGGATCGCCAGTTCATGAACCCGGTGCAGGATATTTCCCACGCTTGCCAACGCCGTCTCTTCCAACTCAAGACGGGTACGGGCACGGTCTGCATTGTCCTGGTACTGATCAACCTGACTGATGGAGCCCTTCAGGTCGAGCAGATAGGCGGAGCCGGCAGGATCATCCTTTGGAGTAAGGATACGTTTTCCGGATGAGATCTGATCCTGGGTATTACTCAGTTTAGTCTGCTGCTCCAGCATACTGCTGATGCCTTTATCAAACAGCATGTTGGTGGATATGCGTAACATATCAATTACCTCCTGACTGCGCTGAGCAGGGTATCGAAAAGACTTGAGGCCACCGAAATCACCTGAGCCGATGCCTGATAGGCCTGCTGAAACTGCACCAGCTTGGCCGCCTCTTCATCGAGATTGACCCCGGATACTTCATCCAACGCCGCCTTGCTTCGTTCCAACGATCCCTCCTGGGCAGCCAGATTCATCTCAGCATGGTGTGTTTTTGCCCCCAGGTCGGAGACCATCTGAGAATAGGCCTCCCCAAAGGTTGCGGTACCGCCAAACAGGGTATCCATCCCCTGAAGACCCGCCATCGTCAATGCATTGCGATTGTCACTCTTGCCGTTGGTGTTGTTGCCCACAGTGAACTGATCCCCCACTACCGGCGTACCGGAGATGGAGAAGGAGATGCCGCCAAAGGCATCGAATTGGCCAACCTTGGCCGTCACCGGAAAAGACTTGCCGGTACTTTCGCTGGCCGGGTCATAGAGGATGTAATCGTTGGGCGCGCCTACCGGCCCGTTGGCAACGGTAAAACCCGAATTGCCCGCACCATCTGCATCAGCGACAAAGGTGAACTGCATCGCGACACCGTAAGGCAGTCCATTCGTATTCGAAACCACTGGCTGGCTCATTACCGCATCACCGCTGTTGGCAGGATTGCCGTTGGCATCGGTAAGGGGCTGGCTCAACAGGCGGCTGGCAGCTGCCAGTTTGTCCGCATCGTGAATCAACAGATCAAAACCATCCGCACCGTCGCGGGTGGGGCGTATCTGAAAACTGTCACCTACCGCAACACCTGCCGAATCAATACTTAACGAGAATCCGTCCTGAGCGTAGGTAAAGGGCGAAGCGCCTCCCGTGTTGATGTTGAACGTCTGATTATCGGATTGGCGCGTCAGAGTGTAGGTATTCAGTACCGTGTATTGCAGCATGTAATCGCTGGCGGTCAGATCTCCCACATTGGTATAGGTGGCGGTCACCGCACCACCCGCATTGTTGGCGTTGGGCAGAATATCGACGCTGCCCATGGAAAATATGTCGGCACCGGCCAATCCATCCAGATCAAGCCCCAGCGCGTGCTGACTGTTCAATTCGTCTGCAATGCCCAGTGCAACAAGCCCCAGACGATTCTGGGCAGGATCAAGAATGTCCAAGTGAGTCTTCGACCTCGTGAAAGATTTTGGGACATCCCAGTCCCCAAAATCGACTCGGCCTTCGACAGCCTGTTTGTGCCCCGGCCGTCCCGGTCACTGGCACTACGC
>JAESPE010000180.1 GCA_016756835.1 gamma proteobacterium endosymbiont of Lamellibrachia anaximandri | reverse complement strand
GATTCAAGGTGGAGCCAGAATAGGACGCGTCGTTTAGCCGACGCGTATCAGGACTTTCAGTCCGTAACAAAAACCCACCAGCTTTTAGCTGGTGGTTGTTGAGTTTATTCAGGAAGTTGTCATGGATCGATTTTTCTCCGCGAAGCGGCTTTGTCCAACAAGCGACTGTGATCCGCTGCCAACCTTTTAAGTATACTGTCCCTAGAATTATTCTAGAATTATAGAATTAAAACTCCTTTTCCATACAACTGCGAAGGGCCTGGGAGATTGCCGGAACCCCCTGGTTTCCAGGCTCAGCAAACATCGTGAATCATGTTTTTCTGCTATAAATATAGTAGACGAGACGTCGCTGGATTAACATTTGATTACTGTGTAATCACGAAAGAACGATGAAATTATCCTATCGTAAAAAATGTGATAAGGAGGTTTGATAATGGATATTCAACTTGCTGATGTCACCATCCATGTCGATAAAAATGTAGGTGCAGAAGAGCGTTCCGGTATAGAAGGAGTATTACGGGATATTGACGGTGTTGTAAGCGTACACAATCCAGTCGAGGCGGCTCATTTGTTTCTCGTGGAATACAGTCCTGAAAAGACCAGTTCGCATGATTTGCTGAATGCCGTAACAGGAAAATACGGACACGGAGAATTAGTCGGTCTTTGATGTATGGTGTGTAGCCTGTAAAACAACCCACATCAAGATGGGAGAGTGAGTTCAATACGGTGCTCGCCACCGAGGAGGAGGTTCATCTGCTTTGCAGAAGAGAGGTTTTGTTATGTCATTAAAGTCACAAAGTGAGAAACCTAACTTCCTTGAAAAAGACACCAAACTATTCAACGCGTTATTTGATGCGCGCTTCGAAGAGAAGATGGCAGCCAGGGAATCTGATAACCCCCCTTCTATTTGCATCATGGTTACAAAAGGGACCCTGGACTGGGCTTATCCGCCGTTTATTGTTGCTTCTACGGCATGTGCGCTTGGTTGGAATGTCACCATGTTTTTCACCTTCTATGGCATGGGTCTACTTAAAAGGCGATTGGATCTTCAACTCAGTGGGCTGGGCAATCCAGCCATGCCGATGAAAATGCCATATGGACCGGAGTGGTTTCGTGAAATAGAGTGGAAGATACCGAACCTGGTTATGGCCAATGTCCCCGGATTCGAGAATATGGCCACAACCATGATGAGTAAGACGTTGGTGGACAAGGGTGTCGCGCCAATTAGCGAGTTGCGAGAGATTTGTATCGAAGAAGGCGTCAGGCTTATTGCCTGTCAGATGACGTTTGATCTTTTTGGTTGGCCAAAAAGTGAGTTTATCGATGAGGTTTCTGAATGGGCTGGCGCAGCCACCTATCTGGCCATCGCTCAGAATTCAAAGGTGAATCTGTTCATGTAGATCTAGAGAAAAAGTAAGAGTTTGGGGTCAGGGCTTTTGTGCGTTACCAGGAAAACAAGCAAACTCCACCACAAACCCGATCAGCGCTAACAGAATCAGGCCCTCGTAGAGACTGAACCAGAGCAGGGGCAGCCCAAGGCCGAAATAGAGTCCATAGCGAAATAGTCGGCTGCGTTTCCAGATAGGATCTGTCATGGTTTAGTGCGCTTCGTCCCAGTTGTTACCAACGCCGACATCAACCACTAGCGGAACCGCCAGCTCTGCGGCGGACTCCATCTTTTCTTGCAGCATAACGCTGGCGGTTTTGACATAGTCCTCTCTTACCTCCACAACCAGTTCATCATGGACCTGCATCAGCAGTCTCATTGGGGGTTGTTCTGACTCTATCCAACCATCGACAGCGAGCATTGCGCGTTTGATGATATCGGCGGCTGTGCCCTGCATCGGGGCATTGATTGCGGTGCGCTCCGCAGCTGCCTTGCGCGGTCCCCGGGCGTTGATCTCCGGCAGGTAGAGGCGGCGTCCGAAGAGGGTCTCGACGTATCCCAATTCATGGGCCGACTCACGGGTGCGATCCATGAACGTTTGTACGCCAGGATAGCGGGAGAAATAGAGGTCGATATACTCCTGCGCCGCACTGCGTCCGACCCCCAGCTGTTTTGCCAGTCCGAAGGCAGACATTCCATAGATCAGACCAAAGTTGATCGCCTTTGCGGAACGGCGTTGATCCGGGGTCACCGCTTCCAATGTTTCGCCGAACACCTCGGCGGCGGTGGCCCGATGGATATCCTTGCCTTCGGCAAAGGCCTGCAACAGTCCTGAATCGCCAGAGAGGTGGGCCATGATACGCAGTTCGATCTGGGAGTAGTCTGCGGCGACCATCTTCCAGCCAGGCTGGGGCACGAATGCCTGACGGATGCGGCGGCCAGCTTCGCTGCGCACAGGGATGTTCTGCAGATTGGGGTCGGAGGAGGAGAGTCGGCCGGTTGCGGCAACCGCCTGGTGGTAGGAGGTGTGAACCCGTCCGGTGACTGGATTGACCATCTCAGGAAGCTTGTCCGTGTAGGTCGATTTGAGTTTCGACAGGCCGCGATGCTCCAGGATCAGGGCCGGCAGTTGATGGCCCTGCTCTGCAAGTTCCACAAGCACGGATTCTGCGGTTGAGGGGGCGCCTTTGGGGGTCTTGGAGATGATCGGCAGTTCCAGCTCTTCAAAAAAGATCTGTCCAATCTGCTTGGGGGAGGCCATGTTGAAGGGGCGTCCCGCGACCTCATAGGCCTGCTGCTCAAGGTTGTGCATGCCCTTCGCCAGCTCCCGGCTCTGGGCCGTAAGCATCTCCCTGTCGATCAGAACCCCGTTGCGTTCGATGCGGGAGAGTACTGGTATCAGAGGAATCTCGATCGACTGCAGTACGCGTGTTAGTGAAGACTCACTTTCAATCTTTGGCCAGAGTCTCTGGTGCAATCGAAGTGTGATGTCTGCATCTTCCGCGGCGTATGGGGCCGCCTGTTCGAGGGGGATCTGATCGAAAGTCAGCTGTTTTTTGCCCTTTCCGGCGACATTTTCGAAATGGATCGTCTCATGCCCCAGGTACTTTTTCGCCAGCGAGTCCATGTCGTGGCGGGTGGCGGTGGAGTCCCAGACGTAGGATTCGAGCATGGTGTCGAAGGCGATGCCGCGCAGTTCGATGCCGTAGCGGGCCAGCACGCTCATGTCATATTTCAGGTTTTGTCCAACCTTTGCGTGTTCTGAGTCTTCCAACAGCGGTTTCAGCTGAGTGAGTACCCACTCACGGTCCAGCTGTTGCGGTGTGCCGGGACAGCTATGGGCAACCGGGACATAAGCGGCCCGGCCAGGTGCGATGGAGAAGGAGACGCCGACGATATCCGCCTGCATATAGTCGAGGCTGGTGGTTTCGGTATCGAAGGCGAAAAGATCCGCTTGCCGAAGCTGTTTCAGCCAATCGTTGAAATCGGTTTCCGTCAGAATAGTCTCATAGTGCTGTTCGACGGGGGCTGGTTTCTCATCTACAGGGGGTTCGTTGCCAACCAGGGTGGAGAGCAGCCGGGAGGACTCCATGCGGGCGTAGTGTTCGCGCAGCCGCTCTATATCCGGTGAGGTCGGCAGATACTGCTTCGGTCCAAGTTCCAGCGGCACATCCAGCTTGATAGTGGTGAGGGTGCGCGAGAGGGGCAGGAAGTCGAGGCTGTTGCGCAGGTTTTCGCCGATCTTGCCTTTGATCTCGTCGGCGTGGCCTATGAGATTGTCGAGATCGCCGTAGGCGGCAAGCCATTTGGCGGCGGTTTTGGGGCCGCACTTCGGGACGCCGGGGATATTGTCCGCGCTGTCCCCCACAAGTGCCAGATAGTCGATGATCTGTTCCGGCGTGACGCCAAATTTGTCAAATACACCCTGACGGTCGAAGAAGGTCTCAGACATGGTATTGACCAGGCTGACATGTGCGTTGACCAGCTGGGCCATGTCCTTGTCGCCGGTGGATATCAGCGTCTCCAGGCCTAGGTCAGTGGCTTGTTGCGCCAGGGTGCCGATGACATCGTCCGCCTCCACGCCTTCGATCATCAGTAGCGGTAGCCCCATGGCCCGGATGATGTCGTGCAGAGGTTCGATCTGCACACGCAGCTCTTCCGGCATCGGTGGACGGTGCGCCTTGTACTCACTGTAGAGCTGGTTACGAAAACTGCCGCCGGGAGCGTCGAAGATCACGGCGATGTACTCCGGGCTGTAGTCGTCGATAAGGCGACGCAGCATGTTGAGTACACCGACGATTGCCCCGGTGGGTTCCCCCTTCGAATTGGCCAGCGGCGGCAGCGCGTGAAAGGCACGAAACAGATAGGAGGAGCCGTCGATCAGGATGAAGGGTTTGCTGGATGCCATGGTCTGTAGTCGTGGTGGGGAAGAGAGAGGATGTTAGCCGATCTGCCGCCGGTTTGTCGCCGGGCCTATGCAAAGAGAGCGGGACGGCGATGTATGAACGAAAAAGGATTTTTTTGATTAATTGCTAAAGTTGGTAATAACCCTGCCGATGTCATGCTTAGTCGCGGGATTCATACCCTTCCCCTGTTGCCTGCGTTCGCTGCCAGCCATGGAGAGCGAAGCGAAGGCTGGTAGTCCCCGGTAGCCGCGAGGCCGCACTGCTTACCCGGCGTGCCTTGCGCCAGAGGGGA
>JAESPE010000018.1 GCA_016756835.1 gamma proteobacterium endosymbiont of Lamellibrachia anaximandri | reverse complement strand
TCTCTCCTGCAGCCTGACGCTTTGGGGGACTCTGCCCCTCGATTCCGCTAAGCTCCATCGCGGCTACAATGTAGCCCGCATGGAGCTTGCGGAATGCGGGAAAGTCTCTGTAGTATCGTGCCACGATCTGAATATTGCTGATATTTACGAGGAGCCATGGATGGTTCACTATCGACGTAGCCGTGTTCCTGGCGGAACCTATTTTTTTACCCTGACTTTACAGGACCGAACATCCACGTTGTTGGTCGATCATATCGACCTGCTGCGTCAAGCATGGCGAAAACCTCTTCTCAATCGTCCTGTCGAAAACCTTGCGGTGGTGGTATTGCCAGATCATCTCCATGTTCTCTGGCGGTTGCCAGAGAATGATATGGACTACTCTTCTCGTTGGCGAGGAATTAAAGCAGAATTTACACGATTGCTGAGAAAGCGGGTGTTCATTGCATCGCGGCGGAAGGGAAGCGGATATGCTTTGTGGCAAAGGCGGTATTGGGAGCATATGATTCGCGATGAAGAAGACCTACGGCGGCATATGAGTTATATCCATTTCAATCCAGTGAAGCATGGGTATGTTTCGCGAGTAGTTGACTGGCCTCATTCAACCTTTCACGAATATGTGAAAGATGGTTTATATCCGGCTGATTGGGGGTATGGCGAATTATTGGCATTGGGTGAATTCGGGGAGTGATTGTCCTCGATTCCGCTACGCTTCATCGCGGCTACGGGTTCGCTGCCAATACAAGACTTACCGAGACCCCATCCCCGGACTTCAGGTTTTCGGCGCTGGCACATCCCTGGTGAAACTCACCGATCAATCGCACAAGATAGAGACCGAGGCCGAGATGGGTCAAATCGCTGGTGTGGGGACGGACAGAAACCATGGAGTCGAAGAGATGATGCTGCATGGTCTCAGGCAGGGGTGGTCCCAGATTGATAACGCTGAGACGGACGCTGCCGTCGGTCTCCTGCGTCACCGCGAGTGTCAGAGGCGTACCTGACAGATGGAAATCCACTGCGTTGCTGACGAGCTTGTCCAGGGCCTGCACGATGAGTTCCGGAGCGGCCTTGATTACCACCGGATTGTCTGGGAGTCGGGTTTTGATGGTGACTTCAGGATAGGTGACGGCATAATTGTTCCGCATTGCCCGCACCAGTTCCACCAGATCCAGAGGTGATTTTTCCGCCTGCTGCAAGGTCTGCTCAAGCCGGGTCGCCTCACGCATGCGGTCGAGAATCAGGGTCAGTCTGTCTATGCCCTCTGTGGCGCGTGACAGATAACGTGTCCGGGCCGTCGGATCCTCATCATGCTGCAGGTTTTCCAGGGACGATTTCACCATTGCCAGCGGAGTGCGGAATTCGTGGGAAAGCCGTGACGCCATCGCCTCGAGGTAGCGGTTGTACTCTTGCAACCGCTCCAGCACACTGCTGAAACTGCGGCCAAGGTCGCCGATCTCATCTGCTGTTTTTTCATGCCTGAGAGGGTGCAAAATGTGCCCGTCAGGACTGACGGCATCCTCCACCCGGTTATGCAGGCGACGGATGCGTCCGGTGAGGAGGGTGGCAAACCCGAGCAGTAGACCCCCGGTGATCAGGAACAGAATCAGGGTGATCTGAAATATCCCCTTCAGGGCCTGCTGCTGCATTGTGAGGATGCGCTGGGTGGTCTGTTCCATGACCACTGCGCCAGTCACTCCGCGGTCACCTTTGATCGGGTAGGCGGCTGAAAGTACCACTGTCGACACATCACCGGCGCGGCGTCGATGCACAGTCGGATTGCCCAGCAGTGCCTGGCGGATTTCAGGACCATCCAGTCTTGCGGCGTACTCCTGGTCGTCCAGGAAGTCGCTATCGGGTAGTGGCAGGATCAGGTTCAATATGCCGGTAAGCAAGCCCTTTTGCTGGGTGTTTGGTGTTCTCCCGGGGACGAGACGACCGTACTGACCGGTTACCCACTGTTGCCGGTTGATGACACGGATGCGGCTCTCCTGATAGGCGAAGCCGGCCAGCACTGTTTCCACATCTTCATATGACGTGACGACAAAAGCCAGAGACTCAGGGTGCATCAGGCCGGAGGTGGAGGCGGTCGTTGCCGCTGTTGCCTCCCCATCCCGATCAGACAAAGCCAGAGAGAGGCGCTGTTTGAACAAGCGGTGTGGGATGCGCAATTCAAGGTTGTAACCTGTTTTCGTCTCCTGCCACTCCCCCCTGATGAGAGGCTGGTGGGGGGCGCCCGCCAGTGGCTCGGCGGTCACCCAGCCAGGGGCGGCGGTGCTGACTTGGAAATATGCGATCTCTCCATCATCACTGATGAGGGCGATCCGCAAGTGGTCTCCTGCGTCTATGCGATTATCCGTCGGGGATGGGTAGATCACAGTCTCGTCTTTTGCCTGCAGCATCAGATAGAGATCGCCCTCATAGATGCCCATCAACAGGGAGAAAGCAGCGGCCTTTGGGTCTGTCTCACTGGAGCGGAAATAGCGCTTCTGCTCCAGCAGGGTTCTCCAGTCGTCTGTATAACCGTCAAGCAGGATCGGCTGGGTGAGGCGATGAGCGTAGAGAATCGAAACGGGATTTTGCGAGTCTGCGGGAATGGTCGGTAAGTTGGAGGATTGACTGAGCAGATTGGCAATGAGTTCGGCCCGGCCCAGTAGCACCTCCTCCTGGGAGGCGCGGAGAAAGGACTCGGTCTCGATGACATAACGGTATCCAGCCCAGGGGATGGCCAATAAGGTGAGGGAGACGAGCAGCAGTTTGAAGCGCAGTCCCTGATAGAATCGCCGTCCCATTGTTGATCAGCTGCCTGGCTGATGCCAGCGGTAGCCGGCGCCGTAGACGGCTTCGATGGCGTCGAACTGCTCTTCCACCTGCTGAAACTTGCGGCGTATGCGTTTGATGTGTGTGCTGATGCTGCTGGCGTCCACCAGGATGTTGGCGTCATCCATCAGTTGGTCACGGTTACGTACATGACCGGGATGACGTACCAGAGAGTGGGTAAGCCAGAACTCCGTGACGGTCAGGTCGACCGCTTGCTCCTTCCACGCCGTGGTCAGGCGATCTAAATCCAATTGCAGATCACCGCGTTGCAGAACCTGGTTTTCAGCTACCGGATTCTCCATGGCGCGCATGCGGCGGAAGAGGGCGGCGATGCGGGCCGACAGGTGGGGCAGGCTGATCTCTTTGGTGAGGTAGTCGTCAGCGCCCAGACGTAATCCCGCAACCGTATCGAAGTCGTCATCCCGGGCGGTGAGGAAGATGATCGGCAGCGTTGATGAGCGGGCGCGCAGTTCACGGCAGAGTTCAAAGCCGCCATCGATCTCATCATTGAGGCCGATATCGAGAATAACCAGGTCGGGCAAACAGTTTGCAAACGCGGTTGAGGCTGTCTGTCGGGAACCGAACCCCGTCACCTGATAACCCTGCCGGGAGAGAAAGTCGACATAGTTGTCCCGGATGACGGCTTCATCTTCGACGATGGCGATCTGTTTTGGCATCTGCTTTCCGGTCTTAGGTGATTACCAATGGGGGGTTGGGTTATTACGCATAGACATCTTGATCTGAAAATATATCCTGATTAATAGGACTTTCGGTAATAAAAAAGATACCACGAAAGCGTGTAGCGCAGGCTTCTGACGAAACCATCTTCGTAGTGGAGCCTGAATAAGGGGATTTTCGACATGATAAACCAAGGCACCGGCCATCAGGCATCGGTATATTGGGTCAGTTCGCTCTTTGCGGATGCAGGCTGGTATTTCAAGGAAGAGGACAACCCAAGCCACGGGCCTTATATTGATGAGGCTCATGCGCTGGAGGCGGCCCAAGAGGGTGAAGTCTCGCTCGACTCGGTTCCGCCAATTAATGTCTGACGACGCAGAATATACCAGATACGATTGTTGGTATTGATCCAAAGAGGATATTCGTGCAGGTGAGACGGGATGTTACTTCCGTTCTTTGAGCATGGCTGCCAGGTCCGCAAATGGATTATGGGTAGTGCTCGTTTTCGTATCGGTCGAGGTATCCCCGTATTCTGAATCGATGTGGCGTGAATGTTCGTTGTCGTGGCAATAGAGGCATAGCAACTCCCAGTTGCTGCCGTCCAGTGGATTATTGTCGTGATTGTGATCGCGGTGATGGACAGTCAGTTCCCGCAGATTTTCGCGGGTAAACTCGCGCGCGCAACGGCCGCAAACCCAGGGATACATTTTTAGCGCTCTCTCACGGTAACCCTTCTCCCTCTCTTCACGAGCATTGCGAGCCTGGGCAACGATGCGGTCGAGCTTGTCCGAGGAATTTTCTGATGTCATGGTCGCAGTCCAAAAATAGATGATTTGTGTTACAGCCTCAAAATAGAGTTTGTGGCTCCTTTCAATTTTCGTCAAGCAGAACGTCATAGTCAGCAAGCCTCCAAAAGAGCCATTCCCCCACTGCCACCCTCCTGCCATTTTTTGCCATGGCTTCGCCAGTTTTGTGCAAACGGCCTGTCACTTCACTCGTCTGTAATACCCTCAACCCGGCGCAGGCAAAGGTCTGCCGTTCTCCGCCAAGGATGGCGCGCTGGAATAATCAGAGGGAATTATCATGAAAAGAAAAATACTCAGCTTAGCAATTGTGGGATTACTCTTTACCACGCCACTGCTGGCCAATACTGTTGAAAATGTTGCCGTAGACGATACCGGCGAACTGAAGGGGCCAGCTATAGGTATGCTGATTGGTGGTGTGCTTGGCGGTCCTCCCGGTCTGGTCGTGGGTGCTATCGGTGGAGCCTTGATCGGAACGATCGACGGGCAGAAAACAGCCTTGAGTCTGCAACAGGATCAATTGGCCGATACCCGTCAACAGGTACAGCAGCTGCAACGGCAGAGCGGCAGTCAGTCGGAGCAGATCGAGCGGCAGGTGCGTCAGCAGCAGGAGCGGCAGCAGGCAGTGGCAGAGGGTTTCTCCTTCTGTCTGCAGTTCCGCACCGAGAGTGCTGACCTGGAACCCCGTTTTCAGCCCCAACTCGACGCCCTGGCGGGCATGCTGAATGCCTTTCCCGATTTTGATATCAGGATCCTCGCTTCAGCTGATCATCGAGGCAGTGACGACTACAACCGGGAGCTGTCAAAACTGAGGGCTGAAACCGTTTCCCGAAGGCTGGTTGCTGCCGGGGTGGATGCAGGCCGCATTCAACAGCGGATCGAGGGTGAGGGGATGGCGCTATATCCCTCAGTAGATCTGGAGGGGCTCGGTTTCGATCGTTTCGTACTGCTCTCATTTGTACCGGGATCGGGGCGATGAAGCGCTGTCCTCAACCTCTGAGCGAGGCATTTCTTTACGGATCTCCGGAATGGATCTCAGCCCAGTCGGCCAGGTGGCTATCGGAGGAGGAGATTCGGGCAATAAAAGGAGACAAGCAACGGCGGGGAGGGAGCAAAGATGAGCCATTCACTCATGCAGGCGGGTGATAACGTTGACGGGCCGGTCAGGATCGATCTCCGAAACCGGGAATTCGTCAAGGATATGCTGCTGACACTGGTTGCCGCTATCGGCGCAGGTCTGGCGGGATCGGTGTTCTTCATCCTGCTGGTCCTCAGTACCAGCGGTAGTGCGCTGGCGGCAGCCGATGAGGTGACTCGCGGCACACTCAATCTCTACTCACTGGATGGCCGGCGTATCGATGATGCACCCAACCTGGGCACAGATGTGGAGATGCAGATCAGCGGTATGCTGGCACGGGTAAAGGTGGCGCAGCGCTTCAGTAATCCCAGTCAGGATTGGGTTGAGGGGATCTATCAATTTCCCCTGCCGGAGGATGCGGCGGTAGACCGGCTGTGGATGCGCATCGGCGAGCGGGTCATCGAGGGCGAGATCCAGGAGAAACAACAGGCCAGGGCGACCTACGAAAAGGCCAAGTCGGAAGGGCGCAAGGCGAGTCTGTTGAGTCAGCAACGGCCCAATATGTTCACCACATCGGTGGCCAATATCGGGCCGGGGGAGTCGATTCTCATCGGGATCGAATACCAGCAGAGTCTGGATTATGACCAGGGGCGATTTCATATACGTTTCCCGCTGGTTATTGCACCGCGATATATCCCCGGCATCCCGACAGTGCCGGAGGGGAGCAGTGACTTCAGCGGCACAGGCTGGGCGGCGGATACTGATCAGGTGCCCGATGCCAGCCGGATCACGTCCAGTGTGGCTGATCCTGCGTTGGGGCGGATCAACCCGGTCGCTTTCAATATCCATCTGGATGTGGGTTTGCCGTTGGCATCACTGAAGAGCCGCTATCATCCTATCGTCCATACACAGGATGACAGAGGGCGATATCAAATCGGCCTGAAGTCGAAACAGGTTCCGGCGGATCGGGATTTCGAGTTGACCTGGGTGCCGAAGATCGGCGTTGCCCCTCATGCTGCTCTCTTCACCGAGATGTGGGACAACGAGGTCTATGGATTGTTGATGGTAATGCCGCCTCAGGGAGATGCTGTCATGCCAACCCAACCACGGGAAGTCATCTTTGTAGTCGACACTTCCGGTTCCATGCATGGGATCTCCATCGCCCAGGCCAAAGCCGCGCTCAAAATTGCCCTGCGGCGTCTGCGGCCGGATGACCGCTTTAATATCATCCAGTTCAGCAGCTATACCCGAGCTCTCCATCAGCATGCGGTGGATGCGACACCGCGCAACCTCAGACAGGCGTTGGATTATGTTTCGTCACTGGCAGCCGATGGCGGTACTGAGATGCTACCGGCGCTTGAGTTGGCTCTCGATGGCTGGGAATCCCACGACCGTTTGCGCCAGGTGATATTCCTCACCGACGGCAGCGTCGGCAACGAGGATGAACTGTTTAAGCTGATCCATCGTCGATTGGGAGCGAGTCGTCTCTTCACCATCGGCATAGGTTCAGCGCCCAACAGCTTCTTCATGTCCCGAGCTGCGGAGTTTGGCCGTGGCAGCTTCACCTATGTGGGGGATCTGGAAGAGGTCGAGTCACGCCTGGCGGCACTATTTACCAAACTTGAGCAGCCGCTGCTGACCAATATCCAACTGGACTGGCCCAATGATGTTGAAGTGGAGGGCTATCCGAATCCACTACCTGATCTCTATGCGGGAGAGCCGATCTTACTGGCGTTAAAGGCCGACCAACTACAGGGTCAGTTGACCATCAAGGGTGACAGGGCAGGGGAGTCCTGGCAGCGACGTATCCATCTACGGGGCGGTGGTGATCGAGCCGGTGTGCATCTGCTCTGGGCGAGGGCGAATATCGCTGCACTGATGGCCCAGCGCAATCGCGGCAGGCCGGAACCGGAAGTGCGTAAAGCAATCCTTGAAGTCGCACTGAAACACCAACTGGTCAGCCGATACACCAGCCTGGTTGCGGTGGATAAAACCCCCGTTCGGCAGCTCGAAGAGATGTTGAAAACAAAACCGATGCCGACCAACCTGCCTCACGGTTGGACGGCGAACAAAGTGTTCGGGCGAATGCCTCAAACAGCCACTCCCGCCTCACTGCATCTGTTGATCGGCCTTTTCTTACTGCTGAGTGTGTTCGTTCTGACATGGAGGCGCAGGACATGAAACGGCTGCTTGTGATAACCCTCCTGTTTGCAGCCGCCTGGCAACTGGCCGTCGGGGGATGGATTCATGCCAAGGCATGGCTATCGGAAGTCCTGATTGCTGATGCCTGGGAAGCGACCCGATCAGAATCTGATCATGTACCCCCCTGGGACTGGGCCGACACTTGGCCGGTGGCGAAGCTCTCGGTGCCGGGACTGGAGATAGAGCGCTACATCCTGGCCGGAGCCAGTGGCCACACCCTCGCCTTCGGGCCGGGCTGGATCGAAAACAGCGCCCGTCCCGGCAGTGCGGGCAAAAGCATTGTCAGTGGCCATCGGGATACCCACTTCCGTTTTCTGCAACAGCTAAAACAGGGTGATCGGCTGGTGATAGAACTCCCTGATAGGGGACTGGTCCACTACGCTGTTTTGCAGCAGAGTGTGCACCACGAAACAGAGACCGGAGTGCTGTTATCCGATATGCGCAACCAACTGCTGCTCATCACTTGCTACCCTTTTGACGCCCTGGTGCCGGGTGGTCCTTTGAGATATGTAGTCACTGCCGAAGAGGTGGTGATGTGATCTGACCCAAATGATTGTGGAAATCGGCTTTATTCAAAAAGTAGGTCGGTTCAAGCGCAGCGGAACCGGTAATCCAGACGTTCAGTCAATTTGAGGACGCCCGATCCGCTACGCTTGATCGGGCCTACGTCCTGTCTATTTCTGGTGGTCAATAATCCAGGTCATTCTCTTTGAACTCACGTTTCGGTTTTTTACCGAGGATGGTTTTCAGGATGTCGTTCATGGTGGCGGGGTCGTTGTCGAAACCGCCGTGGCTTTCGCTGTTACTGCGTTTTTCGCTCTCGTTTTCTCCTTTGCTGATGATGATTTTAAAATTCTTATCCTGGGGGAGCTGTTCGTTATGCTCAACCATACCCACGATCTGTTCTCCCAGTTCCTCTTCGCAGGCGAGTGAAACGTAGTAGAGCAGCGATTTGCGATAGACATAGGCGACATGGTCATCCAGTTCCAACTCTTTGGAGAGGCTGTAGATGCGCAGTCGCTCGATCAGCTTGCCGATCTCGGGGGAAAAGTTTTTCCTGAACAGATCAACAGTGGAGGCGGGGGCCATCAGGCTGCAGCTGGCGATGGTTGCGTTCTCGCTGGCCTTCGGCAGTGCCTTGATCAGCCAGGCCAGCAGGATGGCGCCGGTGCTGTGGCCCACAAGATGGATCTTCTTGGGCTTGTCGCTTTCGGACAACGCATCGAGAAAGACATTGAGGGTCTGCATGCCGCCGCGGGCATTGCTGCTGAAGGGGCGTTTGGCACCGAGCTTCATCTCCCGCCAGAGGGCGCGGCCGAGGGGGCGGGTCGACTTTTCAAGCAACTTGTCGGTGTAGTCGGTGAAACCGGCAACCTTCTCACCCCCCTCGCTGTGGCGCCGCAGCAGGATGTCTTTGAGCTCCTCCAGCAGTCCGGTGTCGTACATGAAGTGGAAAGGGTAGATGCGATTTTCCTTGAAGACCTGCTTCATCGCCTTGATACGACGCGCTGAGTCGTAGATGCTGTTCAAGCCGCCGTGGGCGTAGAAGAGCAGGTGGTCGTAATCCTCGCTGTCCGCGACCAGATCAGCGGTTTGACGCAGGTCTACCCGTTTGCTCCAGTAGCGTCCCTGGTCGTGCAGATTGCCATCGTCGATATGCACGAAATGGCCAGCGATCTCCCCCCGGGTCGGGCGTTTTTTGAAGAGGGAGAAGTTCTCGCCTGTCTCATTGCCGTTGGCATGCGCCACCCCCGGAAAGATCTTCGGCGTGGGCAGGGCGAGTCGGACTACCCAAGCGTCTTTGATATTGGTCTGCCAGTCCTCATAACTCCAGAGGGCGAGGCCGTCTTTGCCCCAGCCTGGACCCCAGGAGTTCTGCACCCAAAACCCTTTTTGGTTGTAGCCGACGACGGCAAAGGCGTGTCCGCCCTGGGAGGGGAGCCGAAAAGGTATGCGACCTCCGCGGACGTAGCGCGGCCACCAGCCGGAGTGGACGTTGGCGGAGACGTAGATCACCCCGGTTTCGTTCAGGGCGGCGTGGAAATCAGCAATGTTGTGTTTCAGGCGGTAGTAGGCGCCGACGGTATTGTTGCGTGCGTTTTTGGCGCACTCGATGGTCAGGTAGGAGCGGTCTTCGCTTCGATAGGGCCAGAGTTCATCGCTGCAGACACCCATACTCTTCCAGCCCTGAATAGCGCCCCGGCAACTGGATCCGGAGTATGCCTCACCTGGCCAGCGGTCGAATTTTTTCGCCATGTTGTAGAGCATGCGGGCGCTGACACTGATGTCGCTTTCCCGTTTCTGATTCAGCATGTTGATGACTGCTGCCAGACCGAAGCCGGTGCAGGCGCCCTCCTTGCCTTGATCCAGAATCTTCAGACTGACGTAGTCGGGTTCCACTACCGGTTTGAGTTGTATCAACGATGGTTGGTAGAAGTGGTCCCGAGAGTCCGGGGTGTCATTATCGGCATTGAGCTTGTAGCCGTCGGGTGTTTCGAGAACTTCTGTGGGCATGGCAATCCCCTTTTATAGTGATGTTTTATCCATTCGGCAGTGAGTGCGGGCGGAAATAAACGACTCAACAGATAATCCTTAGTTCAAAAATATCGACTATGCAAGGATAGAAATCCTGTTTTTCAGCCTGTGATGGATTATTAGTAAAGTGGACTGTTTAGATGGTTTCTAATCCTTGAATCCGTGGTTAAAATGGAGTTCTAAACCCCGCTGCCCGAGTGAACGTGAAACCGATCCGCATCTTTCGTCATATTGCCTGTGAAGCCCCCGGTTACCTTGGGGAGTTCCTCGATCGCCACCAGGTTCCCTGGGAACTGGTCTGTATCGATGCCGGTCATCAGGTGCCGCCGCAGGTGGATGATGTTTCCGGCCTGGTTTTCATGGGGGCTCAGGCGAGTGTAAACGATGCGCTGGAGTGGCGGGATGCCGAGCTGGAACTGATCCGCAAGGCACACCAGGCCGGGGTGCCGATGATGGGGATCTGTTTTGGTGGACAGTTGATGAGCAAGGCGCTGGGCGGTGAGGTCACCAAGGGAGATGGGATGGAGATCGGTTGGTATCCACTGCAGCGCATCAATGGTGAAGAGCACACCGGCTGGCTCGATGGACTTCCAACCTCCTTCGATACTTTTCACTGGCACGCCGACACCTTCTCCATGCCCCCCGGCAGTGAACCGTTGCTCAAGAGCAAGTGTTTCCGCAATCAGGCCTATATTTTTGGCGACCACATCGGCATGCAGTTCCATCTGGAGATGACCGAGGAGATGGTGGAGGCCTGGTTGTCCAAGTATGGCAGTGATCTGATGTTGACCTCCCGCTGTGCACAATCCTCCACGACCATTACCGATGATCTGTCGGCAAAGATAAAACAGCTGCATCAGGTTTCTGATGTGATCTACGGCAACTGGCTGGAACGGGTTCGACGCAAGTGAGGCTGCCGCTTCTGTTGCTGCTGCTGTGGAACAGCCTGGTTCTGGCAGAGGTTTCGGCAATCATCGATCCTGATCTTAAACGCGCGCTTGAGCGTTACGCCCCTGCCGCCGAAGTGGTACTGGAGAGACGTTTTCATCACGCAGGCGTCGATTACCCGCCGCAGCGGATCCAGTTTATAGCATTGAAGGATCGCCGCATCGTGGAGTTGTGGGTCTTCAGCGATACCCAGTGGAAGCATATCCACGATTACCCCGTGCTGGCCGCCAGCGGTGGGAGCGGACCCAAACTGCGGGAAGGGGACCGGCAGGTACCCGAGGGTTTCTACCGCATCGAGGCCCTCAACCCCAATAGCGCCTTCCACCTTTCGATGAAACTCGACTATCCCAATACCTTCGACTGGGCCAACGCCTCAGTAGAGGGACGGATGCAGCCTGGGTCGAATATCTTTATTCACGGTAGCACCTGGTCTGCCGGTTGTCTGGCAATGGGAAATCGGGGGATCGAGGAGCTTTTTGTGCTGGCGGCACGCATCGGCGTGGAGCAGGCCGGTGTGCTGATCGCCCCGCAGGATTTCCGGCAGCACTCTGCTGTGACCAAACAGGATAGCGCACCGTGGGTCGAGGAACTCTATCGCTATCTCGCTGCACGTTTGGAGCAGTTTCCCTTGGCAGCCAAGGTGGTCCCCTGTAACAGCGAGTGTGATCGTCTGGCAGCGGTACACTGACTCTCTGATGACGAAACGCAGGAAAAAGCGGGGCAGACGGAACGCCCGGCGAGTTGCAACGTCATGGAGGCGATGGATATGGCTGGGTCTGGCGGCGTTGATCTTCAGCGCTACACTCTATGTACTCTATCTCGACCGGATCGTGCAGGTTCGTTTCGAGGGACGCCGCTGGGCTGTGCCGGCGCAGGTTTATGGACGACCGTTGCTGCTCCGGCCCGGTGTGCCGCTCACTGAAAAACGTCTGCGTCAGACGCTGGATGGATTGGGTTATCGCCGGATCAAACACCCCGACAATGCCGGCAGCTACTCCAGCTATAAAGGGCGTTTCCTGATTCGTACCCGCCCGTTCCACTTCGCCACAAGCCAACGGGGTTCCGACTATCTGGAAGTCCGTATCGCGAAAGGGCGTGTCAAAACCCTCAAACAGGCGGCGAACGGCAAACGTTTCGACAGTTACCCCCTCGAACCGGCATTGATCGGCAGCCTGCATCCGGCCCACAGCGAGGATCGGGTGCTGTTGCGACGCAGTGAGTTGCCGGAATTGCTGGTGTCGGCCCTTTTCGCCGTGGAGGATCGCCATTTCCAGTCCCATTTCGGTCTCGACCTGCTGGCCATAGGTCGGGCGCTGATAGCCAATATCCGCGCCGGTGGCGTCGTACAAGGGGGGAGCACATTGACCCAGCAACTGGTGAAGAATTTTTTCCTTACCAGAGAGCGTTCCCTGCTGCGAAAAGTGAATGAAGCGCTGATGGCGGTGATTCTGGAGTTTCACTACAGCAAGGATGAGATCCTCGAAGCCTACGCCAACGAGATCTATCTGGGGCAGGATGGCGGCCGTGCTATCCACGGTTTCGGACTGGCAAGCCGCTTCTACTTCAACCGTCCGTTGGCTGAACTGGATCTGCCGAGGGTAGCACTGCTGGTGGCCCTGGTTCGTGGTCCGTCGGCCTACGATCCCAAACGTCACCCCGAGCGTGCGTTGAAACGCCGCACACTGGTGCTGAACTTGATGCAGGAGCAGGGTCTCTTCAGCGCGGGCCAGGCAGCATCGGCATTAAAGGCGCCCTTGGGTTTGCAGAAAGGCCGGGCGGGGGCGGGTAGCTATCCTGCGTTTATCGACCTGGTGCGAAGGCAACTGCGGCGGGACTATGACGAAGCAGATCTCAACAGTGAGGGACTGCGCATATTCTCCACCCTCGATCCCTGGGTGCAGGAACGGGCGGAGCAGGCGCTGAGCAGTCAATTGAAACAGATCGAGAGACGTCCTGGAATCAAGGCCGGCACCCTGCAGGGTGCGCTGGTGGTGGCCGATGTGGAGACGGGAGAAGTCAGCGCGCTGGTGGGTGGCCGCAATCCCCGCTACGCCGGTTTCAACCGTGCGCTGGATGCAATACGGCCGGTGGGTTCGCTGATAAAACCGGCGGTCTTTCTCACGGCACTCTCCGAGCCCGGGCGTTATACCCTGGCCACTTCGCTGCAGGATAGCGCCATTCGTCTTAAAGGCTCGGATGGCAATATCTGGTCGCCCCGCAACAACGATCGTAAAAGTCACGGCAAGGTCCTGTTGCAGGACGCGCTGGCCCACTCCTACAATCTGGCGACCGTGCGACTGGGCATGGATGTCGGTCTGAAAAAGGTGACGGCAACCCTGCGGGATCTGGGTGTCGAACGGCCGTTGAATATCTATCCATCCATGCTGCTGGGAGCGGTCTCCCTCTCTCCCCTGGAGATGGCTCAGATGTATCAGGCGCTGGCGACAGGTGGCCTGCTGGCCCGACTGCGGGCGATCAGCGCAGTGACGGATGCGCGCGGCAGACCGCTCTCCCGCTACTCCCTGTCCGTGTCACAGGTTGCCGACAAAAAGGCGGTTTTTCTCCTGAGCAAAGCCCTGCAGCAGGTGGTTTTCGAGGGGACGGGCCGGAGGCTTGTGAACCAGCTCTCCAATGTGGGGGGATTGGCCGGAAAGACCGGGACCACCGATAAGTTACGGGACAGCTGGTTTGCCGGGTTTGACCGCAGGCGGGTGGCTGTCGTCTGGGTGGGTCGCGACAACAATAAGGGTACCGGTCTCACCGGCTCCAACGGCGCTATGCGTGTATGGGGAGACCTGATGCGGCGTATCGGTGTGTCGCGCCTGGACGAAAAGATGCCGCAAGGCATTGTGCCGGTTGCCATCGACCCGCAATCGGGACTGCTTGGCGCTGGATGTGCGGAGGCGAGTCTGGTGCCGTTCATCCGTGGTAGCGAACCGACGCGACGGGCTGAGTGCGCCTCTGCACAGAGAGGCAGTGAGACTTTTGTCGATGACAATATCGACTGGTTTCAGCAGTTGTTTCGTTAGCTCGAATACCCAAACAGTAGGCCGGTTCAAGCGCAGCGGAACCGGCAGCCAATGCGTTTGATCAAAACGGGATCGCCCGATCCGCTGCGCTTGATCGGGCCTACATCTGACAGATAAAGACCTGTGCCACAACCCCCACATTCAGATACAATTCCCCCTATAAAATGCCCATGAGGAACCCGGCTTGAGTGTCTACGCCGCCGACAAACTGATCGCCCAGGCCCGTCTGCTCGCGGCAGAGTATCGACGCACCATGGGTAAGCCACTGCCCGGTATCAGCAATGAGATTGCCGAACATGACGCAGTAAAATTGCTGCGGTTGGAACCGCGACCCGAAGGTGAGACCGGCTACAATGCCATCGACCCATCACGAGATGGCTGGCGGGTGCAGATAAAATCCCGCACCATCTTCGACGAGAGCAAGTCCGGACAACGTATCGGTCAACTCAAACTCGATCGGGAGTGGGACAGCGTGGTGCTGGTACTCATGGACGAGGATTATGAACCCTACGAGATCTACGAGGCGGATAAGGATGAGATCCTTGAGTTCGTCAATGACTCCAGCAGCAGCCGGGCCAAACGTGGCGCCATGTCGGTGGCCCGTTTCAAGATCATCGGCCGCCTGGTCTGGACCCGCGAGGATGGGCTCGAATCCGAGGTCTGGGATAACCAGTCCGGCTGAAACCCTGATTGTTATCCAGGTGCATCCGGGAATGTCTTCATGACCGATATTGGCGAGATCTTTGGGCCTGACGGCTGGCTCGCCCGGCGCATCGACGGCTTCTCCCACCGCCCGCAGCAGCAGGAGATGGCGGAAGTGATCAGCCGCATCCTGAACGATGGCGGAGTTCTCATCTGCGAGGCGGGTACGGGGACGGGCAAGACCTTTGCCTATCTGGTACCGGCGTTGATGTCGGGTCTCAAGGTCATCGTCTCCACGGGCACCAAGAATCTGCAGGACCAGCTGTTCCATCGGGATCTGCCACTGGTGCGGGAGAGCCTCTCCAGCCCTGTCTCCGTCGCCCTGCTCAAAGGGCGTGCCAACTATCTCTGCACCCATCGCATGGAGACAGCCATGCTGGAGGATCGGCGTTTGACTGCCGAGCAGAGCCATCAACTGCAGCAGGTGCGCAGCTGGTCGGGACAGACCAGAAGCGGCGATGTCGCCGAGATGTCGGCGATCCCTGAAGATGCGGGCATCTGGCCGACGGTGACCTCCACCACTGAGAACTGCCTGGGTCAGGAGTGTCCCGCCTACAGTAAATGCCATCTGGTGGAAGCGCGGCGGCGTGCCCAGGAGGCGGATCTGGTGGTGATCAATCACCATCTGCTCTGTGCCGATATGGCGCTGAAGGACGAGGGCTTTGGTGAACTGTTGCCGAGTGCAGACTGTTTTATCCTGGACGAGGCACATCAACTGCCGGATGTGGCGGGTAACTTCTTCGGCATGAGTCTGAGCGGCCGTCAGCTGCTCGATCTGGCCAGGGATACCGTGTCGGAGTATCACCGTGAAGCGGGGGATCTGCCGAAGATTGTGGAGCAGGCCGATCGTCTGAAACAGGTCACAAGGGATCTGCGTCTCGCCTTTGGCCTGGAGATGCGGCGTGGCGCCTGGTCCGATGTGGAGAACAACCCGGCAGTGGAGGCCGGGCTGGAGCGGTTGCGCAGCGAGCTATCAATTCTTGGTGACATGCTCGAAGCGATCGCAGGACGGGGCAAGGGGCTCGACAGTTGCCGTGATCGCTGCAAGGAGTTGTCATCGCGTCTGGATCAGCTCTTTGATGAGAATGAAACACAGGATATCCGCTGGTTTGAGACCCAGCGTCAGAGCTTCCGACTCAACCGGACGCCGCTGGAGATCTCCGCTATCTTTCGGGAACGAATGGCAAACAATCCGGCAGCCTGGATTTTCACCTCTGCAACCCTGGCAGTGGGGGGCAGCTTCAGCCACTTTGCCAATCAGCTGGGGCTGGAGGATGCCGAGACTCACTGCTGGGACAGTCCTTTCGACTATCCGAAACAGGCGCTCTGGTATGTGCCCAGTGACCTGCCGGAACCCAACAACCCCGAGTTCAACCGTACCGTCTCCGATCTCTCCATCCCTATTCTGGAAGCGAGCGGTGGCCGTGCTTTTCTGCTCTTTACCAGCCACCGCGCCCTGCAGGAGGCGGCCGATTATCTGCAGGATCGTATCGAATTTCCCATGCTGGTACAGGGAACCGCACCTCGCGGTGAACTCCTGGAGCAGTTCCGCAGCCTCGGTAATGCGGTGCTGCTGGGAACCTCCAGTTTCTGGGAGGGGGTGGATGTGCGGGGAGATGCGCTCTCCTGCGTGATCATCGATAAGCTGCCCTTTGCCTCGCCGGGCGACCCCGTCCTGCAGGCGAGGATCGACGCACTGCGGGCACGGGGTGGCAACCCCTTCATGACCTTTCAACTGCCCCAGGCGGCGATTGCCCTGAAACAGGGTGCCGGACGACTGATCCGGGATGAGAAGGATCGTGGTGTGCTGGTGCTTTGTGATCCACGTCTGCTCAGCAAACCCTACGGAAAAGTCTTTATCAAAAGCCTGCCACCGATGACAAAGAGCCGTGATTTCAATAATGTGAAACGTTTTTTTGCCTATCACGATGGTGTGCAGGAAAATCCGACGCCACCGGTTTCAGAAAACCAGTGAAGCGTAAAAGAATCGACCGGTGTGCGGCGATCCGTGCAGAAAAATAATCAAGAAGACCCGACAGGCTCAGCAATCATGACCGACCCAAAAATCAGGAAGATCCCCTATCCCTACCACGCGATGCTGGCAATCTGCAGCGATCTGGATGAGACGCCAACAAAGCGGGAGTATTTTGAAATCGCCAGATTCCTCAATACTGAAGATGAGACGGCGATGGGACCGGGTGTCGGGTTGGAGATCGGCAATACGCTCTATTTCGATATGCCCGATAACCAGTTCGCCTACTGGAATACCGATGATGAGGGACGGGAGAACGCACGGCGTATGATCCGCTCCGGTCATATCGACTGTTTCCACTCCTATGGCGATCTTGCGGTGGATAGAGGTTATGTGGAACGGGCGCTGAATGAGCTGGAGTCACATGACTGCTGTATCAAGGTTTGGGTGGACCACTCCAAGGCGGCCACCAACTTCGACCCCGGTATTATGTTTGGCAAAGGGGATCTCGAAGGGCATGAGGCCTTCCACTCCGATCTTACCTATCGGCACGGCGTGCGATATGTCTGGCGGGGCCGCGTCACCAGCGTCATCGGTCAGGATTGCGCGAAGGGGTATGGTGGGCTTTGGTCGATAAAACATGCGGTGCCGGCTGCAAAGACGATCCTGAAGGATTTCATCAAAAGCCTGCTGGCGCTCAAGAATCATCCAAAATATGCGCTGCACAAAGGCAACCGGCTGATCTATCCTGCCAGCCTGCGCAGCGGTGAATCGGTGACTGAGTTCATGCGCTGCAATCCCCATTGGGGTGGTGTGAGTGCGGGGGAGACCGCTCAGGGTATTCCCGAGGTGTTGACGGACAGAGTGTTGTCGACCCTGACACGCAAGCGGGCCAAGAGCATTATCTATACTCATCTTGGCAAGATCGCAGACAGGGCAGAGATCTTCACCGAGGCGACCCGTAACGGGTTTCGTCGGCTTAAGGGGTACGCCGACCGCCGGGAGATTCTTGTCGCCACGACCTACCGGTTGTTGCAGTACACGAAGATGACGGAGCAGATCCGTGTCGAAGAGACCGAGGACGGTGGTCTGATCCTGATCAATCTCGTTACAGGTGGAGCGGAATATGATCTGTCGGGTCTGACTATCTACACTGAAAAACCTGAATCCACCCGACTGACAATCGATAATCAACCGGTGGAAAATTTCGAGATCAATGGCCCGGATGAAACCGGCAGGGAAAGTATCTCTATCCCCTGGAAGAAGTTGGTGTTCCCTGATCTGGACTAGGCCTGTCGATGGGTATCCGAATAGGGTTAACAGGCCCTATTATATCAACCTGAATTCAACTGGGATTGTATCCCCGTTTTGATAGTAGCTGAGAAACCTCAAGTCTGATCCAATCGAAAGCTGGAGTAAAATTGAATCCTTGCGATGTGGCATTTGAGCAATCCAGGGTTAAAGGTACTTTAGAATAAAATGGTTTCTTTTCACGCCTGTAGTTAATTCTGCGGACCTTTTTTTCGGATTTTAGTACAGAAAGAAAAAGTTCATATATTTCGCCTTCCGTGAACGTTTCAGGGGAGCATGCGTTATATATGCCAGAGAGTTTTTCTGTGGCTGTCCAATAGAGGAAACCTGCGACGTCATTGGCCCAGATCAGGCTTATCGGTTGCGCGCGGTTTGAAAGTGGAACGTGTTTTTTTTCCAGGATTTTTTCAAATAATTTGGTGAAACGTTCGGAGGGGTCATTGGTGCCAAGCGCGACAGGAAATCTAATTGCTGTGATCGGCATCCTCACCATGTTTTGGAAGAGATATGCTTCAGCCCTCCTCTTGCCTTCGCTGTAGGAGATTCTTGGTCTGTCACTTACTGTCGAATTATAGGTGAATGGATCAAATGCACTCTCCTTCAATTCCTTTCCTCCTTCGGGGAGGTATACGTGAGATGAAGAAGTAAAAATATAGTGGCCGCACGAGATAACCTTCTGATTGATCAGTTTCTCGATGACTGATGAGTCGAAAGAGGAAAAGTTGAGCATATCGATGACAGTATCGAACGAGCGGTTTTGTAACTTAGTTGCTAATTGTTGATATGATTTTCTGTCAGCGTCTATATATTCAATTTCGGTCAGGTTATCTGGTTTTCTTCTGGAAACTATCGTTAGTTTGTGTCCATTGGCGAACAGTTTTTCGCATAGAATTTTCCCCATGAAGAGTGTGCCGCCAAATATCAATACTTCCATTTTGATTCTTTCCTTAACTCCCACTTTGGTATTTTACCAAGAAAATGTTGAAGGGGTCAGGGCAAAAATCAATTGTGCTGGAGTATTAACCTTCTTTTATATTTGGCGATTCCTGCTGAAAATCAGTATACCGGCTATTGAAACGACGATGCCCGGCAATATCTCATAGAGATCGAAGATTCCTCCTGACAGCTGTTTCCAGATGACCACGGTCAGACCGCCGAGGATGATACCGGCAAGTGCGCCATTGCGGGTCATGGGTTTCCAGTAGAGTGAGAAGAGGATGGCGGGTCCGAAGGCGGCACCGAATCCCGCCCAGGCGTAAGAGACCAGGTCGAGCACACTGCTGTCGGGATCAAGTGCAAGCATAAAGGCGATGGCGGCGATGCCGACGACTGCCAGCCGGCCGGTGATCATCAACTCGCGGTCGTTTGCGTTACGGCGGAAAAGGCCTTTGTAGAGGTCTCCGGTGAATGCGCTGGAGGCCACCAGCAGTTGGGAATCGGCGGTACTCATGATGGCCGCCAGGATAGCGGCGAGACAGATGCCTGCAATCAACGGATGGAAGAGTAGATCCACCAGGTGGATGAACACCCGCTCCGGGTCGGCCAGCGGTGTCTCAAAAATCGGGATACCCGTCAGACCCACCAGGCAGCCTGCCGTCAGGGTCAACAGCACCCAAGTGACGGCAATGCGCCGGGCTGTTGGAATCTGCTCCACATGTCGAATCGCTTTGAAACGGGCCAGGATGTGGGGTTGTCCGAAGTAGCCCAGTCCCCAGGCAAGCAGGGAAGCGATGGTTATCCAGCCGAGGGGCACACCCTTGTTGTCGGTGAACGGGTCAAGCAGTGCCGGGTTGAACTCGGAGATGAGCCGGAGAGTATGCGCCGTTCCGCCCAGTTCACCGAACGCCATCAGCGGTACGATGAGCAGTGCCGCCGCCATCATCAATCCTTGCAGCAGATCGGTCCAGGAGACTGCGAGAAAACCGCCAAAAGAGGTATAGAGAATAATGGTGAGGGTGCCGGCCGCCACGGCCCAGAGATAGGGCAGACCAAACACTGATTCAAAAAGCTTGCCGCCGGCCACTAGCCCGGAGCTGGTGTAGAAGAGGAAAAAGAGCAGGATAAAGAGGGATGAGATGGTGCGGATAAGGCCGCTCCTGTCGTCGAAACGGTTGGAGAGGTACTCCGGCAGGGTCAGGGCGTTGCCTGCCTGCTCCGATGCGACTCGTAGCGGAGCGGCGATGAAACTCCAGTTGAGCCAGGTGCCGATCAACAGACCACCCGCCAGCCAGATGGATTCCAATCCGGAGAGATAGGCGTAACCCGGCAGGCCCAGAAGTAACCAGCCGCTCATGTCCGAAGCACTTGCGCTCAGAGCGGTCACCCAACTGCCGAGTTGGCGTCCCCCGAGGACGAAATCGGAAAGGTTGCGTGTGCGCTGCCAGGCGTGGATGCCGATCCCCAGTATGGCGACCAGATAGAGCGCGAAGGTAAGGCCGATCAGTAGTTGGTCTTGTGTCATGGGATATTATTGATTAAATATTCAGTGTAGGCCGATTCAAGCTTGTGGAACCGGCAGCACCATCTGTTTTTCGTGTCTGTTGCCTGATCCGCTACGCTCGATCAGGCCTACGAATAGGAATACCCTTGCCGGCGTTGTTTGATCTTTGCCAGATAGCTCGCTTTCATCGCGGTCTCAAACTCGTCATTACTCGCATATTCAAAACCGAAGACCGGTTTCCACAAACGCTGGTTCTCCATGCAGAGGTAGAAAAATACTTTATCGTGCCAGGGCGCAAGCTGCCGGTAGGCGTGGGAGAACATCTCCAGCTTTATCTCTTCCGGATAGGAGAGTTTGCCGTCACTCTCCACCATTGGCATCTGCAGGATCTTGCTGTGAAAGTCACTCCGTCCCCGCAGCTTTTTGATCACCGGTTTGATGTAGGTAAGGGTACCGATTGAGACCAGGGCCACCTCATCCGGGTTGAACATTGATGTCATCCGTTCAAAGAGTTCAGTGTAGTCTTCACGCCACTGGGCGTAGTGGATCATCGGGTGGAGATGAAAGCCGACGATTATGCCTTTGTCCGCCAGACGTCGGGCAGCCATCAGGCGATTTTCCAGTGATGCGCTCAGATGCTCTTCATTGGTAATCAGGGTCTGGGTATTGAGAGACCAGGTGCAGATGATATTCGCCGGTAGCGGATTCTTTTCCAGGTAGCTGATGTTTTTCGACTTGGTCTTCAACTCCAGAATGACATTGGGGTGTTCAGTGGCAAAACGGCACAGCGCATCGAGAATACCCGCCTGGTTGCCCCACATCAGGGAGTCGGAAGATTGCCCGGTGCCGATGTGGTAGATCTGGTCAGGATCGATCTCGAGCTGGGCCAGTTTTTCGGAGAATCGGCTGTCGAAGCGGACCTCGTCTCCATGATAGAAGGATTGGATGCTGCAGTAGCTGCAGTCGAAGCCGCAGTTCTCCACCGCATCCAGTGTCAGCAGATTGCAGCAGCGGGTGCGGGACGATGCCACCGGACAGTAACCCAGACCGAGTTTGGGTCTTTGCACCATAACCCGCTTGATTCTGTCCGGCTGATATTCAGTTTTGTCAAAAGAGACGGGATATTGGTTTGGCTGTTGGCGAAGATCTTCCCAATGTCGCCGAATCAGCCCCAGAATCTCTTGCCGTCTCTTTTTTGGCGCCAAGTCTGAGGGAATTTCAGATGGCCATATCTGCTCGATAGGGTCTTCTCCCCACATGTTCAGATCGAGGCAGATCTCACTCAGAGTTTGCAGCTCCTGCAGAGTGAAGCGATAGATCAGCGCCTGGGATTGCAGGAAATCCTGCTGCGCCTGAGGTAGTTTTCCGATACCTGCCTTATCGATCAGGCGGGGGAGTTTTTCAGCGTAAGCGGATTGGCTGCTCATGGCCGTAGTTGTACGCAAGCGGGGATTGGCATGCAAGCGAGAGATGATGCAGAAATGTAGGCCCGATCAAGCGCAGCGGATCGGGCAGCCCGGTTCACATCTCTTTTTCGCGGAATCTCTTTGGCAGCAGCATGCCCACCAATCCCACCATCATAATCAGCCAGCTGGAGGGCTCCGGCAGGGCAACCGGATTAACGGGTGCACTGCAGCTGTTTGCATGGGTGCTGTTGTGCATGCCGGGGGTGATACAGGCCTGACTGAAGTCGAGATTGTTGTTGTTCGTGTCGCTACCGTCAGGGGCGCGTGAAAGGCCGAGAAAGGCGGCATTTGAAGGGTCGACCAGGTTGCTGCCCGAAATCTCAGTATATCCAGCGATATCCCCCTCATAACTGAGACTGTCGATCAGCGTATTTCCCAGAAACAGGGCGATGGCGTCGGGTGCTCCATTCTGTATCAGGTTGCTGTTCGGCGATACATCCCAGTCGCAGTTGAGTACGTTGCCGGTATCCCCGCAGAGCACAAAGTAGGCGTTGGCATCCAGGGTGAAAGTGGGAAGGTCGTAGGTTCGGTAGGAAGCGCTGTTGCTCCCGTTGATCAGTTGCAGTGTGTAGTCGTCAAGATCGAGGGCGGTGACCCCTGTGTTGAACAGTTCTATAAATTCCGCCTGGTCGCTGCCAGGCTGATCATAATCGACCTCGTTGATGACAAGTGTCGCGTGAACCGGGGAGATGGATGTCAGGCAGGCGGCGAACAGCAGGCGCTGAAAAATAGTGGGACGTTTTGGGACGGGCATCGTAAGCACTCCTTTGCAATGGCTCCAACTCCGTTTGGAGGTCTTGGATCATTCAAGACGCGTTCAAAATATCCCAGCCTGCGTATTGGAAGAAGTCGATAATCCTGATGTTTCTGTAGGAATATTCTGACACTGGAGATGAGCCACTAGGGAAGAAAGATATAGAGAATCCCGGCGCCCAGAATCAGTCGATAGATCACGAAGGGAAGCATGCCGATTTTTTCGATGAACTGCAGGAAAAAATGGATGCAGAGATAGGCTGTGACAAATGAGAGTATGGCGCCGATAAAGAGTGAATTCCACTCTACGGGATTGGCGCTCTCTATCAACTCCAACGTTACCAGCCCGCCGGACATGAGAATGGTCGGGATGGAGATCAGGAAGGAGAAGCGGGAAGCCGCCTCGCGCGATAGTCCCAGCAGCAGTCCTGCCGTCATGGTTGCACCAGAGCGGGAGGTGCCTGGAATGATGGCAAATGCCTGAAATACGCCGATGACAAGGGCGTCTGTCCATTTAATGGAGTATTCGTCCCGTGTGTGACGACCGAGCAGATCCACCATCAACAAAACGACACCGAAGCTGATGGTGGTGATGGCGATTACCAGCGGGGTGCGCAGATCGGTCTCGACCAGCGATTTCATCAGCAGCCCGAAGAGACCGACGGGAATGGTGGCGATGATGATCATCCAGCCAAGGCGGGAGTCCGCTGAGCTGGCCTTTCGGTTCACCAGCGAGCGGAAAAAATCACCGGTGATACTGACGACCTCTTTGCGGAAATAACTGATGACCGCAAGCAGAGAACCCACATGGACTGCGATATCGAAGTCCAGCCCCTGATCGGCGTAGCCCAGCACAAGGGGGGCGAGGATCAGATGTGCCGAACTGGAGATAGGGAGAAACTCGGTCAGCCCCTGGAGTGCGGCGAGAATGAATATCTGAAGCAGTTCCATGATGGGGCTCTATTTTTTCCAGGGTGATTTCAGCAGTTTCTTTTCCCAGTTGAGTGCAGAACTTGCGATAACTGAGAGATCGTCGTAGGCCGGACTCCAGCCCAGCACCTCGCGCACCTTCTCAGCACCGGCGATCAAGGCCGGTGGATCGCCCGCCCGGCGGTCAGCCTCGATGATATCGAGTTTGATGTTGCCTGCCTTCTCCACCGCCTGCAACATCTCGCGCACGCTGAATCCATGCCCATAACCACAGTTGAGGATAGCGGAGTCTCCCCCTTTGCGCAGGTGTTCGATCGCCTTTACATGCGCAGCCGCCAGATCCTCCACGTGGATGTAGTCACGCACCCCTGTACCGTCCGGCGTAGGGTAATCTGTGCCGTAGATGTAGACGGAATCCCGTTTTCCCACAGCCGCTTCGCAGGCCACCTTGGTCAGCAGCGTGGCATTGGGGGTGGCCTGGCCGATGCGCCCTTCCGGATCACAACCGGCGACATTGAAGTAACGCAGGATGACGTGTTTCATATTTGTGGCGGCGGAGAGGTCACGCAACATCCATTCCGACATCAGCTTGGAAGTACCATAGGGATTGATCGGGCTGGTGGGGGTATCCTCATGGGCGATGCCGCTCTCGGGCGTGCCGTAGACGGCGGCGGTAGAGGAGAAGATGAAGTTTTTTACCCCGGCCTCAGCGCAGCACTGCAGCATACTGCGGGTGTTACAGGTGTTGTTGCCGTAATACTTGAGTGGATCCTCGACCGATTCGGGTACCACGGTGTGGGCTGCGAAGTGCAGCACCGTGTCGATATCATGTTCCTTGAGTACGCGGCTGACCAGCGCCTGGTCGCCGGTATCGCCGACTACCAGCTCACCGTAGAGTACCGCCTCTCTGAAGCCGGTGGAGAGATTGTCCAGGGTGATCAGGCGTTCCCCGGCTTCACCCAGCTGACGTGCAGTGTGGCTGCCGATATAGCCGGCGCCACCGGTGATCAGAATCCCTTTGTTGGCCATTACTCGCTCCGCTCTCGATATGATCAAAACCGGCTCATCATACCGGGAGCGGCGGGTTGCGTCATGTCTCCGTTACTGAATGTCACTGAAATTTGAAGCCGGTCCAGTTTTCCGTTTTTGGAATTTCCTTCTGCATGCTGATTGCGCCGCAAAAACCGGGTTCAGGGATGAAGTTCACCCAACAGGGCATGGCGTCTTCACTTGCCAGGGTGGGCGTGAACAGCCCCGTGCCAAGGCATTTATGCCGTGCTTCGAGGCCAGTCCACAAATGGCAGAAGAGTCTGGTCCGGGCTGAGCCGGAAAGCGATTCCAACAACGTAAAATTCTCTCTGCTGAACATGCGCTCGGCAATGCCGAGCATATATCTGCGTGACTGGATCTTTTCCACATCCACTCCCACAGGGCTGCCGCAGCTGACTGCCAGGATCGCAAGAGGGCCGCTATGAGCCAGATTGAAGTGGATATCACCTGCTTGATCGGCAAGTTCAGGCTTACCGTGATCGCCATATTTCAGCCGGACAGATAGAGGCGGGATGGCCAGATAGTGTCCGAGGATGGATCGCAGGGCGCTGCGGCCGGCGATAAAGCGGCTTTTGGGGGTTTCCAGTGTGAACCGGCTGGCGCGAGTCAGCTCATCCTGTGAAAGATAACGGCGGAAGTCAGAACGATCCAGATTGATGGACCAGAGGTGCAGTGTGTCCGGATCGGGTGTCGATTCCGGGCGCTCGGACAGCCAGAGGTTAGTGAGGTCTGGTACCGGGGAGCCTGGCTGAGACATCATGCCTGTCACGACTTATTGCTGGAGGGAATATTGAACAGCCGCACCGCATTTTCCGAGGTTATGGCAGCGACCTCCGCAGCGGGTTGGTTGCGCAGCTCAGCGACAGTTTGCAACACGGTTGGCAGATAGGCTGATTCGTTGCGCTCCCCCCGGTGCCGACTGCCTGGCTGATCCGGTGCGTCTGTCTCCAGCATCAAGCTTTCCAGGGGCAAGGTCTGGATCAGACTGCGAAGGCGCTTGGCCCGCTCATAGGTGATGGGGCCGCCGAAGCTCAAAAGAAAACCCAGATCAATCAGTCGGCGGGCCTGCTGTTCACTGCCGGAGAAACTGTGCACCACTCCCGACAGGCCGGGGAACTGTTTCAGGGTGTTGAAAACCTGGTCCACAGAACGGCGGGCATGGATGATCACTGGTAACCGGTAGTCTCTCGCAAGTTCCAGTTGTGCCTCGAACAGGGCCTGCTGCGCTTCCGGCTGGGGATCTTTGATGAAGAAGTCCAGACCGCACTCGCCGACGGCGACCGGCTGTTCCCGTTCGATCCAGGAGGCGAGCAGTTGCAGATCCTGAGGCTGGTGATCCCCAAGGAACATAGGATGCAAACCGTAGGCGGGATAGAGTCCAGGATAGTCCCGGCAGACCTGCTTCTGCCGCGGCCACCATTCAGCTTTTACCCCGGCGATGATCTGGCTGGTAACTCCCGCGTCCCTGGCGCGCTGAAAGGTCTGCTCCCGATCCTGGTCGAAACAGGCATCGTCAAAGTGGCAGTGGGAGTCGATCAGCCTCGGGAGAAGACCCATTGGTCCCCCTGGGAGAGCGCCTCGTTGTAGTCGTAACCCGCCACGTCGAAGCCCTTGATATCCTCCGGGTCGGTAACTCGGTTTTCGATGATGTAGCGGCTCATCAGTCCTCTGGCTTTTTTGGCGTAGACGCCGATCATGCGATAGCTGCCGTTTTTATTCTCTTTGAACTGCGGGGTGATGATGCGCCCCTTCACCAGTTTGGGCTTGACCGATTTGTAGTATTCATTAGAGGCAAGATTGATCAATACATCATCCCCCTGTGTTGCCAGCGCCTTATTGACCGCATCGGTAATGGTGGTTCCCCAGAAGGCGTAGAGATCCTTGCCCGACTCATTGGGCAGTTTGGTGCCCATCTCCAGCCGATAGGGCTGCATCAGGTCGAGGGGGCGCATCAGACCGTAGAGTCCGGAGAGGATGCGCAGATGATCCTGGGCGAAGGTGAAATCATCTTCATTCAGGCTCTCTGCATCCAGTCCCGTATAGACATCGCCCTTCATCGCCAATGCCGCTTGTTTGGCATTTTTTGTGGTGAAAGGGGTCTTCCAGTCGTGATAGCGGTCGAAATTGAGTTCTGCCAGCTTCATGCTCAGTTTCATCAGTTCCGCCAGATCCAGTGCCGAATAGTTGCGCAGATTATTGATCAACTGCTGGGACTGTTTCAGAAACGCCGGTTTGGTAAAGGTTTTAGTGACAGGGGGTGTTTCATAGTCCAGGGTCTTGGCAGGAGAGATGACGATTAACATGGTGTGGTTGCCGAAATGCTGACGGAGATTCGAATAATCGCGATCCTGGAGGTGAAATACAACCGCAGCCGGTCCGTGGTTATGGTGAAGTAGTGCAGATTGCAATCGCGTGTTAGCCTTTTCCGCAATATCAATGCAGGTCTGAAAATGAACCAGGATAGAGAGATTATCGCAGAAAAAATGTTGCGATTGCTGCAACGGCTCTATGGGGAGAGCGACGGACTGGCCGAATCGGATGGCGATCTGCAACTTTGGTATAACCGGGGTTATGCCAACGGTATGATCCGTGCTCTGCGGGATCTGGGCTATGGAGCGCAGATATCCCAGACAGTCGAGGCAGACAGTGAAGAGCGTATCGTCGGGCAGGAGTTTCTGCCCTGGGGTAAGGCCTATCTGCACGGTTTCGAGATGGGTGAGAAAGAGACCAGGGAAGTGCTCTGATAAATTGGATTTGTATCTGCCTGGAAACACGCTATAACCACGAAGTACACGCGACTGCATGGATGCAGGAGGTAGAGCAACGCAGGGAGCAGTTGCCGAAAGAAAGCTTATTGTTGATCAACCGCTTACCTTCATGCTCTTCGTGTTCTTTGTGGTTAGATAGGGTTTTCCTGGCAGGTACTGGATTAAGAGTGTAATTATGAAAGTCGTCTCCTTCAATACCAACAGTATCCGCACGCGTGAACATCAGCTTGCCAGACTGCGGGAATCCTATGATCCGGATGTCATCGGCATTCAGGAGAGCAAGGTACAGGATCAGGATTTCCCCCTAGGGATGATGGAGAGCCTGGGATATCAGGCGGAGTTCTTCGGACAGAAGACTCACTATGGCGTGGCGCTGCTCTCCAAACAGCCGTCATTGGCGGTGGAGAAGGGTTTCCCCGCCGATGATGAGGATGCCCAGCGACGTTTGATCATTGCTCGCTATGCCTCGGGGAAGGGTAACGAAGTCACCGTGATCAACGGCTATTTCCCCCAGGGTGAAAGCCAGGACCACGAAACGAAATACCCCGCCAAACGGAAATTTTACGCAGATCTGCTCAACTACCTGAACGAATACCACAAACCTACTGACTCAGTGCTTGTGATCGGCGATATGAATATTGCACCGCTGGATCTCGATATCGGTATCGGCCCGGACAATGCCAAGCGCTGGTTGCGTACCGGCAAGTGCAGCTTCCTCCCGGAAGAGATAGAGTGGCTTGAGCGTCTGAAGTCCTGGGGATTGCACGACACCTATCGCACCCATTACCCGGATGTAGACGACCAGTTCAGCTGGTTTGACTATCGCAGCCGGGGATTTGACCGGGAGCCGAAACGGGGATTGCGTATCGATTTGATCCTGGCGACCGAACCCCTAAACCGGAGCTGCACTGGTGCGGGGATCGCCCATGAGATCCGGGGGATGGAGAAGCCATCGGATCACTGCCCAATCTGGGCGGAGTTCGATTATTAGGGATTGGCTGACTCAGGTCCCTCGTGGGTTAAGAGGGATTGAAGGGTGCTGCTGCAGTAGACCCGCTTCCGATTGCCTGCCTCCCGCTGTTTGATCATGCAACTACGCCAGTCTGGCATGGGCTGGATCTCTACCGCCTCATCACTGAAATGGACCAGGTAGAAATTGTGGGTCATGTTCGACGAAGCGGCATGGGAAAACTCGGAAAACTGCATCCGACTCGGGATGCAGCGACTTTCGACGATGTCGATATTAGCCGTAGAGAAGATGCCACTGAGCATCAGCGCCTTTAGATCACACTGCTCCAGTGTTTCTGTGTTGACGAAGGATGCGTTGATATCACCGGCGCCGTTGCGGGTGAGTAGTACCAGCAGGAAGAGTAACTTCATTGATGACTGACTCTAAACTAGTAAGTCCCGATTTCAAGGTTTTCAATTAGCTGCCGTTAATACTAGCGAAACAAATTGTCGAAGCGCGCAATTCTTCAGGTAGCGGCTTTGTAATGAATGTAGAATACTGGCAAGGAATAAGGAATAGAGACATTGGGTGTCTAGATATGGAAGACTTTCCTATTGTAGGTCAAATCGGTTTTGAAAATGACCAATTTAGCGTGCTTCCTCATATTTTTCCTGCAAGCGGATGCACCTGTTTCTGTTGTTGCTCTATTATATTAAATATCTGACTACAAAGAAAAAACCAAGCATGGCAGTCTTGAAAAAAGTATCAACCGTCCAGGTAATAGATTCTCTGGCAGAGATCACCCGGTTTCACGACCGCGATTTGATCGAAAGAAGCTTGGTGAAAACCCTGGCTGAGGTTGCGCCCTGCAAGGAGTTGCGTCTCTACCAGGTAACTGGTGAGATAGAGAATCTCGATCTACTTCTTCTCGCTCACATGGTTGAGAACAAAGAAGTTTCAGGTATTCCTGCGATTGAACGGCATATCTCCAAAGCACTTTCCGAGGGCATTGCCGCTGCCGTGGAGGAGGGTGAGGTTGTCTCGGTAGACGATGAAAGACGTGGCATAACAGATACTGTCTATCCGGTATTCAATACCAGGAATGAAGTCTTCGCCGTGTTGGTGCAGTTTACTGAAAATTCCAGTTTTGAACTTCAACGCCTGACCTATGGACTGCTGAAGGTCTACTCAAATTACCTCACTCTGCTGGATGAAAATCAGAAGGACAAACTTACCGGTCTGTTGAATCGTGAAACCCTGAGCAGTGAAGTGATGAAACAGTTGACTTTGAGCAGTCACAAACGCAACAGCACCAAGTCTGAGATAAAACGCCGTTCTGAAGATGAGGCCACCTACTGGTTGGCGTTAATTGATGTTGATTATTTCAAGAAGATAAATGATCGATTTGGTCATCTGTTTGGGGATGAAGTGCTTATCCTGTTAGCGCGTCTGCTGACAGATACCTTCCGTGATGGGGATCTGCTTTTTCGTTATGGCGGTGAGGAGTTCGTTGTTTTACTCAAGGTATTTTCCCGGAAAGATGCAGTTTCTGTACTGGAGCGCTGTCTTAGAACGGTAGGATCCCGCGAGATGCCGCAGGCAGGTCGTGTCACTATCAGTATCGGGGCGGTTGAAATCAGAGATCAAAACGGTACTGCAGATGTGATCGGAAGTGCCGACAGGGCACTTTACTACGCAAAGAACAACGGACGGAATCAACTGCATATCTACGAAGATCTGGTCGAGAAGAATTTGCTGGAAAATGTCGAACAACCTCAAAGCGGTGAGATCGATCTTTTCTAGCCATAAACTGGCAGACCCTTGATAGAAAAGGGTGATAACTGTTGAATTTATTCTGGCCTCTATACTCTGAAAATGTAAGAAGTTGCTGAGTTAGTGTCCATCCGGAAACAATGTTTTAACCACAAAGGACACGAAGAGCACGAAGGTAAGAGATTGATTAGCAATAAATTTTCTTTCGGCAACTGCTCCCTGCGTTGCTCTACCTCCTGCATCCATGCAGTCGCGTGTACTTCGTGCGCTTCGTGGTTAGATACAGGTTTCCGGATAGACACGAGTTAGTCTGCTTGTGTGCATTAGTGTACCGGCCACTTTTTCCATGCACACTGCCCCTGGGAAAAGCCGCAACTGTGAAACGGTTGAGGATGTTTTCAGGTAACAGGATGGGAAAATCGCATAACCACATATCGACCATTATCGGACTGTTCTGTGTCACGCTGTGGTGTGGAACAGCGAACAGTGCGTCGCTTGAAGACGAGCTGCGCGGGGTGGCGGCGATTCGTGTCCGTCTGCAGACTGTGCTCCAGGATATTGCAGTCACCCTTCCCGTCCGCGAACCCAACTGGATGCGGTTACAGGCTTTCTACAAGGACAGGAAGGGACGAGCGGTATGGCATGATGGCGAGCAACTCAATGCTCAGGGTGAGACACTACTGACCCTGCTTGACAGCGCCTTGACGGAAGGTTTGGAGCCTGTTGACTATCATTTTCCGCGTTTGAAAGTATCACGGGACCAGCAGGACCCGGCTGTGGCTTTGGAGCGGGAACTTCTGCTCACCGATGCCTTTTTCCGCTATGCCGGTGATCTTCGTGGAGGCCGTGTCAAAGCGGCAGAACTGGATCCGCTCTGGCACTTTGAATTTGACCGGACTGAACCGATGGAACTCCTGCAGGCCGCGTTGTCGGCAGACGGCCTGTCTGACCTGTTGAATGATCTGGCTCCAGACTCGCTGGAGTACAAGCGTTTGCGGCAGGTGCTTTTTGATTACCATGAAATCGAGAGCAGAGGGGGCTGGAAAAACTTCCCCAGGGTCCAGATCCTGGGTCCGGGTGATCGTCATCCCTCGATTTTGCGGCTACGGGAGCGGTTGCGTATTGAAGGTGACTATCTCGAACCATCGGCGGACGGGGCTGACTATTTTAATCCACCGTTGGAAGCGGCGGTGAGACGTTTCCAGCAGCGCCATGGGCTGGATGTGGACGGTCGGGTCGGCCCGAAAACACGGGCTGCGCTGAATGTGTCCGTGGGACACCGCATTGCCCAGATCAAGGCCAATATGGAGCGTTGGCGCTGGTTGCCCCACTCTTTGGAAGAGCGTTACCTGTTGGTCAACACAGCAGGTTTCGAAGTGACGATGAGGGATCAGGGTGCAGAGGTTTTTCGCCGTCGTACTGTCGGTGGCAAGCTGAAACGTGAAACGCCCTCCTTCAAAAGCCGGATTACCCATCTGGTGCTCAACCCGCAATGGACAGTTCCAAGACGTATTGCAGTGGAGGATTTACTGCCCAAGCAGTTGCGGGACGATAATTTTTTCGACAGCAAAGAGATTGCGGTATTTCGTAAGGGAGAAGAGGGTGACTGGATTCATGAGGATGCGGCGGCTATCGATTGGAGTTTGTATCATAAGAACGACTTCCCCTTTGTCCTGAGACAGATGCCGGGTCCCCGCAATAGTCTGGGACAAATCAAATTTCATATGGTCAGCCCCTACGCGGTCTTTCTTCATGATACCCCTGCAAAAGGACTCTTTGAGCAGCCTACCCGTCCTTTCAGTTCAGGATGCGTGCGGGTTGAGTCTGCCTCCCTGCTGGCGGCACGACTACTACAAGGGGAGAGCGAACAGGCCTCGGCATTGGCGCTGCAGGAGGGTATAGACTCCGGTCAGACGATGATCTGGCGGCTAAAGCAACCGATACCGGTCTATCTGGCCTACTTCTCTGCATGGGCGAACGAGGATGGCATCCCCCAGTTCCGGGCTGACGTCTATGGCCTGGATGCCCCTTTGATCCAGGCTTTGGCATCCGGTGACAACAAGTTGCCCAGTCTGTCGGTAGCGGGACTGCCTGTCTCTTCCGATTCGGTGACTCGCTAAAGCGGGGTGTCGACCCCGCTCAGCAAGCCTGGACTTATGGACAATCGCCCGCGTCCGCACCACAACGGCAGGCTGTCAGTGAATCGATCTGTACCTCGGCGAGCGCGTCAGAACCGGTGAACGCCACATCGACCTTAAAGAAGATATTATCGCTCTGCCGCTCCAGGATGAATGACGGCGATACGGTGTCACTCACTGGATTGTCATGCGTCCTGCTGAATATCGTCCAGTTTCCATTGATCGTAATAAAATTGGCTTCCGATATCTGATTCTGGTCAGGAATGAATGCCTGGAGTGCCGATACGTCCAAAAATGCACTGGGATCAGTTGTTGAGACAACCCTGATCGTGTCTAACCCTGAGGCATCGATCTGGATGATCGATGGCATCTCTCCAAGCCCTGGTAGATAAGGCATGGCGGTTTGCAGGGTGAGTGGATTGTTGCAAGCACCTCCCGGATCTGTGGCGGTGATATCTACCGTATCCGCAGTGCTGTCGACCTGGCCGTCATTTACGACAAGCGAGAGTTGGTAGACACCCTCAATATCGGGTGTAAACACGGGTTGCTCAAGGGTTGGCGTTGCGAGTGAGACATCGGACATCATGCTCAACAGAGGCACTGATTCAAAATGCCAGAGGAAGGTGATTGGATCCGTATCAGGATCACTGCTGCCACTGCCGTCCAGGGTAACCTGCACACCTGTTACCGCATTGGGCTGGTCGGGGCCTGCATCGGCGACCGGCGGTGAATTGATCATCGATCCGGAGACAGTGACAGTTACACTGTCAGCTTCGCTGTTAACCTGATTATCATTAACGGTAAGCCGGAAAATATAGTTGCCATTCACCGTTGGGGTAAAGGTCGGACTGGCCTCTCTGCCTTCGGAAAGCAGTGGCCACGCGCCTGGCCAGGATGTCCAGTCTACAGGCGTGGAAACCAGACTCCAGCTATAGGCTACAGGGTCAAGGTCAGCATCACTGCTATTGCTGCCGTTCAATGTGACCGGGAAATTGGCCGTGACGTTCTGATCAATACCCGCATCCGCCACTGGCGGGGTATTGGTGGTGACCTTATAGACGATCGTATCGTAGTCCAACTGATGGATATTTGTCACAGTTACTCCTACAACATAATCTCCCTCCATATCATAATTTAGCTGGGCGCCATTCGGATCAAGGGGATCAAAAGTCTCGACAATGGCATTGCTGTTGGCAGGTCTGTTGATCAGTCCCCAGCCATATCCGGTGAATCCATCATTGACGGGGGTGGAACGACTGGCATCCAGTATCTGGCTATCCGGTCCAGCATAGAAGATCCGCTGATCCGGTCCAAGGAGGGAGACAGGTTCAGGCGAGCCTGATGTTGCAGTCACCTTCACCCGGTCCTGATTTTGCCGGTCATAGAGACTTTGATTAAAAACGCCGATCAGATCGCTGCTGCTGTTACGTTCACCATTATCCACCGACAGAAAGAGTACATAGAGACCATCTACATCAGGGGTGAATGAAGGCATTGATGTATTGGCGCCTGAGAGAGCGGCATGACTCCCCAGAGGTCTTGAATAGAACTGCCATGCGTAGGTCAGGGGCCTGCCATCCACATCATGGCTTTCACTCCCATCAAGGTTCACCTGTGTGCCTGTGCTGACTCTTTGTTCAGGTCCGGCAACCGACGTGGGGTGGGCATAACCTTCCGATGGATAGACATAGACGTCGACATGATCAGGAGTAGCTACCCAGTCATCCTCATCTATCACATGCAGGCGAATCTCATAGTGGCTCCTCCACCCATCATCTTCATTGAATTCAGCGATAAAAGAGGGATTGACTACATCTCTTGAAGAGAGCGCTGAGTTGCTGTTCAAAGGGCGCTCAGACATGAACCAGGTGTAGACGAGCGATTTGCTTATATATCGATCAAAACTGCGGCTGCCATCCAACTCAACCAATGCACCATGTTTTGCGACAATATCCGCGCCTGCATTAGCGGTTGGCCTGATCTCATTTGATTCTGCATAAGCGGTAATCGTGACATTGTCCAAGCCGGTACGTCCGTTATGTTTGACGGTTAGCTGAGCAATATATTCACCCGGATAACTGGCAAGAAATGTTGGATTGAGAATATTTGTGGCACTCATCCAGAATTGTGCCTCTGCCGGCTTTTTTATCATTTCCCAAGAGTAGACAGCACTACTTTCACCCGGATCCGCCCCAAGGGGTGTGTTACTGCCACTGCCATCGAGGTGGACGGTTGACCAAGTCCGGACATGCTGGTCAGGACCCGCATCGGCGATAGCATAGGGATCGAAAAGATCCTGATCGTTGTCGCCGGAACCTAAGATCGTAAAGACACCAAAGGCGACCACCAGAATGAGCGATACTACTCTCCAGGCCTGTAAACCCTTATTGATCTTAAGCATGATCCACCTCCCACCGCTGGACCTTATGCAGGGTTAGTAATGCCGCAGCTGTGCCAAAGAGAATGAAAAGTACATCCAGAGGATCGAATGTACCGGTTAGAAAATAGGTGTCCGCGACTTCGAGGAGAGGAAAGTCTTCAAACCACGCGGGTATCTTTTCGGTCAGGTATTGAGCAAAAAACGGGTGCTGACCGAATTCAAAAAACAGTTCAATGGCTATCCAGCCAAGACAGATCAGGGCCAGTCCAGCCCTGGACGGATTAAGCACGACGGCTGTGAGTAAAATAAATGCATAGATATGGATGAAGGAGGGAACCGAACTACAAACAGCTGCGGCCGGCACGGAGTAACCGATCGTTTCAGGAAAGATGCTTGCCAGGAAATAGACTGAAGAGCTGTTGCGGCAAAGCAGATATACAAGCCCCCCCAGCAACAACAGCCCCAAGGCCATCGCCGATAAAATCCGACCCGAACGCCCAAAAGCAGCCATCTGCCGCCTCCTCTACTCCAATACTAGTTAACTTCGTGATGGCTGATTTGCTATTCGGCTGACACTCATGATTCAGATCAATCGTTATCCAATTATTCGAGATGTGGGGCAAAATACAGCGGTCAAGTGAAATCCCTCACCCCAGCCCTCTCCCTCAGAGAGAGGGGGCCGAAATCGGCTGAATAGCCGCCCAATCCCGTGAATTTGGTCACAGGTTTGGCACTTCCCCCTCATATTCTGTTAACCTTGCCCTCAATTTATCTGCCGGATGGCCGAAAATAGTTAGCAGAAACAACCTGCTGGATGAAAATTGAAGGGCTATGAAGTTACAGAACAAAATCTCTGCCGATTCTCAAGACACCATCAGCCGTCGCCGCTTTCTGAGTGGTTGCGCGGTTGTGGCCAGCGGTTTGATAGTGCCATCCTGGGTCGCAGCTGCCGCCCGTAGTGAAGCGCGGAGCCTGGCTTTTCGCCATCTGCATACCGGGGAACGGCTGACGGCCACCTACTGGGCCGATGGAGAGTATCTGGATGACGGGCTTCAGGAGATCAGTCACCTGCTTAGAGATCACCGTACCGGAGATGCCCAGTCAATCGACCGGGATCTGCTGGACCTGCTGCACACGCTGAAAACAGGGCTCGGCTCCAACCGATCCTTCCGCATCATTTCAGGTTACCGTTCCCCCCATACCAACGCGATGCTGCGGGGCAAGAGTGGGAAGAGTGGCGTGGCCAAGCGCAGCCTGCACATGCAGGGCAAGGCGATCGACGTGCGCCTGCCCGGGACAGAGCTTCGCAATCTTCGCAAGGCGGCACTGGCGCTGAAGGGCGGTGGTGTCGGTTACTATCCCAAATCGGATTTTGTCCATCTGGATACCGGCCGCGTCCGATTTTGGTAGGGCGCTAATCTCTATGGGGTTAACTCCCCGCACCTTGTCGTGAAGCGTGAGAAATCACGGCGGGTCCCTCCCTGTGCTTTAATATTCTAACCGGTTTTGATTGGACATCAGTCCATTCCAAAGACCTGCTCGACGGTCTGGCCGCACTTGTTTTCGATATCGCTGATGTCGAAAGCTTTTCCGCTTGCAGAAACACAACTGATCGAGACTATGAATGGCGCCTTGAGTCCCGTGATTCGGGTAACCCGTACAGGCCCCGTTGTATAGCTGAGATCAAGCAGAGCCAGTTTTCTCGAGTGTAGACTAATGTATTGGCCACTCACCCTGGCTTGCCCGTTGCGCTGCTGCTGGGGAATGTTGTTGCGCTCGTAGGCTTGTTGCAAGCGGAGATTGGCAGCCTCAGCTGTCTGCTGACGAATACTTTGTAAATAGTCCTGATCCATCGCTGATTCGGTCAAAGTGCCCGCCGGTTCTTCTGAAATCGAGATGGTGTCTGGTGATTCGCTGACACTGCAGCCGATGAGAGTGAGGCCGAGTATCAGAGACAACAGCGGGAAAACGTAGTTCTTACGCCTGAGGGTTTGGGTGTTTGGGGTAATATTGAGCATAGTGATACTAAACTACCCTTTCTGCCGGCTGCGGTGTAGTTTTTTGTCGGTCAGATTTTCAATCTCTTTGGGGTTAAGCGCTACGGATGTCCAGGAAAAGAACTGATAGATGCCGGCAGCTACTGGATTTTTGCTAACCCGTCACTGGAGAGACCGTCCTAACGGGATCGATCTTGTCTTTTGGGTTCATACCCAGGAAGGGCCGCTGCGCTGTGTCTATCCGGATCAGCGTGCCGTCTGTTTCATTTCATCCGAAATCCAGTTGGGGCCGGATTACCTGCCGGGAAGCCGTCTTGAACGCAAGCCTTTGGATCTGCAAGGGCTGGATGGCGGGGCCGTCGATGGACTCTACTTTTCTGCACAGAAATCGCTGCAGCAGTTTCGTCAACGGGCCGCAGCCGATGCCATTCCTCTCTACGAATCGGACATCAAACCCCATGACCGCTATTTGATGGAACGTTTTATCACCGCGAGCTTGGAGGTGCTGGGTCATCCGGTGCAAAAGGCGGGTTACCGGGAGTTGATCAATCCACAACTTCGCCCAGCGACGATCACCCCGGAACTCAGTTACGTCAGTCTCGATATCGAGACCAATGCATTCAGTGGCGAAATACTCTCCATCGCCTTGAGTTGCCGGGGTCGTGAGGTCATTTTGATGCAGGGAGATGGAGCGGACTGGGCGACCGATCTGCCTGTCGAATGGTTTCCCGGCGAACGTGATCTGCTCATCGGTTTCTTTGCACGGGTGCGAGAGTGGGATCCGGATCTTATCCTGGGTTGGAATGTGATCAACTTCGACCTGAATACCATTGAGTTGCGATGTCGCCACCATCGTTTACGATTCGACATGGGGCGCGGGGATGAGCAGGCGGCTATTCTGCAGCCCCAGCAGACAGGGCAGGTCAGGATCGCCAGCATTCCCGGCAGGGTGGTGCTGGATGGCATCGATAATCTGAAGGCGGCCTTCTGGCGTTTCGACAGCTTTGCTTTGGGTTTTGTGGCTCACAAACTGTTGGGCCGCAAGAAGCTGATCGAAGGGAGTGAGGGTAAGGTCGAGGAGATTCTTCGGCTTTTCCGGGAGGATAAACCTGCACTGGCGGCTTATAACCTGGAAGATTGTCGACTGGTGGAGGCGATCTTTGAAAAGACCGATCTGCTTAATTTCGTGATTCAACGATCGGTGATGACGGGTCTGCCACTGGGGCGCCAGGGTGGATCGGTAGCCGCCTTCGACAACCTCTATCTGCCCAGACTCCACCGGGCGGGTGTCGTGGCCCCGGATGTCGGTGCCAACACAAGCGGGGTTTCCAGTCCCGGCGGCTATGTGATGGACTCCCAGCCGGGACTCTATGAAAATGTGCTGGTACTCGATTTCAAGAGTCTCTATCCCAGCATCATCCGTACCTTCCTCATAGACCCGCTCGGTCTGGTGCGCCCGGGAGATGACCCGGTGCCGGGTTTTCTGGGTGCCGTTTTTTCCCGCAAAGCGTCGATTCTGCCGGACATCATTACCGAACTTTGGCAACAGCGTGATGAGGCCAAACAGCAGGGAGACCGTTCACTCTCCCAGGCGATCAAGATCATCATGAACTCCTTTTACGGGGTGCTGGGCTCCAGCGGTTGCCGTTTCCATGACGCCCGGCTTGCCAGCAGCATTACCCGCCGGGGGCATGAGATCATCACCAGCAGTCGGGACTACATCGAACAGCAGGGCTATCGCGTTATCTATGGAGATACCGACTCGGTCTTCGTGTTGCTTGGACCGGATCACGACGAAGCGGCGTCAAAGCGTATCGGCCGACAACTCAAGACCTCCCTCAACCAGTGGTGGAGTGACAAACTACAGACAGAATACCGTCTGGAGTCGGCCCTGGAGATTGAGTTCGAGACCCACTTCATCCGCTTTGTCATGCCTACCCTCAGGGGAGCGGAAACGGGGAGTAAAAAACGCTACGCGGGTTACGTGCGTAACGGGGTGGGAGAGTACGAACTGGTGTTCAAGGGGTTGGAGAGTGTGCGTAGTGACTGGACCCCACTGGCCCAGGTCTTTCAGCGGGAACTCTACCGGCGGGTCTTTTTCAATGAACCCTGGGACGATTACATCCGGGAGACGGTCGCCAGCCTCAAGTCGGGCGCACTCGATGAACAGCTGGTCTATCGTAAGCGCATCCGCAATCCTTTGGAAAGTTACCGGCGCAATGTGCCGCCCCATATTCAGGCGGCCCGCAAGCTGGAGCGGGCGGGACGCTGGATCAGCTATCTGATTACCCTCAATGGTCCGGAGCCGCTTGCAGATCTGCGCAGTCCCATTGATTATCAACACTACATCGACCGGCAGTTGGCCCCGGTGGCGGACGGCATTCTCCATTTTGTCGGCGGGAGTTTCGAACGTATTACCACCAACCAGATGGATCTTTTTTGAATCTTTTGGATTTAATTCCGCAGGAGCGGCGCCTCGCCGCTCCGCTCCTGCATAGCTTTCACGCATCGCCCAAGCGGGTGGGTGAGGATATGTGATTGGCGAGTGCATCCACCGGTACAGCATCGCATCCGGCGTCACGCCGAAACTGTAACTGTTCTCGTAACTGGGGCATCAAACGCAGGGAGAGTTCGCTGACGATGCCATTCGATTCGGGGGGATAGGCCTTATTCTTCTGAGGCAGAGTATCCATATCGCCATTTTCCTGAAAAAGTAGTCAGGCAGCGCCGCTAGACACTGCAGAATGGCGGTTCGGGGCCGGGAAAGGCACTTAGGCCAATCCTGTAAACGCTTTCTGGGACGGGGCCTGGCCCCAGATAGCGGGAAAAACAGAGTTGCTTTCAGATATTTTCGGCAGCGTAGGTTGGATCTTTAATCTAAAAGAATAAAAAATGAAAACAACGCTGTATCCCTTAATTCAGGTGTGTTGCCGGCTGTTTACAACTCAAGTTTCGGCGTTCGTGATGATGGTTGGCCGTTTCCTATGCGTTTCTGGAAGATACGCTGTTAAGCGTTTCCAGTGCGTTTACAAGATCCTCTGCCACCTCTGTGAGCTTGCGATGGTTGGAACGGGCGTGGCGGCGCAGCATTTCGAAGGCTTCATGTTCACTTAGGCCTTCGCGATAGGCCAGGATGCCAACAGCGGTGTTTACTGTTCGCTCCCCGCTCAGGGCTTGTGACAGTTGGCCCTCTTTCTCGCGCAACTGGCGGATCTCGGCGCTGCGTCCCAAAGCCGCCCGTATTGCGGCCTGGAGTTGAGGCGGGTCCACCGGTTTGATCAGGTAACCCAGCGCACCTTCCGCCACGGCCCGGTCCACCACGTCGTCGTCGCCGTAGGCGGAGAGGAAGATAAACGGGATGTCGCTATTCTGACGCAGCCAACGGGCGACTTCGACACCGTCTATCCCAGGCATACGTATGTCGAGAACCACTAGATGGTAATGGAGTCTGCTGCAGAGTTCGATGGCAGTTTCACCGCTGTCTGCCTCCGACACTTCGTAACCAGCGAGGCGTAATCCCTCGCCCAAAGTGGAGAGAACCAGACGGTCATCATCGACCAAGAGGATTTTTGTGCTGCTCATTGTCATTCCCTATCTTCATGTCCGTTGAACTGCGGAGGGGAGCCGCTCCCTCATCTTAGAATACTCCTGCCCATTAAATAGCAGATTAGTTCATTCTACCGAAAAAGCCTGGAAATAAAAGGAATCTAGTTCCTGTTACGACTCTTTTATACTCCAGATCACTGGAGGTTCCAGCAGCAGTTCCGCAACCACAAACCCCGTTTTTGACTCAAGTGAAAGTTTGGCTCCTTTGGTCGGCAGCAGTGTGCGAACGATCTTGAGGCCCGTCCCAAGAGTCGCTGCTGTATCGAGATCAAGGCTTTCCGGCAGACGCTTGCTGTGGTTACGTATCCGCAGGCGGACGCCGGTATCTGTCGTGCCAAATTGAATCACTACCGGTTGCTTCCCGGGTGGTGGTGAAGCGTGTTTGATCGCGTTGGTAATCAGTTCGTTGATCACCAGAGCAACAGGTATGGACTCTTCCCGATTCAGTTCCATCGAGCAGACCTCGTCGACCTCCAGCACAATGTGTGCGGGGCGTGTGTTGCGGTAGACATTGACGCTGGCCAGGAGAAGTTCGCTGATCTTTATGCGTCCACCGCCGGTGTCGCACTGCAGCCCGTAAACGGTGGCAATGGAGCGTATCTGGGATATGGCCTTGTTAAGGGTCTCCTCGGCAGGGAGACCGCTCTGTGAAAGATTGTGCAGCAGCCCAATTACCCCCTGAAGATGGTTCTTGATGCGGTGGTGCACCTCACGGACCAGCGTTTCCCGGTGGGTTTTCTCCTCGTTCAGGCGTCTCTCCTGGGCCTGCTTATGCTCAGTGATTTCGAAGCTGACTCCCACCAGTCCCGTCACGGCGCCATCTGTGTCGAATACCGGGGTTTTGGTGGTGGAGAACCAGCGGATGGTGCCCGCTGGGTTGGGAACCGCCTGCTCCAGGTCGGTAAAGGCGTGTCCATCATTGATTACCTTATAATCGCTGGATTCGAATTCCTTGGCCGTATTCGGGGGAAAAAGCTCTGCGTCTGTTTTACCGATGATCTGCTCTGTAGACATCTCCATGAAGGCCAGAAATGCCTGGTTCACCGACTGGTAACGCAGTTGGCGATCCATAACAAAGACTGGTGCGGGAATGGTGTCGAGCAGGCGCAACTCAGCGTTTTTCTGCAGCAATTCCACCTCGGTTTTTTGGATATCCGTGATGTCGGTGAGTATGCAGTGGGTGCGCAGGAAGTGGCCCTGCTCGTCATGGGCTATACGGCCGTTTATCGAAAAGAGTTTTTCAGTGCCGTCCTTGCATTGAAACAGGATTTTGACCCTGTCGACCAAACCGCACGCTAGAAATTCGGCAAAAGTTTGGCTGAGTTTTACCTCCTGGCCTGGCGCATGGAATTCGCCGATGGATTGGCCAAGAACTTCCTCACGGGTATAACCCAATGTCTCTTCCCAGGCTCGGTTGATGGAGAGAATCCTGCCTTCCTCGTCCAGGCTTTGGTAAGGCAGGGGAGCCTCTTCATAGAGCCGGCGAAAGTGTTCCTCGCTGGTTTTAATCTCCTCTGGAGTCGAGCGCATTCCTTTTTCCTGTCAAGGGTTCAGGTGACAGTATACTTAACTCTGAGTTTCCGGGCTGGCGGATAATGCGCTAAGATATAATCGTTGTTTACCTGGATCAACAAGGAAAAGTGATCATGAAAAAGACAAGGATGAGTCTTGTTTTTGCGCTGTTTATTCTGCCCTTTCTCGCCGTTTCGGCGGATGCGCCAAACCTTCCTCTGCTGCCACCGAACCCAACGACCATCCCTACGGTTTAACACGCTGGTGCACCTGTTTTCCCTGAAATCGCCGTACCAGCGCCTTCTCTCCCTCCACCAGGAATAACACACTGGAGGAGACCAAAAGAATGCGCAGCCACACGTCGGCTCCTATTGCAGCGGTGCCAAACAGGGTCTGTAAAGGCCCCGTATAGGTAAAGGCGAGCTGGAACAGCACCAGGATGACCACCGCCGCCAGCACGTAGCGACTGCCGAATAGGCCGCGCCGGTTGAGCACCGGCTCGGTGATGTAGCGGGAGTTAAACAGATAGAAGATCTCGAAGCAGACCAGGGTGTTCACCGCTACGGTACGGGCCACCTCGATATTCGCGCCCTGTTCGATCTCCCACACGAAGAGGCCAAAGGTCCCCGCCATCAGTACCAGCGATACGTAGGCGATGCGCCAGAGAAAGTGGCGGCTCAATACAGGCTGGACCGGGTCGCGGGGGGGACGTTTCATTACACCGTGTTCGGGTGGCTCGAAGGCGAGCGCCAAGGCAAGGGTGACGGCGGTGATCATGTTGACCCAGAGGATCTGCACCGGGGTGAGCGGCAGCTCCTGAAAACCCAACAGCACTGCGCCGAGGATCACCAATGCCTCGCCGCCATTGGTGGGAAGGATGAAGAGGATCGCCTTTTTCAGATTGTCGTAGACGGTTCGGCCCTCTTCCACCGCGTGGCTGATGGAAGCGAAATTGTCGTCGGCGAGCACCATCTCCGCTGCCTCCTTGGCCGCTTCGGTGCCCTTGTCGCCCATGGCCACGCCAACATCTGCGCGTTTCAGGGCCGGGGCGTCGTTGACCCCGTCTCCGGTCATGGAGACGATCATGCCGCTTTTCTGCAGCAGCGTCACCAGACGCAGTTTGTGTTCCGGGCTGACCCGGGCATAGATATCCTTGTGCCGAGCTAAACTCGGAGCCTCGGAATTCCCAATAAGGGATGAAATTGGTTAGTGTTACCCAGTGGGTGCGTGTCGAAAGATACAAGTCCCATCTGCCTAAAGCCTG